>CALYZD010000012.1 GCA_945607565.1 uncultured Bacteroidales bacterium | reverse complement strand
ATCATCAGCGACATCGCCTTCCAGACCAACATCCTCGCGCTCAACGCAGCCGTCGAGGCCGTCCGTGCCGGCGAGCATGGCCGCGGCTTCTCGGTGGTGGCTGCCGAAGTCCGCAAGCTGGCCGAGCGAAGCAAGCAGGCCGCCAACGAGATTGTGGGCCTCGTCAACAAGGGCATGAAGGTGTCGCAGATGGCCGGCGAAAAGGCCAAAGCCCTCGTCCCCGACATCGAAAAGACCACCGTCCTGATCAAGGAAATATCGGCAGCCAGCATCGAGCAGAAGACCGGCGCCGAGCAGATCAATATGGCTATGCAGAACCTGAACGTCATCACGCAGGAGAACGCCTCGTCGAGCGACGAACTGACCAACGGTTCGGTTCAGCTGAGCTCGCTGGCCGCCAACCTGAAGTCGGCTGTCGAATTCTTCAAGATCGACGAGTCGGACACCGCCGACCGCAGCGCCCGGCCGGCCGAGCAGCCTGACGACGATCAGCCCGAAAGCCAGCCGCAGCCGCAGGACGAGCCCAAAGCCGCCGCCGCTCCCAAGGCTGCCGAGAACAAGTCGGCATCGCACCAGGCGACCAAGAAGGGCACGACCATAAATCTTGGGACAACGTCGGAGTACGATTTGGAAAACTACGAAAAATTCTAAACGATAAATCATGGGAATGCCATTCGAAATCAGCACATCGGCCGGCAAAGACGGTGCAACGCAAATCCGCTTTTCGGGGCAGTTGATAATCAACAATATTGAGAAAATCAACGAAGATCTTGCCTCGAAACTTGCAATCGACAAGGCGTTGGAAGTCGTGATTGATAACCCCGAAAACGTCGACATCACGTTCATCCAGCTCATAGCATCGCTCCGCAAAACGTGGAAGGCCAGCGGCCTGCCGTTTGCCGTGACGGCGACGCTGAAGCCCGACCTGGTGCAGCTGATAGAGAAATCGGGTTTGGAATCCCAACTTAAATAGACACAAAAAGAAAACATTTCAATTAACATAGGAATTATGGCAAAGACAGTTTTAATAGTAGATGACTCTGAAAGTATTCGTGAGGTCGTAAATTTCACTCTTCAGAACGAGGGTTACGAAGTCTTGGTGGGTGTCGATGGCGAAGATGCCCTCAAGTATTTGGATGGTCGCAACATCGACATCGTGATAACCGACCTCCACATGCCGAATCTTGACGGTTTGGGACTGATAAGAAAAGTCAGGGAAATGGATGCCTACAAGCACATTCCGATTCTGTTCCTGACCACCGAATCGCAGACCGAAAAGAAAATGGAAGCCAAGGAAGCCGGCGCAACGGGCTGGATCATCAAGCCGTTCGTTCCGGCCAAACTGCTGAGCGCCATTTCGCGCGTCATCAGGTAGGAGCATTTTCAAAGCACAGCAGATAGTTACGCTTGCCTCGCGCAAAGTGCAGTCAATTAGTTAGAAAAGACAAAAGAACGTATGTTAGACAAATTCAAACAGAAGTTTGTTGAAGAGGCGCTCGACAATGTGGCCGATCTCGAAGAGGCTCTGTTTCAACTCGAAAAAGAGCCGGAAAACGAGGAGCTCGTTGAGCGCATATTCCGATCGATGCACACCATCAAAGGTGGTGGCGCCATGTTCGGCTTCAACGATCTGAGTGCGTTCACGCACAATCTGGAGACAATCTTCGATATGGTCAGAAACAAGAAGCTGGCCGTTGACAAAGAAATTATCTCGCTGACTTTCGAGTCGTTGGACTACATACGTCAACTCTTGGACTTGGGCGACCTGACCGATGAGGAGGGCATCAATCGTCAAAAGGAGTACATAGCTAAAATCCAGCGCTATTTCACACCCGACGTTTCGGCGCCAGCGGCTTCCAAGGCGGCGGCGCCAGCGGCTCCGGCCCCGGCAGCGCCCGCGCCAGCCGCGCAGAGCAAGAAGAATTATCTGATCACAATCGAACCGTTGCCCACACTGCTCGATAACGGCACCAACCCGCTGTTCATCCTCGACGACCTGACGGCAATGGGCGATTGGAAAACAATGGCCTTCATCAAGGACATTCCTCCTTATGCCGACTTCAAGCCGCTGACACTCGGCATACGCTGGCAGGTGCTGCTCTCGACCGAGCAGGACGTGAACGACATCAAGGATGTGTTCATTTTTGTGGAAGACGAGTGCAAGGTCGACATTGCCGAACTTGTTCCGGGCAACTACATAGCCGAGTCGCCCGAGCCGCTCGTGGCGTTGCTCGCAAAGGCCGCAGCCGACGAGCAGTATCTGAAAGCCGCTGATTTTGAGCAGTTCAAGGTTGTCAAAAAAACCGCCCCGAAACCCAAGGAGGAGAAGGGCAAGGCCGCAGCCGATGCCAAAATATCGACCATGCGTGTGGCTTCGTCCAAGATCGACGAATTGGTGAACGCCGTCAGCGAGCTTGTGACGATGCAGGCGCAGTTCAGCCTCCTTGCCGAGAAAAACGGCGATCCCAACCTGATTGCCATGGCCGAGCAGATGGAGAAACTGACGCGTCAGTTGCGCGAAAACTCGTTCGAGATGAGCCTGATTCCGCTCCAGGGCGAACTGGTCCGTTTCCAAAGACTTGTGCGCGATCTGAGCAAGACGCTCAACAAAGAGCTGGAATTTGTGGTCGAAGGTGGCGACATCGAGCTGGACAAGAACATCATCGAGCACCTGATGGACCCGATGCTGCACATCATCAGAAACTCGGCCGACCACGGAATCGAACTGCCCGAAGAAAGAATCAAGAAAGGCAAGAACCCCAAAGGGACCATCCTGCTCAAGGCGTTCTACTCCGGCTCGTCGGTCATCATCAAGATTTCGGACGACGGCAAAGGCATGGACCCCGACAAGCTGCTGAAAAAAGGCATCGAGCGCGGCCTTGTCGACCCGGGCGTCACGCTGTCGAAGTCGGAAATACTGAACCTGATTTTCGCAAGCGGCTTCTCCACGGCCGAAAAAGTCAGCGACGTCTCTGGCCGAGGCGTCGGCATGGACGTCGTGAAGAGCAAAATAGCGGAAATACGCGGCGACGTCATTGTGGATTCCGAAAAAGATCAGGGCACCACGCTGACTCTTGAGTTGCCTTTGACACTGTCGATTATCGATGGATTGCTGACCAAAGTCAAGGGCGAGCAATATGTCGTCCCCTTGTCGAACATCGAACGGATTCTGACCTTTGTCGAAGTCGAGTTCAGCCAAAGCGGACTGAGCAAGTCGTTTCTGTATCAGGGCGAGCAGATATCGTATATCGACGTGGCCGAATTGTTCTATTCGCAAAAGCAGGACGACGCCAAGCGCAAGATATTGTTAGTCAAGTTCGGCGACCGTCGCGTAGGCTTGGTTGTGGACGAGATTGTGGGTGAATATCAGATAGTTGTGAAGCCGCTTGGCCGCTATATGCGCCGGATCGACATGATTTCGGGCGCATCCGTAATGGGCGACGGCAGCCTGTCGCTGGTGATCGACACCAACAGGCTCATAAACTATTACAATCAGCGCCGTCTGAAAAAGAAGGAATCTGAGTAACAATTCATTAAAGTCAAAAACGAAGCCATGAGCGAAAAAATAGAGTCAATAACCTCATTCAAGTCGGCAGGCGAGTATTTTGGTCTGAGCACGATGGTGATCCGTCATATTCTGGAACGCACAACCATCACCAACGTCCCGCTTGCAAAGCCGTATTACATGGGCATCGTCAACAACCATGGCAATATGATACCGGTCATTGATTTCAGAAAACTGATTGGCGTCGAGACCGACGAGCCGCAGCCCGAGGCGTCGATAATCGTGGTTTCGGTTGACGACGAGAACACTTCGCTGCTTGGCTTTTTTGTGGACGAAGTCTATGATGTGTTCGACGCCAACGTCGAGACACTGGACAAGAATGTGGTTCTGAACATAGACAACAGCCTGACCAAGACCATGAAAGGCTCGCTGAAATATGATGATAAATTTGTGTATCTGATTGATATGCAAGAGATGTCGAATATATTGGAGAAATAGGAATCATGGAAGAGATAATCAATTCATATTTGACATTCAAGGTTGCCGGCAACACGTATGGCGTGCACGTCGACAGCGTGGTTGAGATCATGGAATACGTCCAGCCCAAGTCGAACCCCAGCAATCTTCCATATCTGCTCGGACTGGTCGAGCATCGCGGCAACGTGATACCGCTCATCGACACCGGCGTCAAGTTCGGCATGAAGCCGATAGAACTCAATGACCAGTCGTGTGTCATTGTGCTGAAAATCAACTCGGCAGGCGAGTCGTTCGATGTGGCTTTGGCCGTCGACCACGTGTCGGAGGTGATGGAAATCGACGACGACCGCAAGCAGCCCATCGAAGGAAAGTACAAGCCGGACTACGTCAACTGCGCCGTCAAGGGCGACGACGACACGCTGGCTCTGATAATCAACGCGGACAGGATATTTTCGGACACGGATATTATTTCGTTAACGGCAAACTGACATGAACCTCGACGAAAACATGCACAGCGACATGGATTGCTTCAAAGCCGAATTGTCAAGTTCGGATTTCAAGGCATTCAGCGATTACATTTATTCCGAATACGGAATAAAAATGCCCGACATCAAGAGGGTTATGTTGCAGGGCAGATTGCTGAAGCGCATCCGCGAGCTGAACATGAAGTCGTATTCGGAGTACAGAAAATACTTTTTCAGTCCCGAAGGCCAGAAAAACGAGCTGTATGATTTCCTGAGCGTCATCACGACGAACAAGACCGACTTCTTTCGCGAATCGGTGCATTTCGATTTTCTGACGCAAGTGGTGCTGCCCGAACTTCTGCAGAAGAACAGATTCGACGTAAAAATCTGGAGTTCAGCATGCTCGAGTGGCGAAGAACTCTATACCATATCGATGGTTGTGAACGAGTTCATCGAAGAGCATCCGCAGATGAAATTCAGTCTGCTGGGTTCGGACATATCGGCCAACGTCATCGAGAAGGCTTCGAAAGGGGTTTATCCCGAAAAATCGGTCGATATTGTGCCGTTGAGCCTCAAGCGAAAGTATCTTTTGCGCAGCAAAGACCGTACAAATCCAACGGTGAGGGTGAGCCCCTTGCTGCAGAAGAACATAAAGTTGAAATATCAGAACCTGATGGATCCGGTTTATGATATCAACGAAACATTTGATGTGATTTTTTGTCGAAACGTATTGATATATTTTGACCGCGAAACGCAAGAAAAGGTAATCAACAAACTATGCCATCATCTGGCGCCTGATGGATATTTCTTCATTGGCCATTCAGAATCGGTGTCGAACATGAACGTGCCCTTGGAAAACATAAAGCCGACTATATTCAGAAAAAAGTAGAGAACGAACATAAAGAGAACGAAAACTATGAACAACCTATCGGACAAACAGTTGCTAAAGGAACTGAAGCAGAGGCTGGAAGAACGCAAGTCTATTGAAGATAAACTGTATGCTATGTCTGCCGATTATCAGGCAGTGAGCAAGAGGCTGAAAGATTCCGAAGCTTTGAAAAGCCACTTCATATCAAATATCACCAACGAAATCGTCAACCCCTTCACATCGATAATCGGCTTGTCCAAGTCGATTCTTTCGGTCGAGAAGCAGGATTGGAAGAAGGTCGTGTCGATGGTCGCATTGATACACAACGAAGCCTTCAACCTCGATTTCCAGTTGCGTAACATCTTCACGGCGGCCAAGATCGAAGCCGGCGAAATCGCCCCCAACATCTCCAAGGTGAACGTCAGGAGCCTGGTGCAGTCGGTCATCGACTCATTCTCGGTGGTGGCCCGCAAGATGGGTATCGAAATCGTGCTCGACTACGACATCGAGTTCGGCTTCGGCAAGAACTATTATTACAAGACTGACTCCGAAAAGCTGAAGCAGGTTCTGTGCAATCTGCTCAACAATGCAGTGAAATACAGCTATAAAGACAGCAAGGTAATCATGAAGCTATGGGTCGACGACGACGTGCTTCACATCTCGATTCAGGACTTCGGCACCGGCATTTCGGAGAAGAACCAGAAGATCATCTTCGACCGCTTCAAGCGACTCGACACCGGCATCAACTCGATCAACCAGGGTCACGGCCTGGGCCTGTCGATAACCAAGGCATTGCTCGACGTGCTGAACGGCGACATTCAGATTCAGAGTCAGAAGGGCGAGGGCACGACATTCACAATTTCGGTTCCGGAATCTCAAAATGTGGTGGACAGCTTCACGGGAGAGGGAGACGACATGTTTTTTGACGAGGGAGACGAGATATTTTAAAGACATAGACGAATGGAATATTTACAACATTTTTTATATCCTTCGTCGTTCTTTGCCAGTAAAGATCCCTACGTCGTCAAGACGGTGCTGGGGTCGTGTGTAGCAGTTTGTTTGTGGGACAAGCGCCTGCATATCGGTGGAATCAACCATTACATGTTGCCCTCGTGGAGCGGCAACGATTTGGCATCGCCCAAATATGGTAACATTGCCATCGACAAATTGGTCGAAAAGATGCTGAGCATGGGAAGCCGTTTGGAAGACCTGCAAGCCAAAGTGTTTGGCGGCGGCGAGCTGCTGGACATCGGCGGCGTCCGCTCTTCGACCATGATAGGCGAAAGGAACATAACGATAGCAAAAATAATGCTGGAGGAGAAGAAGATTCCGGTAGTCGGGTCGAGCACCGGAGGGAAAAGAGGACGGAAGATACTTTTCTTCACAGACACAGGTGAAGTAAGGCATAAGTTTTTGGAGAAACGGGAATTCTGAAATTCTCGTTTTAATCAGTTTATTAAGGAGAAATTGCAATGTGTAAGAAAATAAGAGTTCTTATCGTTGATGACTCGGCAGTGGTTCGTCAGTCATTGTCTTCGATTTTGGAATCCGACCCCGAAATCGAAGTGATGGGCACTGCGGCCGATCCGATTATTGCGGTGAAAAAGATAATGAAAGAAGTGCCGGATGTCATCACGTTGGATATAGAAATGCCGCGAATGGACGGTCTTACTTTCTTGCGAAAAATAATGACTCAGCATCCTATTCCGGTTGTGGTGATATCATCGTTGACGACTGCCGGAACTCAGACCGCACTCAAGGCTTTGGAGTACGGCGCGAGCGAAATAATAGGAAAACCGACGATGAATCCCGATCTGTTCTTCCAGGAAGAGCACATTATGCTTTGCGACGTCGTCAAAGCCGCAGCGCACGCCAAGCTCTCGCGCAAGAAGCCCGAACTGTTTGAGCAGAGTCAGGCGCCAGAGCCGGCGGCCGCGTCGCAGCCGGTCACAAACGCTACAATTCAAGTCCGCCCCAAATATTCAGCCGACGTGATGCTCGAAAAAGGCGGCGGCAACGACATAATCGTCAACACCGACAAGGTGATAGTGCTCGGTTCGTCGACGGGCGGCACCGAGGCCATCCGCAGCCTGCTGCGTCAGCTGCCGAACAATATGCCCGGAATAGCGATAGTGCAACACATGCCCGAAGGCTTCACTCGTTCGTTCTCTAACAGCCTCAACCAGATATCCGAACTGGAGGTGAAGGAAGCCGAAAACGGCGACAAATTGTACAAAGGCCGCGTCCTGATAGCGCCCGGAAACAAGCACATGCTGCTCAAGCGGGTCGGCAAGGAATATTTTGTCGAAGTTAAGGAAGGACCGCTGGTCAACCGCCATAGGCCCTCGGTCGACGTGCTTTTCCGCTCGGCGGCGCGCTATGCCGGCAACAACGCGATAGGCGTCATTCTGACAGGCATGGGCAACGACGGTGCCAAAGGCATGCAGGAGATGCACGATGCCGGCGCGCTGACAATCGCGCAGGACGAAGCCTCGTGTGTGGTTTTCGGAATGCCCAAGGAGGCAATCAAGGCCGGCGCCGTCGACGAGGTCATGCCGCTGAACGCCATGCCGCAATTCCTGCAGCGCCACAAATGAAAAGTTGATTGTAGAAACCATCTTATCTTTAAGAATCAATGAAAAAAGTAAAAGTCAAAAGGATCGTCACAACCTATGCGATGAGGGGTTTTCTTCTCGGCGTCTTCCTGACGCTGATCATAATCCTTCTCGGTATGAACTCTGAGGCCTTTCACGAAACGGATAGGACAATATCCGATTTCGTTAACATATTCCCCGGCTTGTGGATCATTTTCATACTCCCGGTCATCCTTGCGCTTGCCGGATATTTTCTGGCTCGGCAACTGTCGAAAATCATCCGTCGCCAGAACCATTCGCTGATCGAAGAGGAGAAACGCTCGAAAATCGTCCTCGAATTCGTCGACGAACTCGGCGAAGGCCATTTCGAAAATGAGCTCGACATCAAAAGCGAAGACGACCACCTCGGCCATTCACTCAACCGCCTGCGCGAGAACATGATACGCAACAAGCACATCGAGGAGCAGCGAAGGGTAGAGGAAGACCAGCGCACGTGGGTGACCAACGGCGTCGCACAGTTTGCCGAAATCTTGCGCCGCAACAACGACAACATGGAGGTGCTGTCGTACAATATCATCAGGTATCTGGTTGATTATATGAAGATTAATCAGGCCGGATTTTTCATTCTCAACACATCGTCCGACGGACAGAAATATTTCGAACTGACAGGTTTCGTGGCCTTCAATCGCAAGAAATTTGCCGACAAAACCATAAAGTGGGGCGAGGGCCTGATTGGCCGTTGCGGTCTCGAAAAGGAAACGATTTATATCACCGACATTCCGGACAATTACATCACGGTCACGTCCGGCCTCGGCGAGTCGAACCCGCGGTCGCTGCTGCTGGTGCCTCTCAAGGCCAACGACGAGATTTTCGGCGTCATCGAAATGGCGTCGTTCAAGCCGTTTATGGAGTACGAGATCAACTTTGTGGAGAAGACGGCCGAAAGTATCGCCCAGACCATCTCGACCGTCCGGACCAACATCCAGACGTCCGAACTGCTGAGAGAGACTCAGATTCAGGCCGAAAAGATGGCTCAGCAGGAGGAGGAACTGAGGCAGAACCTCGAAGAGATGCAGGCTACGCAAGAGGAGAACGAGCGTCGCGAAATCGAGACCAAGGGTATCATCGAGGCCATCAACCATGCCGCCATGAGCTGCGAATTCGAAACCGACGGAACAATCATAAACGTCAACCACAACTTCCTGAAGACATTCGGCTATAAGCCCGAAGAGGTTGAAGGTCAGAATCTTAAGATATTCTTCTTCAAGGACGACACCGAGGAGCTGGACGAGATTCTCCGCACAATCGGCGAGCGCCGGACATTCAACGGACGCGTCCGTCGCCGAACCAAATCGGGCGATGAGGTTTGGCTGCAGTCAACCTACACGCCCGTGATTGATAACGAGGGCGAGATTCTGAAAATCCTGAGCCTCGAAACGGACATTGCCGATCAGGTCAAACTTGAGCAGGAAATGAAGCGCAGCAAGGAGGAACTTGGCATAATGCTCGAGGATGCGCGCAACGAAATGAAAGAGCAGTTCAAGGAAATAGAGGCCGTGAAGGTGCGCAACGAGAAGACGCTCGAAGGCGCGCTGGACGCCATCATCACCACAAACAAGGACGGTGTGCTCGAATTTTTCAACGCCGCCGCCGAAAAACTCTGGGGCTACGAACGCGCCGAAGTCCTTGGTAAAAACGTGGAGATGCTGTTTTCGGACACGTCCAAGAAGGACAACGCCTTCATCAAAGCCTTTGTGACGCCCGACGAAAAGAAAATCATCGGCGAGCGCCGCGAGGTGCCGATCAAGAACAAATATGGCGAGGAAGTCCCGGTTCTGTTCTTGCTCTCGGATGCCGAAGTGGGTGACGACCATTCGTTTACGGCCTTCATTCAAAATGTCGAAGTTGAATTGTTCTAACCTGCTCCTTTATGGAAATCAAGACCTTTCTGGAAAAACTAAGCGAACGGACGCCATACAACTTCTGTGATTATTCTGACAACTCGATTTATCGGCGTATTCAGAAAATGCAGGACGACTATCGTATGACGCTCGAGCAGATGCTTGGAAAGGTCGGCGAGGATCCATCGTTTATCAACAAGCTGGTTGACGACATCACGGTCAACACCACGGAGCTGTTTCGAGACCCTGACGTGTGGTCGTTTTTGTATGACAGGCTCTATCCGCAGTTGCAAAAAAAAAACAAGCTGACATTCTGGCATGCCGGCTGTTCGTCGGGGCAGGAGGTGTACACAAACATGATTCTCATGCACCAGCTCGGAGTGCTCGACAAGTGCAGGATAATCGGTACCGACATCAATGTCAACATGTTGCAGAAGGCGCGTGCCGGGGTCTACGCCAAGAGTTTCAACTCAAGCTATCGCAACAACTTTGACGAAGTGATGCACCGGATAGGCAGCAAGTCGCGCTTCGAAGATTATTTCGACATCGACGAGGCCAACGACACGATTTCGGTAAAAGACTTTCTGAAGAAAGAACCGAAGTTTTATCAATATGATCTGGTGACAAACAGACTGCCTTTTGCCTACAAAGTAGATGTCGTTTTCTTTCGAAATGTGATGATATATTTCAAGGAAAATCTACAGATAAAAGTCATAAACACGCTGACCGAGCGGATGTACCAGGGCGGTTCGCTGGTGCTTGGCAAGCGCGAGATGTTGCCGCTGACCTTCAAGGGCAGATATGTTAAGGACGGGATGTATTATACCAAACTGTGATGTATTTAGGATATTCTGACATAAAAGAGTTGCTCCCAGTGGTCGACGAAAAAACCGGCGTGGTTTTCTCGCGATATGGGCTGTCTTTTTTTCGCAGACGGTTGTCGTTCGTCCTCGACAAGCTGCTGGTCAAGAAGAAGCAGCAGTTTGTGGAGCTGCTGGACGATCCGCAGTTCGTCGACAGATTTTGCTACAACATGTCAGTTCCGGTTGCAGAACTGTTTCGCGACCCGGCCTATTGGCGTCTGATGAAAAAGATTATTCCTCAGCGATATTCGGATAAGATAAACGTTTGGTTCCCTGATATTTCGAGTGGCGAGGAACTGTATGGCCTGCTGATTATCCTGAGCCAGTTGGGGCTGTTGGACAAGGCTGCAATCAACGTGCAGCACTCGTCGCAGGCCGGGCTCGATGCGATTGCCTCGGGCATCGTGACGCCCAAGATGGACGAAATCAACCGGTCGAACTTTGAGCGGACGCAGATGACCGGGAGTTTCGACGATTATTTTGCGAAATCTGATTTCGACTGCAAGATAAACGCCGACCTGATGCGCAATGTGACGTTCGAGAAGAAATGGTTTTTGAACGATGTTTCGGAAACGAAATACGATTTGATATTTTTCAGGAACAATTCGCTGCTTTTCGGCAAAGAGTTGCAGGACGATGTGTTTGCGTTTCTGCATACAAGGCTGAATGCCAACGGATTGCTTTCGATAGGAATCAAGGATAGCCTGCCGGCATCGGCCAAAACGTTGTATGCTTTGTTGAACGCCGACGAGCAAGTGTACATGAAAAATTAGTATGAGCAAGGATTTCGACAAATATAAAGCAGTTGTAATTGGCGGTTCTGCCGGTAGTTTTGCATTGGTACTGAAGGTGTTGTCGAATTTGGACAAGCAATTTTCGATACCGATAATAATCTGCATGCATCGCCTCAAGCACGTCCGAAGCGGCTTGGTCGAGAGTCTGCGGATGAAATCGAAGCTGCCAATCATCGAGCCGGCCGACAAACAGAAGATCGAGGCCGGCAACGTGTATCTGGCGCCGTCGAACTACCACATGTTTGTGGAATTTGACGGAACGATTTCGCTTTCCATCGAGGAACTCAACAATCAGAGCCGGCCGTCGATCGACTACACCCTGTCGTCGGCGTCGGTGGCTTTTCGTGACAGATGTATAGGGATAATCCTGACGGGTGCCAACAAAGACGGAGCAAAGGGTCTGAAGGATATTGCCGACAAAAAAGGCTTCACAATAGTGCAGGATCCGCTCACGGCCGAGGTCGATACCATGCCGAAGTCGGCATTGCGGCTGATGACCCCGGACTTGATTCTGTCGCCCGACGGCATAATCGATTTTTTGAACAAATTGGTATGAAAGAATATTTTGTTAAAATATATACGGTTGTCAGACAGGCATTGGTATCAATGTCAGCATTCGGTGCACGGTCGAAAGATTGGCTGGCGGTGTCGGTGCAGACAATCGTCAAAAACGTATCGGAGCGATACTCCAAGAACCAGGTGTCATGGCTTCTGGTCATCATGACGGTCGGCGTGGTGCTGTTTGCCGTCTGGCAGATTGCGGCCTATAGTTTGCGCGAAACTATATATGTTTCTGTAAATCTGGTGTTTGTGGCATTCTTTGCTCTTATTCTGCTGTATGTACTGATAGTGGCGCGCCGGCTTGTCGAGAACAGCAAGAGCGAGGTTCACGAAAAGCATCTGCTCCTGCGCAAAAGAGAGGCCGAACTGCGTTCGCTGAAGTCGGAGCTGATGGAAATGAAGACGATAGCCCGCCATCAGCAGACATTCGGCCTCAAGAGTCAGGTGTTTGTGAACGCCGTTGCGCGCAACAGGGCTGCGGCCGAGCCCGGCTCGCTGCCCGGACAGTTTTTGATGAAGGCTCTGGCCGAATGTTACGAAATTTGCGGTGGAATAGTATATTTGAATGATGAAGCGACCGGGAAATGTCTGTTGGCAGGCACATTTGCACTCAGCGACGAGCCGGTCGTCAGGGAAGTCGAGGCTGGAGCCGGATTTCTCTGGCAGGCCTATTCGTCTGGGAAAGTGGTGGTTGTGGACGATGTGCCAGACAGCTATCTGACCGTTTTGTCCGGTCTGGGCTCGACAAACAAAGTTTCGCTATCGTTCTTGCCGCTAAAAAAGAACAGCGAAGTGATTGGCGTTATTGAAATTTCAAGTTTCGGCAAATTGGGCCTTGTTGACATATGGAATGATGTGTGCACGGGGCTTTCGATAGTATTATAAACGAAAAATGAGAAATGTCTAAGAAAGAAGGCAATACGAATATTGTTGATATCGTCAGGTATCTGTCTCCCAGGGGTTTCAGCGAGATGCAGTGGTATGCGGTAGTCATATCAGTGGTGTTTGTCATGCTGTTGGGCTGGGTGGCGATAATGGATTTATTAGGCTTTAGCGTATCGTTCCGGAACATCTGTTTCATCCATCGCTACTTTTTTGTGTGGCTGTTCAATGCCATGACCCTGATTGTGCCGCTGTCCTATTTGTGCATCGTCAATTTCAAGCGTCTGAATCTTTCGAAACTGAACAAGCAGATTGCAAATCTTTCGAATCAGATTGACAAGAGCATTCTGCTGGCCGGAAAGATTGGGTCGGGTCAAGACCTGGACCTGACAATAAACGAAAATTCCGAGTTGCAGAAAACCCTGATGAATCTTGGCAAAAGCCTGAAAGTGACGCGCGAACGCGAAGAACAGTTCAGTTGGGTTTCGAAAGGCAAAGAAAAAATCTCCGACATAATGCGTCTTCATAACAAGATAGAAGATTTGTCGGAGAACGTGCTCGAAGGCGTAGTGAGCTACTATGGCGCCGTGCAAGGAGCGTTTTATCTGCTGCACGGCCAGTCGCTGGACCTTGTGACGCAGTACGCCTACGGGCGTCGTCGCTACGAGAAAAATTCTATTCCGATGGGCAAAGGACTGATTGGCGCCGCCGCCTACGAGCGTCAGTTGATCTACCGGACCGAAATCCCGGACGATTATTTCACCATCACATCCGGCCTTTTGGGTGATCAACGGCCGCAATCGCTCTTGATAATTCCTCTGCTTCAGGAAAACGAGACTCAGGGTGTGCTTGAGTTGAGTTTTCTGAGAACGAAGCTCCCGCAATATTATTTGTCGTTGGCCGAAGAGTTGTGCTCGATCATAGGCGGCACAATTTATAACCTGAATATCAGTGCAAAAACCGAAAGATTGCTTTGGGAGTCGCAGCAGATGACGGCCACGCTCCGCAAAAACGAGGAGCAGTTGCATCAGAATGCTCAGGAAATGCTTGATGCTCAGGCGGAATTGGAGAAGAGCAACAAACTGCTGGCCACCAAGATTCAGGAGGTCGAGAATGGGCAGAAGAAGCTGGAGGTGCTGTTGACAAATGCCTCCGAATTCATATCAATTTACAACGAAAACAAAGACCTGCTGTTCGAAAGCCCGTCGATAAGGCGAATCCTTGGCTACGACCCCGGCGACGAGGTTCACGGCATGGACATCGAAATGATGACGCCCAAGGGTTATCGCAACATCTGCGCCATGTTCGACTATCTGCTTGCCACGCCCGGCGGCGAGGCGATGGAGCAGTACACCTATCTGAAGAAAAACGGCGAAAAAATATTCCTCGAAACGCAAGGCAAAAACCTCTTGCACGACCCTGCCATCCGAGGACTCATTTTCAATACCCGCGATATTACGGAACGCAAACGCGCAGAACGTGAGGAACGTATGAAGAGCCGTATGCAGTCGCTGTCCGAAAACTCGCCGGATATGATTATCCGAACCAACACGATTGGAAAGATGGTTTATGTCAATCCGGCCGCCTCGCGCTTCATGCACATGCCAACGTCCGAGCTGATGAAAATGAAGATAACCGAGGTCGACATCGACAAGAATTTCACCGAGTATGTTGGTTCGACGCTGAAGGAGATAAAGCGCACTCGTCAGCACATGATTTCCGAAATCGAAGTCGAGGTGGATGGCGAATTGCGAATTGTGGAGGTGAAGGCCATTCCCGAACTTGCCGAAAGCGACGAGCTGGAGTCGATACTGTTTGCCGTTCACGACGTTACGGAGTTCAAGCGCATCGAGCAGGACATTAAGGACAAGAACAAGAAGATTCAGGATAGTATCAACTACGCGAAACGAATCCAGACAGCCATCTTGCCTGATACCAATGTCTTGCAGCAGTATTTCCCGAGGTCGTTCATGTTCTATCGGCCCAAGGACGTGGTCAGTGGCGACTTCCCCTGGATGTTCCACTTCGATAACATTTGCTACATCGCTGCCGTCGACTGTACCGGGCACGGCGTGCCTGGCGCTTTGCTGTCGTTTATCGGATATTTCCTGCTCAACAACATCACCGACGCCGGCCGCGACCTGCCGGCCTCCGAAGTGCTCGACCGATTGCATTCGGCCGTCCGGACCACGCTGCGGCAGGACCAGGACGGCGCCAACGGCCGCGACGGTATGGATTTGGGCCTCTGCCGCATAGACCGCGACAAGCAGGAAATTCAGTTTGCCGGCGCCCACCGTCCGCTCTATTATATGCGAGGCTCCGAATTTACTGAGTATAAGGGGACAAGGAAAGGCATTGGCGGTATTCCGCTGGCCAAAAAACCGGAAAATAATTTCGAAAATAATATCATAAAATATGAACAGGGCGACAGATTTTTCGTATTCTCTGACGGTCTGCCCGACCAGTTGGGAGGCGGCCCGGGCGTGAAGAAAAAATATCAGACGAAAAAATTCAGAGAGCTGCTCGAAAGAACTTCTTCGGAGAGCATGAGTGCAATATCTCAGGAAGTTGTGAAGGATTTCTACGATTGGGTAGGCGATGAAAAACAGGTCGATGACGTATTATTGATTGGCATAGAATTATAGATTTGTACTAATTAAGTATATTTACACACTGTAAAAATTGGAAGATTATGAATAAGATTAGCGGTAATAAAGATTTTCTTGAGTTCGCATATCAATTGTATCACACGATGCAGGCCAATGAAATCAATCTGGTTTACGAAGGTGTTGTGACTCAGGAAATTACCAGAACATTCACTGCACTCACCGAGAAGAACATGGTGAAGAACGAAGAGTCGAACCAGGTGCAGCGAAAAGTTTTCAACGTAATGGTTGAATGTTTGCAGAACATCAGCAAACATGCTGATCCTATGAGTGATGACGAAGGCGAGGGCCGTCGTGGAATCGTGCTTGTCAGCCATGGCGAAGAGTCGTACAACGTGATTACCGGCAACGTGATTAAAAAAGAGAAAAAAGAATTTCTCGAAAAAACTCTTCAGCACATCAACAGCCTTGATAAAGAAGGACTTTCGGCTTTGTACAAGCAGCAGATCAAAGAAGGCAAGATATCGGAAAAGGGTGGCGCCGGTCTTGGCTTCATCGACATTGCCAAAAAATCTGGCAACAAGATCGACTATCAGTTCAAAGACCTCACTCCAGAATTGAGTTTCTTCATCATTATCACAACTATATCAAGAAATTAATCGAATTTTAAATTGCAAAAAATGGAAGTTATAAATATCAAAGGTACGGAAGACACGCCATCGGTGACGCTCGACAAGGAAAAGGGTATTTTCGAAATTGCCGGACGCTCGCTTCCGGAAGATGTCAGCATGTTCTACGAGCCGATATTGAAGTGGATTGACGAGTACGCGCAAGCTCCTAATCCCGAAACAGTTGTGACATTCAAGCTGGAATATTTCAACACGGCTTCGTCGAAAGTTCTGCTCGACGTTCTGTTGAAATTCGAGGAGATTATGGACAACGGGAACAATGTTTCCGTGAAGTGGAACTACCGCGAAGACGAGGACGACATGCTCGAAGCCGGTGAGGAGTATGCCGATATTGTCAGCATACCGTTTGACTACGTTATATATTAAAACACATCAATATTCCTAAGAAACATCAGCGTTTCTTAGGAATATAATTCTTTAAATATGAGTGAGGAGATCCTGAAAGCCCTAATGCAATTGTTTGGCCTGATAGCCAAGCAAGATGGTGGCGTAGAGTCGAATGAGACAGAATTTGTAAGGACGTTTCTGAAAATGCAGCTCGACACCGAAGCGGTCGAGGCATATTTCGATCTGTTCTTGCACCATGCCGAAGCGGACAAAACTTCAGACGATGGAAAAGTTCAGTTGACATCGATGAGGGACTCTGTAAAGATTTTAGGAATCTGCAAAAAAATCAACAAGCAGCTCAACAGAGAGCAAAAGGTTGTGGTTCTGGTCCGCCTGTACGAACTGGTGAGTGCCGACCAGAAATTCACTGACCAGCGAATGGCCATCATAAATACGGTGGCAGAGGTGTTCAAGCTCGATAAGGCCGAAGTTGAAGCAATCGAGGCTTTCAACGTCAACACCGACTCGGCAAATGTTGATTACCCTGACATTCTTGTAGTTAACGACAAGGAATCCAAATTTTCCCAGGCGTTGCACATCCAAGTGCCTAAATTGGACAACGCAATCCATATCTTGAGAGTCAAAAGCGCCAATCTGTACTTTCTGCGCTATTTGGGTTCTCAGGATTTGTATCTCAACGGTCTGTTGTTGAGCCCAGAGCGAATTTACATTTTCCCTAAGGGCAGTTTCATCAAGTTGCCCCAGGGAAAACCGATATACTACACCGACGTTGTCGCCAACTTCATGAAAGACGGCGACGTTTCGCCCATTTCATTTGAGGTCAAAAACGTCAGCTATAAGTTTAAGAACGGCACATTGGGCCTCCGGAACATCAATTTGGCCGAGCAGCAGGGCAAGCTCATCGGCATCATGGGAGCCAGCGGTGCCGGCAAGACGACGTTGCTTAACGTATTGTGCGGAAACGAGTCGCCGACCGAAGGCGAGGTTCTGATCAACGGAATCAATCTCCACACCAACAAAGAAGCTCTCGAAGGTGTCATCGGTCTGATACCGCAGGACGATTTGCTTATTGAGGAGTTGACAGTGTATCAGAACCTTTACTATAACGCAAAGTTATGTTTTCGCGACAAGAACGAGAAGCAGATTGACGAAATGGTCTGTGCCACGCTCAAAAGTTTAGGCCTCTACGAGCGCAAAGATCTGACGGTCGGTTCGCCACTGAACAAGATGATCAGCGGTGGCCAGCGCAAGCGACTCAACATTGCCTTGGAGCTGATCAGAGAGCCGGGTGTTTTGTTTGTCGACGAGCCTACATCGGGTCTGTCGTCGCGCGACTCCGAAAACGTCATGAATCTGCTCCGAGAGCTGACACTGAAGGGTAAGCTCATTTTTGTGGTCATCCACCAGCCTTCGTCGGACATCTACAAAATGTTTGACAAGATGTTCATACTCGACACGGGCGGCTATCCGGTCTACTACGGCAACCCCAGCGAGTCGTTGATATATTTCAAAACGCTTGATTCTCAAGTTAACTCTGAGGTCGGCGAGTGCCCGACTTGCGGTAATCTGAATCCGGAACTTATATTCAACATCTTGGACGCCAATGTGATAGACGAGTACGGTAATTACACCAACCAACGCAAGGTAAAGCCCGAAGAGTGGAACGAGTTCTACAAGGAAAAAATCACGATACCAAAAGTGGAAACGGTCCAGACGCCGCCTCCACGCTCACTGAATATTCCGAGTTGGTTCAAGCAGTTCAGGATTTACACCACACGCGATTTCTGGGCAAAAATCAGTAATACACAGTACATTCTGCTCAACATTCTCGAAGCGCCGTTGTTGGGTTTCGTGTTGGCTTACCTGATCCGCTACATTGTGGACCCGGATTCTGACGTGTACGTTTTCCGCGAAAACGAAAATGTGCCGATTTATGTCTTCATGGCAATCATCGTGGCTTTGTTTTTCGGCCTGATTGTGAGTGCGGAAGAAATCTTCAAAGACGCAAAAATCCTAAAGCGCGAAGCCTTTCTGAACTTAAGTCGCTCGGCTTATCTGATGTCCAAAGTGCTCATTCTGATGGGCTTGTCGGCCATTCAGATGCTGCTATTCATTGTGGTCGGCAATTTCGTGATCGGCTTCAAAGGCATGACGCCCGAATTCTGGTTCACGCTGTTCTCGGTATCGGTTTCGGCCAACATACTGGGCCTGATCATATCATCGACGTTCAATTCGATTGTGACGATTTACATTATGATTCCGTTGCTGATGATCCCGCAGATGGTTCTTGGCGGAGCAATGTTCACATTCGACAAACTGAACAAAGATTTCACTTCGATCGACAAAGTCCCGTTTGTGGCCGAGTTCATCCCGACGCGCTATGCCTACGAAGGTCTGATCGTTTACCAGTATCGGCACAACAAGTTCAAGAAGGGCATGTTCGACATGGAGATGAAAGAAAGTCGGGCCGATTTCAAGCAGGTTTATTATCTGCCGGAACTGAATAATGTCTTGGATCACTGCATCGACAAGTACAAGGCGAAGTCGATAGATGCGACTTATGTGTCGGACTTGGCATTGCTCAAAAACGAGTTGGGCAACGAAATGCGCCGGAATCCGACGATAGAGTTCGGTATGCTTAATTCGCTGAAGCAGGATGCATTCGATTACGACGTTTACGAAGCAGCCAAGAGTTATCTGCGCAGATTGGAGGAGGTCTATAAAGATGAATTCTATCAGGCCAACGGTCAGCGAGAGCGGACAATTTCGCACCTGCTGGCCACCAACGAGAAGAAATTCAACAGGTTCAAGGACGAATATTATAACGAGCGCGTGTCGGAAATCGTTCATAAGACATTTGATAAAAACAAGATTCTGCGTGACGGGAACAAGTTGATACAAATCATTGACCCGATATATCAACTGCCCGAGCCGACGAGCGCATTCTCGTTCAGAACGCATTTCTTTGCGCCAAAGAAATATTTTGCAGGCTTTTATTGGGACACGTTATGGTTCAATGTCGCCTCGATATGGGTCTTGACCATTTTCATGTATTTCGTTCTGTACTACGACTTAGTTCGCAAAATTTTTGAATATTTGGGAGAAATAAAGTTGGTGAAAAAACTGCCATCTTTTAAGAAAAAATAATAACTATAACAATAAATACCATGATTATCAAAAGATTATTTTGGGGAGTGGCAAGCATTTGCTGCTTAAGTTTTATGACAGGTTGCTCCGGCTGCTCAAGCAGCGAGACTTCTGACAGCGATTTCGAAATTCCGGATAGTTTGAAAAATGCGCCACTTCAGCTTTCTGAAAATGTGGTTCAGGATATGATACAGAACATATCTTCTCCTGTCGAAATGGCAAATCAGATCAAGAAATCAGGTGCAGGTTTCTCGCAGCAGATTTTGAACTCGCCGGACAACATCAAGAACTATAATACGAGTTTCAAAAGAGCTTTGAACCTTGGCGTTTATAGCGCAGATCTGGGCTACATTAATACATTCAACAAGAATACTGTTGTGGTGTCTTATCTGCTCGCAGTCAAGGAGTTAGCCGAAGGCGTGAATGTAGGTCAGTTTTTGGATTTCACGACTCTGAAACGTCTGGCGACCAACAGCACAAACCTTGACTCTCTGAAACAACTGTCGGTGTCGAGCTTCAACAAGATGGATCTGTATCTGCGCGAGCAAAACCGCAGCAATGTGAGCACGGCCATTGTTGCCGGCGCTTGGCTCGAAGGCATATACATCACTTGCGTTGTTATCGAACAGACTAACGACCAGGATCTTATATATCGCCTGGGCGAGCAGAAGGACATCGTGAATATTCTTTTGATAATCCTGAACAACTTCAGTCGTGCTGATAATAATTTTGCCGCTCTGGTTGCTGAGATTCAGAAGATTAAGGATTGCTACGACGGCGTGAAAATCACGACCGAATTTGGAGAACCCACCACCAAGGAGGTTGACGGCATGCTTGTGATAGAGCAGAACGAAATCAGCCATGTGGAGATTACGCCTGAGCAGGTAACTGCCATAATTGAGAAAATCAAGGCTGCACGCCAGTTTATTGTAGGTTAAGGAGAGAAATTTTAGAAAAAATGACGATGAAAAAAATATTTGTAGTAGCAGCATTCCTTTGTGGTTTCTTCGCGGCTTCGGCACAGTGCGGAGACGATCTGATGAAGCAAGCACTCAAAGACATGGGTACTTTTCAGTACATAAAGGACTTCGATATTAATGTCGCCGGCGCAGAAGGTGTGAAGTTTTCTGTTGTATTGAACAGCCGCACGCACTATCAGTTGAACCTTGCTAATGGCGAAGGGAATGGCGAACAGATTGTGGTTCAGTTGTTTGATGGCGAAAAAATGCTTGGTACCAATTCCGCATCGGGAAAGACTTACAAGGCATTCCAGTTCGTCTGCTCTAAAACGGGAGCCTATAAATTGCATTTCTTCTGCCCCAATGGAAGCAAAGGTTGTGCGAGGGCCGTCCTCTCGTTGGTCAAGCAATATTCGGAAAGCGAAATGCCCTGATCAATAGATGATTATTATTCGATTTTTTATCTCATAGCCGGCCAAGGTCGGCTATGATTTTTTTATTATGATTCAGCAAAATGTTCGGAGTAACGGTAGTCGATGCAGACGCTCGATTCGATAATTATAGGTTAGCTCATCCGATAAACCTGCGTGTAGGATTTGGACGGAACATGGCGATAATTGGCGCCAATGGAAGCGGGAAAAGCCTGTTGGCCGACATGCTGACAGGCAATATAGCGCTTAGGCAAGGTGAGGTCAGATGCGAAGAAAACGGCGCAAAGGCGTCAAGCTCGGCAATCAAACTGATGTCGTTCAGGGATATATATTCCATGATTGACGGGCGGACGACTTATTATCAGCAAAGGTGGAACGCAACGGAGGTTGATGAGTCGCCGCTGGTCCGCGACATATTGAAAGGTCGGTCGGCGGCTGAGTTGATCCGCTGTGTTCCAATGTTCAACATCGAGGAATTGCTTGATAAACGGTTGATTTCACTGTCGAGCGGCGAACTGCGCAAGTTCCTGATAGCGCAAAGTCTATCTCAAAACCCCAAGATGCTCATTCTCGACAATGTTTTCATCGGTCTTGATGCTGCGTCGCGCGAGATGCTGAGCGATACTCTTGGAAGCCTTTCTAAATCAAACGGTTTGAATATAGTTCTGCTGCTGTCGAATCCTCGCGACATACCGAATTGGGTCGACGAAGTCCTTCCGGTGGCAAACCTGACTTGCGGTGAGGTCATGCCGGCATCGGATTTTATGGCGGCAGAAGATCTGCATAAAAAATTATTCTGTGTGCTAGATGGCGTTGAGTTGCCTGATTTTCAGGATGAAGGGCAAGATTCTTTCGTGTCCGATTCGGACGTTGTTGTGGAGATGAATCACGTGAATGTCAGATACCCGACGCGCCATATTTTGAAAGATGTCGATTGGACTGTGAGGCGAGGCGAGCACTGGGCACTGCTGGGCGAAAACGGGTGCGGCAAGTCGACATTGCTGAGCTTGATTTGTGGCGACAATCCGCAGAGCTACGCAAACGATATAACGCTTTTCGGTCGAAAACGAGGCACCGGCGAAAGCATTTGGGAAATCAAGAAGCACATCGGCTATTTGTCGCCCGACATTCATACGTACTATTGTCAGGACATCCCATGTCTAAATGTCGTGGCTTCCGGATATTTCGATACCATTGGTCTCTATCGGCAACCGAATGAAAATCAGCGCAAAGACGCGTTGGTGTGGATGAGATTGTTTGACGCAGAGAACTTGTCGAGCAGATCATTTCTCAAGATTTCGTATGGGGAGCAGCGGCTTATTCTGTTGATCCGTGTCTTTGTGAAGAATCCTGATCTGCTGATTCTTGACGAGCCACTGCACGGTTTGGACGTCGGCAAAAAACGATTGGCAAAGCAAATAATAGAAAAATATTGTTCGCAGAATGGTAGAACATTGATTTATGTCACTCATTATAAAAATGAAATACCATCTTGCGTGACACTCGAAAAAGTCTTGATAAAAAACAATAATTGATGCTATGAGTATAATTTTTATGATGAATATCGTATTCATCAACATAGTCGTGCTGCTATTGCTAAGCGTTTTCTGGAGCAAATGGACGTATAAGTTGTTCAAGCCATACGCGTGGCAGGAAGACCGTCGGAAAAAGCACATCTTGCCAGCCGTCGAGAAGATTGAGGCCCGATTCAAGGACAGGAACCGATTTTATGCTGTTTGGTTTCTGATGAGGCAAATAGATGATAATGATGTGGTTGGTGATATGGCTTGCGTTGGTGTCGACGGTTATGAGCTTGCAAGTGTGATGCACCATTTGTCGCCGCAGCGTAAGTTGCTGTTGTTCGACAAGTTCGACAAGAAGCCGTTGCATGGCGTCCGCGAAAACTGCGACGGTCAAGTCAGAGAAGAGGTTTTGGAAACGAAAAACCTTACTAAAGAGGAAGTCATCCGAAGTATAGAGGGAAATTCTAATGTAATTGCCTATGCCGGTGACGTAAAGCAAAATGTCAGCGAAAATGGAGTTGATACCACATATTCTTTCGTGTCGTTTGACATAATATACTATGATTTGCTAAGCGATATGCTCGCAGCTTTCTATGCTCGATTGTCGCCCGGCGGCGTGATGCTTATCCATGATTATAATCATAACTGGGACGACGTCCGTCGTGCCGTGAATGATTTTGCTGCCACTGTACCCGAATCGTTTGTGGCGATTCCGGATATGTACGGAAGTGTAGTGCTTGTGAAAACCAAGCGATAATACGCTTGGTTTTCAGGATATTATTGCTTGTTGCCATTCTGCGCGACAATGTTGGTCAGTTCCACAAACTGGCTCACGCTCAGTTGCTCCGGACGCATTTTCATAAACGGGTGCTCGCGAACCGCTTCGTGGTCGAACGACAGGGCGCGGATGCTGTTCCAAATCGTTTTGCGCCGCTGGTTAAACGTTGTTTTGATGACGGTTTTGAAGAGCGCTTCGTTGCAGTCGAGGTGTGTCACGCGGTTTCGTTTTAGCCTAATGACACCGCTCTTGACTTTGGGCGGCGGCGTGAAGGCCGTTTCGTCGACCGTGAAGAGGTATTCGATGTCGTAGTAAGCCTGCAGCAAAACGCTCAAAATGCCATAGTCTTTCTTTCCTGGAGGTGATGCAAGGCGCTGTGCCACTTCGCGTTGTAGCATTCCAACCACCTCGGGCACGCGGTCTTTGTGCTCGAGAATCTTGAAGAAAATCTGGCTCGAAATGTTGTAGGGAAAATTGCCTATGACGGCAAAATTTCCGTCGAATAGCGAGTCGAGGTCCATTTTCAGAAAATCGGCAGAAATTATTTTGTCGTCACGCAGCGCCGGAATGTTTTTGATCAGGTATTCGACCGATTCGGCATCTATTTCTACTGCTTTGAAATTCAAGCCGTTTCGTGGAATTATGAATTGAGTCAGCACGCCCATTCCCGGCCCGACTTCCAACACGTTTTTGTTGTCGTCGCTCAGTGCATCGACGATTTTTTTTGCAATCGAAAGATCGTTCAGGAAGTGTTGCCCAAGATACTTTTTGGCTTTGACCGTTTGAACCATTTTAACCTCGTTTTGTGCGTTAAGAGTTGCAAGTCAGCGATTGTTTCGCTTATTTGCGGCGCAAAAGTAAGCAAAGCCAAACTCGTAAACACTACTTGTGTGCAAATAATTGGGTCTAAATCGAAAGTCGTCTATCGCGTCGTCGTTGTTTTGATGGCTTTGTTCTGTCTGGTGGCGATTGCTGTAAAGCTCAGTGATTCAAATTCTTTGCTTTCTGTGGCGTCCAGGATTTCGGGGAGGAGCGGCGCACTTTTCTTGCTTCTGAACATACTTTTGATGCTTCTGAATTTTTTGCTTGAGGCTCTCCGCTGGCAAGTTTTGCTAAAGTCGGTGACAGACGCAAGTTTTTTCGACTGCCTCAAGGCAACGTTTGCCGCCTCGGCTTTTGGGTCGTTCACGCCTGCGCGGGCGGGCGAGCATTTTGCCAGGACTTTGTACGGCAAAGCCACTAATGCTCAGAAAGTTACATTATCATTGCTGGCGAGTGCCATGATGTCGGCTGTGATTGCGACAGGATTTGTTATTTCAATGGTTCTCAGTCCGATAATGTTTGTTTCGAGCGCGAATTCGGCCGTCCTCGTTGTCTGCCTGTTTGCGGTGGTCGTGGCCGGGTGGGTGGCTGTTCTCAAATCGCGGATGGTCAGAGGGGAAATTCTGCTAATCAAACAGCTGATTTGTAATGATATACGCAGATTTTCGAAGGCTTTCGCCGTAACCACAGTGCGATATTCCGTTTTTTCGCTTCAGATGCTTTGCTGCCTTTGCTTTCTCGACGATGGCGCCGACGTGCTTGCGTTGCTGACGCGCTTGCCGGTCTATTATTTTCTGATAACTTTCATTCCTTCGTTCTTCATCGCCGACCTCGGAATAAAAGGTGGAGCAGCGGCGCTCGTTTTTGCGCCATGCGCGTCGTTGCCGGCCATTGCTTTGGCAGTGCTCGTCGTGTGGCTTGTCAACACCGCACTTCCGGCAATTGTCGGCTCGGTGCTGGCACTGATACATGTCACAAAAACGGTTAAAATTTAAACATGATTCGGTTTTCTAACCGCAAATACCCATAGTTTATCATTTATGATTATCTTTATGGCGTTTTGGACAATCTGAAATGTATATTTTATGAATAAATATATCCTTGAACTCATCAAAACCAACAACCGTGTCAACCTCCCAGGTCTGGGCGCATTGTTGGTGTCGAACGACAATGGCGTCAAAATTCTGTTCAATCAATATCTGAATTATGATGACGGATTGCTGACTGATTATATTGCTAAAAATGAATCGGTTGGCGAGGATGCGGCAAAAGAGAAGATGCGCCAGTTCATTGCCTCTGTCAATGAGATTCTGGATAGGGGCGAAAAATATACCATGCCCGAAATCGGCACGTTTTCGAAAGCGGACGGCGTGATAACATTCGCACAGAACGACTCAGCGTCGGCCGGCGACGAAGGCATCGAGTTGGTTTCCAGCCATAAGATTGACGAGACGCCAGCCGAGCAGCAGCCGAAAGCAGCTCAGCCACAGGAGAAAAAGTCCGAGACGTCCGGCTCTGACACCACAACCGCCACACCGCCGGTTACTCCGATTGTGTCGGTTTCAAGTAGTAATAATAACATGACGACACGAATTTTGGTGTCGATTCTCATATTTATTTTGTTGCTTGCAACGGTTTATCTGAGTCTGTTCGTTTTCTGGAAAGAAAATGTCGTGTATCGCTATTTCCATGAAAATCAGACAGAAGAGGTGGTTGAAGAGGCGGCCGAAGAGCCTGCCCAGCCCGTGGCCGAAGACACCGTTGTGGTCGAGGAGCCAAAGCCGGTTCTGAACAAGGTCAAGCGAGGATACAACATTATTGTCGGCAGTTACAAAAACGAGTCCGGCGCCAGCCAGCGCGTCAAAGATTTGCAGGGACGCGGATTCGAAAATGCGTATATGTATCAGAGAGACAGCTGGTTTGTGGTGTCGATAGAGACATTGCCGACGCTCGAAGATGCCGAGGCCGTTCAAGAAAAAATTGTCGACACCTATCGAATCGAAAGTTGGATAGTCAACGCTGAATAAATATCAGTTTTTAATACATCGAGGCTGGTGCGCGCGCATCGGCCTTTTTTATTGCTGGATTGATGATTTTGATAGAAACAGCCATACTGACTGCCGTTTTTGCATATGCAATTCTGATTTTTGTTTGGCTGATTGCATGGCATAAAGCACCCGACGAAGGCATTACCGAGTCGTCTGATGGCAGCATTGCCGTAGCGCTGCACAATGAGGCGGGCAACGTGCCGGCGCTCCTTGCCTGCCTGCGCCGGCAAAAGGCGGCCGCCATTGCCCTTGTCGACGATCATTCGGCGGATTCGACATATAATAGTCTGATGTCGCTCGTCGGTCGCGATTCGCGTTTTGTGGTTCTGCGCAACACCCGGCCCGGTGGCAAAAAAAATGCGCTCCGAACAGCGGTCCGTTCACTGCACGAAGCAAAGGTGATGGCTTTCACTGACGCCGATTGTCAAATGGCTGATTCATGGGCTTCTACGCTATGCGCCAAATGCGAATCGAGCCATGCTGACATGGTGATTGCACCGGTTGCGATGCTCGGTGACGGCAGTTTTCTGACGCATTTGTTCGAGTTGGATTTTCTTGCACTTCAGGTTTGCACGGCAGGCAGTGCGCTGGCCGGAATGCCCTTTCTTTGCAACGGCGCCAGCCTTGCCGTCAGGCGCGAGGCGTATATGTCTGCAAACCTTAACGATGCGTTCGTTTCAGGCGATGACGTTTTCCTTCTGTCGTTCCTGAAACAGAACGGTGGAAAAATAGTCTATGCAAAATCGGCCCAAGCCTTGGTGACCACTCGCTGCCCGACGACTTTGAAGGGATTTGTCAGGCAGCGAACGCGCTGGTTCAGAAAGGCTTCGGGTTACACCGACTGGCAAATGATAGTTTTCCCAATTGTCATTTTTGTTTCGAACATGGCATGGCCGGTCGCGTTGATTCTGGCAGCCTGCGAAGCCGGCTCGTGGTGCACGGCGGCGGCCGCAATCGCTGCAAAGTTCATGACCGACAGCGCTGTGCTTTGGTCGGGGCGGAAATTCTGGAAAATCAGGGTCGATTCGCTGACGGTTGCGACACTTTTTATTGTCTATCCGATTTATATTTTACTGATAGTTTTTAGCAGTCTGTTCAAAAACAAAGGCCGATGGTGATTAGAAAATCACCATCGTGGCGCCAAAACCGTATTCTTTGAACGATGCGTCTTGGTACGTCACCTTTTTGTAGTTTCGGTCAAGACGTTTGCGCAGCTCCGTTTTCAGCGTCCCGTTGCCGACGCCATGGATGAAAACCACGCGCTGCCCCCGGCATCCGGAAAATTCCGCCATTGCCGCCTCGAAAGCGTCCAGCTGGATTTTCAAAATCTCACTGTTTTTCAGTTCGGCCGTGTTGTCAATCAGCTCGTTGATGTGCAGGTCGACCTCGACAGTCTCGCCGGCCTTTTTGGGGCGCGAAACTTTGGGTCGGCTTTCCTTCTGTTTAGATGCCTTCAGCAATTCTGCGTTGCCAAGTTCTTCGATTTTCTGCTCAAATTCATTCTTGATTATGGGTATAATGACGGCTTTTTCGTCGAAAAAGTCATTATCCACAAAGCCGTTGTCGCGGTAGAAGCGGTTCGACTTGATTTTGACCGACGAGCTGACCGGCGGATAGAGCCCGAACTGCCTGCCGCGTTTGTACAAAATCAGCTGCGTTTGCCATGTCTGGTTGTCAATGCGTTGCGGGTTGTATCGGCCCAAAAGCAGTTTTGTGTTGGGCTCAATCGTGCCGTAGTGGAGCATATTGACATTTGTAGTACCTTCGATTGCTTCGGATAAAGTGAAGAAAACAAAATAGTTACAGTCGTTTATGGCGTAGAGGTTCACGTAGGCGTTGTTGCCGTTGTCGCTCCGCAGAAAGGCCAGGTTGAACCGAGGTGAGTCCGATTCGGGCGCGTCGTGCGCCACCGGGACGCTGTCGTCGGCAACTATCTCCTCGACTTCGCCCATCACCGCCGGACGTGGCTTGGAGATTTCCACCTTCTGAAAATCAGCGGCTTCTGGCTTGCCATGGGCGCTGTCTTTTTTCTGATCGATGATGACGATTTCGTTCTCGCCGACCGGAATTTCAAATCCGTCTTCGTCCTCGACGTAGATTGTTTTCGAATCTATCCTCGACACAAATCCGCCGCCCACGGCATTCAGGAAGCGTACCTGGTCTCCTATCTTAACATTAGTCATATTCTTGTAGATTAATCGTCATTTCTAAAACAGGCTTGGTGTCTCGTTTTCCGGCTCGGCCTCGCTTTCCGACGTTTCGCCGTCTTCGCCCTGCGCGGTGCGGACGGTCGGGATCAGAGGCTCGAGTTCGACGATTTTCGAAACGCCGTAGGCCGTCAGGCGCTTGCCTTTGGCGCGGATGCTCTTTTCGCCGATAAACTCGAAAGCGTCGATTTCCTCGGCCGTGCGCCATTTGTCGTCGCCGCCGAAATTGATTTGGAAGCGCGGGTGGTCTTCGTCCGAAATCATGGTCAGTTTAGACTTCGAGTTCTCGCCGATGATTGAGACAGGCTTGCTGCCGCCCTCGACCTTGAAGCGCTTGATGTAGTAGAACGATTGCTCGCCGTCCCAATAGACCGCCGTCCATATTTTGTGCGGGTCGAACTTCTCTATAATCAGATAGTTGTCCTCGTAGTGCATTTCGAGGTCGAAGCCGGTGGTTGTGCAGTCGCCATTTTTGTAGATGACCAATATCTGGTCTTTGCCCTGAAATTCTCCCAGGTATTTGCCGCGTTCGTCGGTGTTGAGGCGGAGCGTTTCGGGCTCGAACCATATTTTGCGGCCGCCGAGCGTGCTGCCGCCCTTGCGCTTGAGCACCACCTTGTGGATTTCGGTCTTGGCCAGAATGTTGCCCATCGAGGCGCGCCCTTTGATGGCGAGTGTCGAAAAGTCGAAGTCGAACACCACGGTCCGCAGCCTCGGTTTGGGCTTGAGCATCACCTTCAGAACTTCGGCTTCGCCGTTCGGGTTTGCGCTGAAATACAGAATTTTGGAGTTTGGCGTCTCTTGCGTCAGGTTGTATTCCTTGTCGCGCGTGATGCCGCTGACGGCGAATCGTTTGACATACGAGATGCCGGTTTTTCCGTCGGTGTAGGCGGCGTTGTAGATGGTCCGGGTGTCGTTCTTCTTGAAGATGGCCACGTGCATGATGTCTTTGCCGACAAACATTTTCTCCTCGACCTTCTTGATGATGTAGCGGCCATCGTTATAGAAGATTATAACGTCGTCAATATCAGAGCAATCGCACAGATATTCGTCCTTTTTCAGGCCGTAGCCGATGAAGCCGTCCTCGCGGTTGATGTAGAGCTTTTCGTTCTGCACCACCACTTTTGCCGCCTCGATATTTTCGAAAGATCTGATTTCTGTCAGGCGCGGATGATTCTTTCCGTATTGTTTTTTGATGCGTTTGAAGTATGCGATGGCGTAGTCGACAATATGATCCATGTCGTATCTTATCTGCTCCATTTCTTCTTCGATGGCCTTGATTTTTTCGTTGGCCACCGACGAGTTGAACTTCAGGATGCGGGCCATTTTTATCTCGAGCAGCTTCAGGATGTCGTCTTTGGTGACCTCGCGCATGAATTGCGGGTAGAACGGCTCCAGGCGGCTGTCGATGTGGGCGCAGGCCTCGTCGGTCGATGTCGACTCTTCGAATTCGCGGTCTTTGTAGATGCGCTCTTCGATGAAAATCTTTTCGAGAGACGACATGTGCCAGCGTTCGCTGAGCTCGCCGTAGCGGATTTCGAGCTCGCGGTGCAGCAGTTCGACGGTCGTGTCGGTGTTGTTTTTCAGAATCTCGCTGACGCCCATGAAGTGCGGCTTGTTGTTGGAGATGACGCACGAGTTGGGCGAAATCGGCAGTTCGCAGTCGGTGAAGGCGTAGAGCGCGTCGATTGTCTTGTCGGGCGATGCGCCGGCCGGCAGGTGGACCAGTATCTCGACATTGGCCGCCGTGTTGTCGTCCACCTTCCTGATTTTGATTTTGCCTTTTTCGTTGGCTTTCAGAATGCTGTCGATGAGCGACGAGGTGGTCTTGCCATAGGGTATGTCGCTGATGACGAGCGTCTTGGCGTCGAGCTTGGTTATCTTGGAGCGTATCTTGACCACTCCGCCGCGCAGGCCGTCGTTGTAGCGCGACACGTCGACGTATCCGCCCGTCTGAAAATCAGGGTAAAGCGTGAAGGGCTCGTTTTTCAGGTATGCTATCGAGGCGTCGATGAGTTCGTTGAAGTTGTGCGGCAAAATCTTGGATGCCAGGCCGACGGCAATGCCCTCGACGCCATGTGCCAGCAGGAGCGGGAACTTGACGGGCAGCGTCACCGGCTCGTTGTTGCGGCCGTCGTAGCTGAGTTTCCAGACCGTCGTCTTGGGGTTGAAGACCACGTCGAGCGCAAAGGGCGTCAGTCGGGCTTCGATGTAACGGGGCGCGGCGGCGCTGTCGCCGGTCAGGATGTTGCCCCAGTTTCCTTGCGTGTCGATCAGCAGGTTTTTCTGGCCAAGCTGCACCAGCGCGTCGCCGATGGAGGCGTCGCCGTGCGGGTGGTATGACATGGTGGCGCCCACAATGTTGGCCACCTTGTTGTATCGGCCGTCTTCCAATAGGCTCATTGTGTGCAGGATGCGTCGCTGCACCGGCTTGAGCCCGTCGTTGAGGTGCGGCACGGCGCGTTCGAGTATCACATACGAGGCGTAGTCGATGAACCACGTCTTGTAGAGTCCCTGCAGTGCGCTCACCTTGGCGCCTTCGCTCTCCCACGACGGCGTTTCGCTGTTTTCGCCGCTGTTGGGGGCGGTGCCGTCAATTTCTTCGTATTCTCCCTGTTCGTTTTCTATTTCGTCGCTCATAGTATTCTGATATTCTTTGGGTTAAGGTTTGTTATTTAACCAAGTCCTCCTCCACGACGAGGTTGTTGATGATGAAGTTCTGGCGCGATTGCGTGTTTTTGCCCATGTAGAAGTCGAGCAGTTCTTTAACGGCGTCGTCGCGCCTGAGGTTGACGGGTTCGAGGCGGATGTCCTTGCCGATGAAGTGCCTGAACTCGTCGGGTGAGATCTCTCCCAGACCTTTGAATCGTGTGATTTCGGGCTTGGGTCCGAGCGCCTTGATGGCCTTTTCGCGCTCCTCGTCCGAATAGCAATAAAGCGTTTTTTTCTTGTTGCGAACTCGGAACAGCGGCGTCTGAAGTATCTGGACGTGACCGCTTTTGACGAGTTCGGGGAAGAACTGCAGGAAGAACGAGATGAGCAGCAGCCTGATGTGCATTCCGTCCACATCGGCATCGGTTGCGATGATCACATGGTTGTATCTCAGCGTTTCGAGTCCGTTTTCGATGTCGAGGGCGGCCTGGAGCAGATTGAACTCCTCGTTCTCGTAGACCACCTTTCGCGTCAGGCCGTAGCAGTTCAGCGGTTTGCCTCGCAGGCTGAAGACCGCCTGCGTGTTGACGTTGCGCGACTTGGTGATGGAGCCCGACGCCGAATCGCCCTCGGTGATGAAGATTGCCGAACTGTCGATCATCTCGTTCTTGGCCTCGTCTTTGGTCTTGGCGTCGCAGAGGTGATAGCGGCAGTCGCGCAGCTTGCGGTTGTGGAGGTTGGCCTTTTTGGCCCTTTCGCGCGCCAGTTTCTGGATGCCCGAAATCTCTTTGCGCTCGCGTTCCGACGCCAGAATCTTGCGGTTCATCAGCTCGGCCGTCTCAAGGTTCTTGTGCAGGAAGTTGTCGAGATGCTCCTTCAGGAAGTCGGTGACGTAGTTTCGGATGCTGGTGCCGCCCTCGACCATGTCTTTGGAGCCGAGCTTGGTCTTGGTCTGCGACTCGAAGACCGGCTCCTGAATCTTGATGCTGACGGCCGCAATCATTCCCGAACGTATGTCGCTGACGTCGAAATTCTTGTTGAAATATTCGCGAATCGTCTTGGCCACGCCCTCTTTGAACGCCGCCAGGTGGGTGCCGCCCTGCGTGGTGTGCTGCCCGTTGACGAACGTGTAGTACTCCTCGCCGTACTGGTCGCCGTGAGTCATGGCTATCTCGAGGTCGTCGTCTTTCAGGTGGATGATGGGGTAGAGGCCCGGCTCGGTCATGTTCTCGTCCAGCAGGTCAATCAGCCCGTTTTCGCTCGAAAACACCTCGCCGTTGAACCTGATGCTCAGCCCCGAGTTGAGATAGGTGTAGTTCTTGAGCATGTGCTCGACATACTCGCTGCGATATTGGTAGCCTTCGAAAATGCTGCCGTCGGGGCAGAACTCGATGTAGGTCCCGTTCTTCTCGGTGGTGTCGGTGATGTCGTACTCCTTCTGAACCAGGCCCTTGCTGAACTCGACGAACTTGCACTTGCCGTCGCGGTACGACTTGATGACGAATGACGTCGAGAGCGCGTTGACGGCTTTGATGCCGACGCCGTTGAGGCCTATTGATTTCTTGAAGGCGTCGCTGTCGTACTTGCCGCCGGTGTTCATCTTCGATGCCACGTCCACAACCTTGCCCAGCGGAATGCCACGGCCGTAGTCGCGCACGCTGACAACGCCTTCGCTGATGCCCACTTCGATGATTTTTCCGTTGCCCATCATGAACTCGTCAATCGAGTTGTCCATGACCTCTTTGAGCAGCACGTAGATGCCATCGTCGGCAAAAGCGCCGTCGCCAAGTTTGCCGATATACATTCCCGGACGTCGCCGGATGTGCTCGTACCAGTCGAGGGTCTTTATGTTGTCTTCGGTGTAGTCGTCTCTTCTTATTTCTTCAGTCATAGATAGTTATGCTTGTTTGTGGATAGGAGTCGTCTTTTTAAGCGCTTGCAAAGATAATCAAATTGTCCCCCCGAAAGGCCAAAAATAATCAGCGGAATGCCGCGCGGTTTATACTGTTAAATAACAATGTGAGGCTGTGGTTGCAAACTCGGGCTAAAAATTTATCTTTGCCCAAAAACATGACAGAATGAAATTCACAGTTCTCCTGGTAATCATACTCACCTTCGTTTACCGCACATATCGCGAAGCGGCGGAGAAGTCCACCGCCGCCAAGCGTGGAATGCAGCCAGATGACGCCCGGCCTGAAGACGTGGAGCCTCATCGGCACGAGCCGGCCGCAGCGCCCGAGCCCGTGGTTGCGGCTCCGGCCGCAGCCGATACTAAGCAGTCCGTGCTTATGCAGTCGTCGGCCACAGGCGCGGCAGCGGCGCAGACCGTGGCCTGCACAAAGGCGTCTGCCCCCGCCCGGCAGCAGGCAAATGAAGTCTTGTTTGAAGTCGAAGACGCTGACTGTCAGTGTCAATTCGACATCCGCGCGGCCGTCATCGCCTCCGAGATTCTGAACCGCCGCGACTATTGACGGAGAAAAATAAAACATACTAAAACATTTTTTAGATTAAATAATTCTTTATCTTTGCCCCATCATCAAGGGTCCTGAAAGGCTATTTCAGGATTCTTATTTTTTTGTATATACTAGAAAAACAAGGAGGAATTTGACATGGCTATTAATTATGTAACCGAAGCAGGCCTCAAAAAGATGCAGGAAGAACTGACGCAGCTCGAAAGCGTGGAACGTCCGAAAATATCGCGCCAGATTGCAGAAGCGCGCGACAAGGGCGACCTTTCGGAGAACGCCGAATACGACGCGGCTCGCGAGGCTCAGGGGCTTCTCGAAATGAGGATTGCCAAACTCAAAGACATTCTTGCAAATAGTCGAGTTTTGGATGCTTCGAAAATTGACATTTCGCAGGTTCAGATTTTGAACAAAGTGACAATCATGAACGCAAAGACCAAAGCCAAGATGACTTATAACATTGTGCCCGAAACCGAAGCCGACCTCAAAAGTGGCAAATTGTCGGTGTCGACGCCAATAGCGCAGGGATTGCTTGGGAAAAAGGTCGGCGACAAGGTCGACATCAAAGTGCCGTCCGGCATCATGACATTCGAAATAATTGAAATAGGAATCTGACAATCAATAAATTCGGCAATAATGGCAAGTATCTTCACAAAAATCGTGAACGGCGAGATTCCGTCGTATAAAGTGGCTGAGAATGAACGGTTTTATGCCTTTTTGGATATCAACCCGCTGGCCAAGGGCCACACACTGGTGATTCCCAAGCAGGAAACCGACTATATATTCGATTTGCAGCCCGATGACTTGGGAGAACTCATGAAATTTGCACAGAAAGTGGCTGTGGCGCTAAAGAAAACGATTGCCTGCAACAGGATTGGCGTTGCAGTGTTAGGGCTTGATGTGCCCCATGCGCACATTCACTTGGTGCCGCTCAACAGCGAGGCGGACATGAATTTCAGAAATCCGAGAAAAGAATTTTCGAAAGAAGAGTTTGAAGCCATTGCTGAGCAGATAAGGTCTAATTTCTGACATAAAGCGGTGCAGACGCACTCAAAATGCGGTAGGGCGGCCACGATGCCTCCCTACCGCATTTTGCATCCGGACGCCTGCGGGCGCACGGCAGCGCGCAAAAAAAAGACCGCTCAGCGAGCAGTCTCTTTTGTGATGTGGGCCCACCTGGGCTTGAACCAGGGACCCCCTGATTATGAGTCAGGTGCTACTAACCAACTGAGCTATAGGCCCTGAATTTCGATGAATTCTTGCTACTTTTGTCCGGTGAAGATTGCGTTGGCTACTCTTTCCTTACCAAAAGCGTTGCAAAGATATATGATTACAATAAAACTGCAAACAAATGACAGATAAAATTGACCGTCTGGACGACTTCGACGCGGTGATTTTCGACCTCGGCGGCGTACTGATCGACATAGATCTGAAGGCGACCTTGTCGAAATTCGAAGCCCTCGGGCTTCGCAGTCTGCCCGACAGAATATCGCAGAGCCATGCCGGCGAAGGGCTGCTCGGCCGCTACGAGTGCGGCCTTGCCACGACGCCCGATTTCATAGCATACGTGCGCAGCCAGACTGATCGTAAAGTGACTGACGCCGAGCTGATTGATGCATGGAACGCAATGCTTGGCGAAATGGACGCGCGCAAAATAGCTCTGGTCGAAAAGCTGAAGGCGCGGATGCCGGTCTACCTGCTGAGCAACACCAACGAGCTGCACAAGCGGCATTTCGACGGCATGGCAGCCGGCTACGATTCGCTGTCGCAGCTGTTCGACGCCACATTCTACTCGCACGAGCTCCATCTGCGCAAGCCCGACCCCGAAATCTACACGAGAGTGCTGGCGGAGTGCGGCCTGGCGGCGCACAAGGTCCTGTTTCTCGACGATTCGGAGCTGAACCTGAAGGCTGCCGACGCACTTGGCATCAGCACCATTCTGGTCAGCCCTCAGCGGTGCATCCTCGATATTTTCGCCGGCCACCTCTGAGGCTGGAATAGATTGACTGACAGACGAAAAAAGGACGAATGGTGCGAACCATCCGTCCCCTTTTTATTGTGCGGCATCCGGACTTAATACTCGTTCCAGCTTTTGATGCTGATCTGGCTGATGTCCATCTTGCAAAATGCTGTGATGAAGGCACTTGCAAGCCGTGCGTTGGTTATCAGCGGAATGTTGAAGTCGATTGCGTCGCGGCGGATCTGATATCCGTTCTTCAACTCGTTGTGAGTCAGATTCTTCGGTATGTTGATGACGAGGTCGATCTTCTTCTCGCGAATGTAGTCGATGACATTGGGCTGCTTGTCCTCGTCGGGCCAGTAGAGCAGGGTGGCGTCCACGCCGTTTTCGGCAAGGAACTTCTGCGTGCCCACGGTCGCGAAGATGTTGTAGCCCTTGGACTTCAGCAGGCGTGCGGCGTTGAGCAGCTCCAGCTTCGAGCGTGCCGGTCCCGACGAAATCAGAATGTTCTTTTTCGGGATGCGGTAGCCGACCGAAATCATCGATTGCAGCACGGCGTCGTGGAAATTGTCGCCGATGCAGCCCACCTCGCCCGTCGACGACATGTCGACGCCCAGCACCGGGTCGGCTTTCTGGAGGCGTGCGAACGAGAACTGCGGCGCCTTGATTCCCACATAGTCGAGGTCGAACAGGTTCTTGGCCGGGCGCTCCACGGGCAGGCCGAGCATGATGCGTGTGGACAGCTCGATGAGGTTCACCTTCAGCACTTTGGAAACGAACGGGAAGCTGCGCGATGCACGCAGGTTGCACTCGATGACCTTGATGTCGTTGTCTTTGGCCAGGAGCTGCATGTTGAACGGGCCGCTGATGTTCAGGCCTTTGGCAATCTGGCGTGCGATTTTCTTGATTCTTCGCATGGTCTCGATGTAGAGCTTCTGCGGCGGGAAGACGATGGTGGCGTCGCCCGAGTGGACGCCGGCGAACTCCACGTGCTCCGATATGGCGTAGGCAATCACCTCGCCGTCTTTGGCCACGGCATCGACTTCGATTTCTTTGGCCTGCTCGATGAATTCCGACACGACGACGGGATATTCTTTAGACACGTCGGTCGCGAGGTTCAGGAAGTGCTCGAGTTCCTGCTTGTTCGACACCACGTTCATCGCCGCGCCCGACAGCACATACGACGGGCGGACCAGTACGGGGAATCCCACCTCGTCGACGAACTTGTAGATGTCGTCGATGGTGGTCAGCTCGCTCCAGCGCGGCTGGTCGATGCCCAGCGTGTCGCACATGGTCGAGAATTTCTGCCGGTTCTCGGCGCGGTCGATGTCGACTGGCGATGTGCCGAGGATCGGGACGTTGCGCCGGTAGAGTTTCATTGCTAGATTGTTGGGAATCTGTCCGCCCACTGACACTATGACGCCTTTGGGGTTTTCGAGGTCGATGATGTCGAGCACGCGCTCTTCGGTCAGTTCGTCGAAGTAGAGGCGGTCGCAGACGTCGTAGTCGGTGCTGACCGTTTCGGGGTTATAGTTGATCATGACCGATCGCAGGCCTTCTTTCTTGATGGTGTTGATGGCGTTGACCGAGCACCAGTCGAACTCGACGGACGAGCCGATGCGGTAGGCGCCCGAGCCGAGCACCACCACCGAGCGGCGGTCGCCCACATACTTGACGTCGTTTTCGGTGCCGCTGTAGGTCAGATAGAGGTAGTTGATCTGCGCGGGGAACTCGCCTGCCATGGTGTCGATCTGCTTCACCACCGGCGTGATGTTGCGGAGCTTGCGGTTTTCGCGCACTTCGAGCTGCTGCTCCTCCATGCTGCGGCTGTCGTTCTTGAAGACGATGCGGGCTATCTGGAAGTCGCTGAATCCTTTCTTCTTGGCGGTGGTCAGCAGTTCGTCGGGGACGTCGCCGATGCGGTCGTATTTCGAGAGTTCGGCCTGCAGGTCGGTGATGTTCTTGAGCTTGTTGAGGAACCACAGGTCGATTTTGGTGAGCTCGTGTATTTCCTGCACGCTGACGCCCTGCTGTAGTGCCTCGGAGATGGCGAAGACGCGCTTGTCGGTGGGCGACACGAGCTCTTTGCGGTAGTCGCGGTCCTTGAGCGGCTGGTTGGCCACGAGTCCGTGCATGCCCTGGCCCACCATGCGCAGGCCTTTCTGGATGACTTCTTCAAAGTTGCGGCCGATGGCCATGATTTCGCCGACGCTCTTCATGCTTGAGCCGATCTGCTTGCTGACGCCGTTGAACTTGCCGAGGTCCCAGCGCGGTATCTTGCAGACGATGTAGTCGAGCGCCGGTTCGAAGAATGCCGGCGTGGTCTTGGTCACGGAGTTCTTGAGCTCCCACAGGCCGTAGCCGAGGGCGAGCTTGGCGGCCACGAAGGCCAGCGGATAGCCGGTGGCCTTGGATGCCAGCGCCGACGATCGCGACAGTCGGGCGTTGACCTCGATGACGCGGTAGTCTTCGGAGTTGGGGTCGAGGGCGTACTGGACGTTGCATTCGCCCACGATGCCGACGTGACGTATTATCTTGATTGCCAGTTCGCGCAGTTTGTGATATTCGCTGTTCGACAGCGTCTGCGAGGGTGCCACCACTATACTCTCGCCCGTGTGGATGCCGAGCGGGTCGAAGTTCTCCATGTTGCACACTGTGATGCAGTTGTCGAAGGCGTCGCGCACCACTTCGTATTCCACTTCCTTCCAGCCCTTTATCGACTCTTCGACCAGAATCTGGTTGGAATACGAGAATGCGTTTTCGGCCCTTTCGATGAGCTCCTCGCGCGAGTTGCAGAATCCGGAGCCCATGCCGCCGAGCGTGTAGGCGGCGCGCACCATTATCGGGAAGCCTATCTGCTCGGATGCTTTCAGCGCGTCCTCGACCGACGTGACGGCGATGCTGATGGGCGTCTTGACGTTGATTTCGGCCAGCTTGTGGGCGAAGATCTCGCGGTCTTCGGTGTCGATGATCGACTGGATGGGCGTGCCGAGCACCTGAACATTATACTTTTCGAGCACGCCGTTTTCGAAGAGCTCGATGCCGCAGTTCAATGCGGTCTGACCGCCAAAGGAAAGCAGGATGCCGTCGGGTTTCTCTTTTTTGATGACCTGCTCCACGAAATATGGAGTCACGGGCAGGAAGTAGATCCTGTCGGCAATGTTTTCCGACGTCTGAATGGTCGCAATGTTCGGATTCACCAGAACCGTCCGGACGCCCTCTTCCTTGAGAGCCTTCAGGGCTTGCGAGCCGGAGTAGTCGAACTCGCCGGCCTCGCCTATCTTCAGCGCGCCGGAACCTAAAATGACAACTTTTCCAATGTTATCTTTCATGTCTCTGTGTAGTATAATGTTTGGCAATATTGTTTCTGAATAATGTTGCAGAAATCGGGGGCGGCAGAAGACCGGCACCGACCGGATGAAATGAATGCCGCAGGCATTGTCCCAATGGTGAGTGTGAGACGCAGGATTGTTCCGAATATGAATGGCGGATAAACACTTTGTAAACCGGTTTTCTTCTGTTCGGACTGCAAAGCTAAAACTTTTTTCCGAAAAACATTGGAAGCGTTATAAAAATGTATAATTTTGCATCGCCAGCGAATAAATATGCACTCTATGAAGAACAAAGCTCAACGTCTGAAGGTAATAAAAAGTCTGATAAACATGCAGAAGATTTCGAGTCAGGAGGAACTGCAGAGCCTGCTGAACGAGCGCGACTACACGGTCACGCAGGCCACCCTCTCGCGCGACCTGAAGGAGCTCAAGATAGCCAAGGTGCCCGACGGCAGTGCCGGCTATCGCTACGTGGTGCCCACCGACAGCCTTGCGGTGGACGTGCCCGAGACGTCGGAGCTGCCGCTGGTGGGCGTCAAGAGCCTGGAGATATCGGGGCAGATAGCCGTGGTCAAGACGCGGCCGGGCTACGCGAGCGTGGTGGCCTCGATAATCGACAGCGGCCAGAACGCCGAGATAATGGGAACCCTGGCCGGCGACGACACGGTGCTGCTGATACTGCGTCATGGCGCGGCGGCGCAGAAGGTTCTGGATACGATATCGGCCCTGATTCCGGGGATTCAAGATAAATTAATGAACAACTAATAATCAATCAAAAAAAGGAATTTGCTGAGATGAGCGAATTTAGCATTGAGGTGGCTTCGGAAAAGCACCTGCCCTATGTGGACGAAATCCTAAAGACAATTGAAGATGCGGCCAAAGTGAGAGGCACCGGCATCTCAAAACGTAACCCCGAATACGTTAAGAAGAAAATGCTCGAGGGCAAGGCCATCATTGCCATGCGAGGCTCGGAATTTGTCGGGTTCTGCTACATCGAGTCGTGGGGACACGAGAAGTTCGTGGCCAACTCGGGCCTTATAGTCAAGGCCGAGTATCGCGGCCACGGCCTGGCCAAGCAGATCAAGCACAAGGCATTCGAGCTCTCGCGCAAGCGATTCCCCAACGCCAAGCTCTTCGGTCTGACCACCGGCCTGGCCGTCATGAAAATCAACACCGAGCTCGGCTACAAGCCCGTCACCTTCTCGGAACTGACCGACGACGCCGAATTTTGGAAAGGTTGCCAGAGCTGCGTGAACTATGATGTGCTGACAAGAAATAACTTTACGCGCTGCATCTGCACCGGAATGCTTTTCGACCCGGCCAAAGACGAGAAAGACAGCGTCCTGTCGCACAAGAGCGACCGCGTGCTCGACCGCTGGATGAAGTTCAAGCGTTTTGTGCTGATGGGCAAGAGTAAAAACTGATTTTAAAAAAAAGAAACTAACAATATTCTGACTATGGCAAAGAAGGTAGTGGTAGCATTCAGTGGCGGCCTCGACACGTCGTTCACTGTGATGTATCTGGCAAAAGAAAAAGGTTATGACGTGTATGCGGCCTGCGCCAACACGGGCGGATTCAGCGCCGAACAGCTCAAGGCCAACGAAGAGAACGCCTACAAGCTGGGCGCCAAGGGCTATGTGACGCTCGACGTGACAAAAGAATACTACGACAAGAGCATCCGATATATGATTTATGGCAATATTCTGCGCAACGGAACCTATCCCATCTCGGTTTCGTCGGAGCGAATATTCCAAGGAATGGCCATAGCGCGCTACGCCAAAGAAATCGGCGCGTCGGCCATCGCTCACGGCTCGACCGGCGCCGGCAACGACCAAGTCCGCTTCGACATGACGTTCCTCGTGATGGCTCCCGACATCGAAATCATCACCCTGACTCGCGACATGGCTCTGTCGCGCCAGTATGAGATTGATTATCTGAATAATAACGGATATTTTGCCGACTTCACCAAACTGAAATATTCCTACAACGTCGGGCTTTGGGGCACGTCGATTTGCGGCGGCGAGATTCTCGACTCGGCTCAGGGTCTGCCCGAATCGGCCTATCTGAAGCAGGTCGAGAAGAGCGGGTCGGAACAGATACGGATAGAGTTCAAGGCCGGCCAGATAGTGTCGGTCAACGGCGAGAAGTTCGACGACAAGGTGGCTGCCATCCAGAAGATTGAGCAGATAGCCGCTCCCTACGGCATCGGCCGCGACATGCACGTGGGCGACACCATAATAGGCATCAAGGGTCGTGTGGGCTTCGAGGCCGCCGCGCCGATGCTGATAATAGCCGCGCACCGCTTCCTCGAAAAATACACGCTCAGCAAGTGGCAGCAGTACTGGAAGGACCAGGTGGCCAACTGGTACGGCATGTTCCTGCACGAGAGCCAGTA
>CALYZD010000011.1 GCA_945607565.1 uncultured Bacteroidales bacterium | reverse complement strand
GTGCGCACCCTGAGCTACACCGGCCTCACCGTCGACTTCGCGCGCGAGCAGGGCGCGTCGCACATCCTGCGCGGCATCCGCACGTCCGCCGACTTCGAATACGAGCGTGCCATAGCGCAGGTCAACAAGCAGATGACCGGCATCGACACCGCCTTCCTGCTGACCACGCCCGAGCACACGCCCGTCACCAGCTCCATCGTGCGCGACATCCTGCTGCACGGCGGCGACGCCTCCATGTTCATTCCCAAAGCTATACGCGACGAGGTGAAATGAAGCGGATTGTCGTCGGCATAATAGCGCTAATCATCCTGCACCAGGCCGTCCGGGCGCAGGGCGTCAGGCTGCACGGCACGGCTCCCGACTATTCCGGATTCATCCTGAACATCGAGACCTATTCCGACTTCGTGACCCGCAGCCGGCGGCTGATGGCCTCGTTCGAGGTGGCGCCCGACGGCAGCTTCGACATCGCCTTCGACGTCGACGGCACACAATATGCCTTCATCGACCTGGGCTCGATGGTGGCGCACGTCTACCTTGAGCCCGGCGCCGACTACGAGATTGTGCTGCCGCCCTACGTGCCCCGCGCCGACGCCGACCGTTTCAACCCCTTCTTCGTGCCCGAGCACATCGAACTCGGCATCGCCAACGCCGACGGCGCCAACCTCAACAAGTCAATCCGCAATTTCGACGAATCGTTCGACGAGATATACAACCGCCACGCAATCAGCCTTGTGCGCCGGCGCGACGTGGCCATGGCCGACAGCCTGATGGCCGTTCTCGACTCGGTGGCGGCTCGCAATCCGTGCCCCGACTCGGCCTTCTTCGCGCAGCACGTCAGCTACCGCAAGGCGCGCCTCTTCATGGCCCCGCGTATGCGCCGACAGGCTCAGGTGTGGCAGCGCTATTTCGCCTCCGGCCCCGTGCTGTGGACCTGCCCGGCCTACTGGGACGCCCTCGACATGCTCTATTCCGACTTCGTGGCCGACTACACGCGCAGCCGCCGCGGCCGCGACCTGGCCCGATGCCTCGGCATGGCCGACTGCACTTTCGACACGCTCTCGGCCGTCCTTGGCGCCGACAGCCTCTGGGCCCGCAGCGAAGTGCGCGACGTGCTGCTGATCAAGTCGCTCTACAACGCCAAATACACCGGCACCGTGGCCTCGGCACGCGCCGACTCGCTGCTGCTCGGCGCGGCCGCCACAGCCGCCGACAGCACCGTGCGCCGATTCGCACGCTCGGTCTGCGCCCGCATCAACCGCCTGAAGCCCGGCACACCCGCGCCCGACTTCTCGCTCTACGGCATCAGGGACGACCGCGTCAGCCTCGCCGACTTTGCCGGACGCTTCGTCTATCTGGCCTTTCTGCACTCCGACAACTTCGCCTGCCGCAAAGACATGACGGCGCTCAGCACGCTGGCCAAAAAGTACCGCAAGACCATGTCGGTTGTGGGCGTGATGACCGACGAGGACTTCGAACGCTTCGAAGCCGCCTTCAAAAAGCAGAAATACGCGTGGACCCCGCTGTCGTTCCACGCCATGCAGCGCGTCGTGACCGACTACGACGTGGTGGCCCTGCCGGCCTATTTCCTCGTCGACCCCGACGGACGGCTCGCCCTGTCGCCCGCCCCCGCCCCGACCGAAGACTTTGAGCCGATTCTGAACGACTGCATGCGCAGGCACAGGAGCGACAAGCTGAAACGACAGCCCTATCGCGAGCGAAACATCTACGACATTGCCAGCGGTGGCGGTGCCGACAAATAAAAAACAACGATTATGTTCAAGAGACTTGTTCCCAATCCGGACATTCAATACGAATCTCCCGAGAAAATCAAGGCCTATCAGGAGGCGCGTCTGGCCGAAGCTATCGACTATGCTGCCGAAAGGTCGGCCTACTACAGGCGCGTCTTCGCACAGAACGGCATCGACCCCAAGCAGATACGCACCATCGACGACCTGCAGCGCCTGCCCGTCACCACCAAGGCCGACCTTCAGCAGCACAACCGCGACTTCATCTGCGTCAGCCCGCGCGAGGTGGTCGACTATGTGACCACGTCGGGCACGCTGGGCGAGCCCGTGACCGTGGCGCTGACCGAATGGGACCTGCAGCGTCTGGCCTACAACGAGTTCCTCTCGTTCCAGACCGCCGGCTGCACCCCCGACGACGTCATGCAGCTGATGGTGACGCTCGACCGCCGCTTCATGGCCGGCCTGGCCTACTTCATGGGCGCGCGCCGGCTGGGCATGGCCTCGTCGCGCGTGGGCAACGGCATCCCCGAGCTGCAGTGGGACACCATCCGCCGCATCGGCTCCACCTGCGGCATGGTCATCCCATCGTTCCTGCTCAAGCTCATCGACTTTGCCGAGCGCAACGGCATCGACTACCGCTTGTCGACCTTCCGCAAGTGCATCTGCATCGGCGAGGCCCTGCGCAAGCCCGACGGCGACTTCACGTCGCTCGGCGCGCAGATTGCAGCCAAGTGGCCCGAGCTGCAGCTCTACACCACCTACGCCTCGACCGAGATGCAGACGTCGTTCACCGACTGCGGGCATTTCTGCGGCGGACACCTGCAGCCCGAACTCATCGTGGTCGAGTTTCTGGACGACGACAACCGCCCCGTGCCCTGCGGAGAGCCCGGCGAGGTGACCATAACCAACCTCGGCGTCGAGGGCATGCCGCTCATCCGCTTCAAGACGGGCGACATCTGCTATCACTACACCGACCGCTGCGCCTGCGGCCGGCAGACGGTGCGCCTGAGCTCGGTGCTGGGCCGCAAGGGACAGATGATAAAGTACAAGGGCACGACGCTTTATCCGCCCTCGCTCTACGACATCCTGAACGGCATACGCTTTGTGCGCAACTATGTGGTCGAGGTGTCGACCAACTCGCTCGGCACCGACGAACTGACGGTGATTGTGGGCGTGGACGACGAGAAGTCCGAATACGTCAAGGAGATCAAGGACATCTTCCGTTCGCGCGTGCGTGTGGCGCCCAACGTGGTCTTCCGCTCGCCCGACGAGGTCCAGGCGCGCATCCACCCCGCCACCAGCCGCAAGCCCGTCTTCTTCTTCGACTTGCGCTGACCGCCGGCCCATGGCACGAAAAAAAACGCTGACCCCCGACCTGCGCGGCCGGGAGTCAGCGTTTGTCTTGTGATGCGTGCCGTGCGACGGCTTCAGTTTCCGAGTTCCGAGATGAACTTGATGCGCACCAGCCGCACGTCGTTTTCGGAATATTCGTCCTCGCCAAGTTCGTCGAGCGCAATGTGGATTTCGTCGTTCTCGGCCTCCTTGAAATATTCGAATATGTCCTCGATGTGGTCCTCGTCCATCGTGTCTTCGAGGAAGTAGTCGATGTTGACCTTGGTGCCCGAGTAGACTATCGACTCCAGTTCCTTGATCAACTCCTCCATGGTCAGGCCCTTGCTTTCGGCCAGCTCGTCGAGCGGAATCTTGCGGTCGATGCCCTGGATGATGGCTATCTTGTTCTTCGACTTGTTGGCCACGGTCTTGACCACCATGTCCATCGGCCGTTCAATCTCGTTCTCTTCCACGTGGCGCGCAATCTGGGCAAGGAACTCCTTGCCGTATTTGGCGGCCTTGCCGGCTCCCACGCCCGGGATGTTCTGCAGCTCGTCCATCGTCACCGGATAGTAGGTGGCCATGGCTTCGAGCGACGGGTCCTGGAAGATGACGAACGGCGGCAGCTTGAGCCGTGCCGATATCTGCTTGCGCAGGTTCTTGAGTATGGCGAACAGCTCGGTGTCGAGGGCCGTGGTGCCGCCGCCGCTTGGCGTCACCTCGTCGTCGGCCTCGTCGTATTCGTGGTCTTTGGTGAACATCAGCGAGTGCGGGTGCGCTTCGAAGTCGGCTGCGGCCTCGCCAATCTTGATGACGCCGTAGTTCTCTATCTCCTTCGAGATGAGCCCGGCCACCAGCGCCTGCCTGATGACGGCCATCCAGTATTTGTCGTCGTGCTCGTCGCCCTTGCCGAAGAGCTCGTTCTCGTGGTGCTTGTATGCCTTGACCGATGCCGTGACTTTCCCGGTCAGGAAGGCCACGAGGTGCTCGGCCTTGAACTTCTCCTTCAGTTCGCGCACCGCTTCGAGCAGCAGCAGCACGGCGTCTTTGGCCTCGAACTGTTCGCGCGGGTTGAGGCAGTTGTCGCAGGCGCCGCAGTTGTCCTCCTCATATTTCTCGCCGAAATAGTTGAGCAGTATCTTGCGCCGGCAGATGGCGCTCTCGGCATAGGCCACCGTCTCGCTGATGAGCTGCTTGCCTATTTCCTGCTCGGCCAGCGGCTTGCCCTGCATGAATTTCTCCAGTTTCTGGATGTCCTTGTAGCTGTAGAAGGTGATGCAGCGTCCCTCGCCGCCGTCGCGTCCGGCGCGCCCGGTCTCCTGGTAGTATCCTTCGAGGCTTTTGGGAATGTCGTAGTGTATCACGATGCGGACGTCGGGCTTGTCGATGCCCATGCCGAAGGCTATCGTGGCGCAGATGACGTCGATGTCCTCCATCAGGAAGCGGTCCTGGTTCTTGGCCCTGGTGGCCGCGTCGAGCCCGGCGTGGTAGGGCAGCGCCTTGATGCCGTTGACCACCAGCATCTCGGCCAGCTCTTCGACCTTCTTGCGGCTGAGGCAGTAGATGATGGCCGACTTGCCCGAGTTGGCCTTGAGTATCTTGATTATCTCGCGCGTGGCGTTGACCTTGGGCCGCACTTCGTAGAAGAGGTTGGTGCGGTTGAACGACGACTTGAACACCTTGGCGTCGAGCATGCCGAGGTTCTTCTGGATGTCGTGCTGCACCTTGGGCGTGGCCGTGGCCGTGAGCGCTATCACGGGCGCGTTGCCTATCTCGTTTATTATAGGCCTGATGCGCCGGTATTCGGGCCTGAAGTCGTGCCCCCATTCCGATATGCAGTGCGCCTCGTCGACGGCGAAGAACGATATCCTGACCTGCTTGAGGAACGCCACGTTCTCCTCCTTGGTCAGCGACTCGGGGGCCACATAGAGCAGTTTGGTCCTGCCGGCCAGCACGTCCTCGCGCACCTGGTTGATGGCGCCTTTGTTTAGCGACGAGTTCAGGAAGTGCGCTATGCCGTTCTCTTCGCTGTAGCCCCGCATGGCGTCCACCTGGTTCTTCATCAGGGCTATGAGCGGCGAGATGATGATGGCTGTGCCCGGACGGATGAGTGCCGGCAGTTGGTAGCACAGCGATTTGCCGCCGCCGGTGGGCATCAGCACGAAGGTGTCGTTGCCGTCGAGTATGTTGCGGATTATGGCTTCCTGATTTCCTTTGAAGGAGTCGAAGCCGAAGTGCTTCTTCAGTTCTGCACTCAAGTCAAGCTGTTCGGTCATGGTTGCGATGAGGTTCCTAAAGGTGAACGAAGCCTCGGTGCGCGAGGCTTCGGTTGTTATTGACACTCAAATATAACTCATAGTTGCAAAATATTTGCCTTTTGCCGTGTTAAAAAGTACAATTTGTGGCTCCGCGCCCCGCCGTGCGCGCATGGTGCACGGGCGGCGGCGGGCGGTTGGCGGTTAGTGGATTATTGTTACTTTTGCGGGCGTTAATCATCAATATCTTCGATTCGAAAATGGAAAACGCTGAACGCACGGTGCTGCACACCGAGAATCTGGTCAAGCGATACGGCAGCCGCACCGTGGTGCGTGGCTCGTCAGTCAGTGTGGAGCAGGGCGAGATTGTGGGCCTGCTGGGGCCCAACGGTGCCGGCAAGACCACGACCTTCTACATGGTGGTGGGGCTCATCACGCCCAACGAGGGCCGCATCTTCCTCAACGACGTCGACATCACCAAATATCCCGTCTACCGGCGCGCGCAGTGCGGCGTGGGCTACTTGGCCCAGGAGGCGTCGGTGTTCCGCAAGATGACGGTAGAGAACAACATCCTCTCGGTGCTCGAGATGACCAAGTTCCCCAAGGACTATCAGAAGCAGCGCCTCGAAGAGCTCATCGAAGAGTTCAGCCTCGGGCACGTCCGCAAGAGCCTCGGCATCCAGCTCTCGGGCGGCGAGCGCCGGCGCACCGAGATAGCGCGCGCCCTGGCCATCAACCCCAAGTTCATCCTGCTCGACGAGCCCTTTGCCGGCGTCGACCCGATTGCCGTCCACGACATTCAGGAGATTGTGGCCAAGCTCAAATACAAGAACATAGGCATAATGATAACCGACCACAACGTGCACGAGACCCTCGCCATCTGCGACCGCGCCTACGTGCAGGTCGACGGCACGCTCTTACGCAAGGGCACGGCCGAAGAACTGGCCGAAGATCCGGAGGTGAAGCGGCGCTATCTGGGCCACGATTTCGTGCTGCGCCGGCGCACTTTTTCGCCCGACGACGCGCCCCGCGAAAGAGCCTCGCAAGTGTCGTATGCCAAACTGTGACAGAGGGTTGACCCTCAGTCTCAAAAAAACGGAATCAACGTTTGCAAATGTTGATAATTAGCGTTTATTTTGCACCGCAATTTTCGATGCGGATGTGGCGTAATTGGTAGCCGCGCCAGACTTAGGATCTGGAGCCGAGAGGCGTGGGGGTTCGAGTCCCTTCATCCGCACAAGCCAATTAAGCTTATGAGAGCCGCCGGTGCGATAAGCATACGGCGTTTTTTTTGTAGAGCACGACACACGGTCAGAAACAAAAGGTAAATAAAACATTCATATTAATCTATCGAGTCAAAAAATGAACATTTCGCAAGAAAACATTGACGCTCTGAATGCAGTAGTGACACTGAAAATAAGCAAGGCCGACTATGAGCCGAAGGTCGAAGAGGTTTTGAAGCAATACCGCAAGACCGCATCCATCCCCGGTTTCCGCCCGGGACACGTCCCGGCATCCATGGTCAGGAAGATGTTTGGCAAACGGGCTCTGGTCGAGCAGGTCGACAAGCTGGTGGGCGAATCGCTGATGAACTACATCCGCGACAACAAGCTCGACATCATCGGCGAGCCTCTCCCCTCGGCCGACATGAAGACGATTGACTTCGATGCCGACAACGAAGAGTTCGAGTTCAAGTTCGACATCGCCCTCACACCGGAAATCAATCTTGACATCAACGACAAGATAACCATCCCAAGCTACACCATCGAAGTGACCGACGACCAGGTGAACGACCGCATAGGCCTCATCACCTCGCAGCACGCCACGGCCGACAAGGTCGAGGCCATCTCCGAGACCTCGTTCGTCAAGTGCTCGGTGTCGAACGCCGACGGTGTGGTGGCCGAGTCTGCATCGTTCAGCCCCAATCAGATCAAGGACGAGGCAGCACGCGCCGCCTTCGTCGGCAAGAAGCAGGGCGAAGTGGTGACCTTCGACGGCCAGAAGACTTTCGGTGACGAACTGGCAGGCCTGCTCAAGCTGAGCAAGGGCGAGGCCGCCAAAATCGAGGGCGAGCTGCAGGCCACTATCGGCGACATCACCGAATATCGCGACGCCGAGCTGAATCAGGAGCTCTTCGACCAGGTGTTCGGCAAGGACGCCGTCAAGTCGGCCGACGAGTTCCGCGCCAAGGTCAGGGAGACAATCGAGGCCGAGAACGCCGGCTCGCAGGACTACCGCTTCATCGTCGACGCACGCGAGCAGCTGGTCAAGCTGGCCGACATGTCGCTGCCCGAGGCCTTCCTGAAGCGCTGGCTGACCGCCATCAACAGCACCAACGAGAAGTTCACTCCCGAGCTGCTCGAGAGCGAGATGCCCAAGTTCCTCGAAGACCTGCGCTGGAAGATTGTCCGCGACAGCATCATCCGCAAGAACGACATCAAGATGGAACGCGCCGGACTGGAGGAATATGCCAAGAAGACCGTCCGCAGCCACTTCATGCGCTTCGGCGTGTCGCAGTTCGAGCCCATGGTGGAGCGCTATGCCGCCGACATGCTCAAGAACGAGGAGCAGGTGCGCCAGCTCTCTGACGGCTATGCCACCGAGGCGGCCGTCGACTTCGTCAAGGGCAAGGTGACGCTCCAGCCTCAGACGGTCAGCCGCGAAGCGTTCGAGGCACTGTTTGCCAACAAACAATAACCAACGAGACGCACACCGGGACTGCGGCCGGGCAACGGCGTCCGGCCGCAGCCTTCCGGCGTCTTAAAATACCGTTTTCAGAACCATGTTCGATCCCAAAGACTTCAGGAAGTTTGCCGTCAAGCACCAGGGGATAAGCGGCAACCTGTTCGACCACTACACATCGGTGACCGACAGCTACATATCTCCGACAATCATCGAGGAGCGCCAGCTGAACGTGGCCAGCATGGACGTGTTTTCGCGTCTGATGATGGACCGCATCATCTTCCTCGGCGTGCCGGTCGACGACTATGTGGCCAACATCGTCCAGGCGCAGCTGCTCTATCTCGAGTCGGCCGACTCGTCGAAAGACATCTCGATCTACATCAACTCGCCGGGCGGCTCTGTCTATGCCGGGCTGGGCATCTACGACACGATGCAGTACATCACCTCCGACGTGGCCACCATCTGCACGGGCATGGCGGCGTCGATGGCGGCCGTGCTGCTGGTGGCCGGAGCCAAGGGCAAGCGCTCGGCGCTTAGGCACTCGCGCGTCATGATTCACCAGCCGATGGGCGGCGCGCAAGGTCAGGCATCGGACATCGAGATCACGGCACGCGAGATACAGAAACTCAAGAAGGAACTCTACACCATCATAGCAGAGCATTCGGGCAATCCGTACAAGAGAATCGAAAAGGATTCCGACCGCGACTACTGGATGATAGCCGAGGAGGCAAAGGAATACGGCATGATAGACGAAGTGCTGATTCGCGAAAAGAAGTGACATCGCTCTGCTCGGAGAAACTATGCAGGACTTGGCTTTGCGGCGAGCCCTGCATTTTGTGTTAAGAAGACAAAAGATTCACCATCAACCGAAGAATAACTGATGAAAGATCACGACAGATGCTCATTCTGCGGCCGCCCGCGCAGCGAGGTGTCGATGCTGATTTCCGGAATGTCGGGCTGCATCTGCGACGAATGCGCCACCCAGGCCGGACGCATGGTAGCCGAGGAAATGCAGAACAGCGGCAAGTTTGAGGTCAAAAACCTGAGCCTGAAGACTCCCAAGGAAATCAAGGCCTATCTCGACGAATACGTGATAGGCCAGGACGAAGCCAAGCGATTCCTGTCGGTGGCCGTCTATAACCACTACAAGCGCCTGACGCAGAAGCGCGAGCGTGCCGACGTCGAAATAGAGAAATCGAACATAGTGATGGTGGGCGAGACCGGCACCGGCAAGACCCTGCTGGCACGCACCATAGCGCGGCTGCTCAACGTGCCCTTCACCATCGTCGATGCCACGGTGCTGACCGAGGCCGGATATGTGGGCGAAGACATCGAAAGCATCCTGACGCGCCTGCTGCAGGTGGCCGACTACAACGTCGACGCCGCCGAAAAGGGCATCGTCTTCATCGACGAGATAGACAAGATAGCCCGCAAGAGCGACAATCCCTCGATAACCCGCGACGTGTCGGGCGAGGGCGTGCAGCAGGGCCTGCTCAAGCTGCTCGAAGGCTCGGTGGTCAACGTGCCGCCCCAAGGCGGCCGCAAGCACCCCGACCAGAAGATGATTCAGGTCAACACCACCGACATCCTCTTCATCTGCGGCGGCGCATTCGACGGCATCACCACCAAGATAGCCCAGCGCCTCAACACCCGCATGGTGGGCTACGGCGCGGCCAAGACCAAAGACGCCGTCGACATGGACAATCTGCTGCAGTACGTGGCCCCGCAGGACCTGAAGGCTTTCGGACTGATTCCGGAAATAATAGGCCGACTGCCGGTGCTCACCCACCTCGACCCGCTCGACCGCGACACTCTGCGCAAGATTCTGACCGAGCCCAAGAACTCACTGATAAAGCAGTACACCAAGATCTTCGAAATCGACGGCAAGACGCTCGAGTTCGAACCCGAAGTGCTCGAATTCATCGTCGACAAGGCGGTCGAGTTCAAGGTGGGCGCGCGCGGCCTGAGGTCGATATGCGAAACGATAATGATGGAGAAGATGTTCGAATCGCCGTCGAGCGATGCCAGAAAGGTTGAGATAACTCTGGACTACGCCCGCGAGCAGCTGAGCCATGTCAGCATGAAGCGGCTCGCCCTGTCATGAAACATGACGCATGGCACGCGCATATCTGTATTTGAGCATGAATCGCAGCGATCGTTGATTTTGGCACAATGATTGGCACAGCGCGACATCAGAATGGCAAGGTGGCTCCGACTGCCATAATTGCCGAGTTCGCTAATTCATTATACCAATAGAACATGAGTGATTACAAGTTATCAATTAAGAATATAATAGCCATACCGTCGCAGTCGTACCGTTCGGAGGTGGTCCAGCTCGACGACTATTCGGACGGAGACAGCCTCCGGCAGAACGACATTCCGGATTCGATTCCGATTCTGACGCTGCGCAACGCAATCCTGTTTCCGGGCGTGGTGCTGCCGGTCAGCATCGGGCGCGAGTCGTCGCTGGCGCTGATACGCGACATGGACAAGAGCAACGGCCTTTTTGCGGCGTCGATGCAGAAGGACTCCGAAGTGGAGTCGCCCGAGCTGTCGGACCTGCACGAGGTCGGCACGCTGGCGCGGGTGCTCAAGGTGCTCGAAATGCCCGACGGCTCCACGTCGGTCATCCTGCAGGGCCGCGCGCGCGTCCATCTCGACGAGCAGAAGCAGACCGAGCCCTATCTGTTCGCCTCGGTGACGCTGCTCAACGAGGTGCCGCCCGAGGGCCAGAACAGGGAGACGGAGTTCGGGGCGCTGTGCAGCTCGCTCAAGGACATGGCTTCGCGACTGATCAAAGAGTCGGGAGCGGTGCCGCCCGAGGCCTCGTTTGCCGTCAAGAACATCGACAGCGGCGCTTTTCTGCTCAACTTCATCGCATCCAATATCGACCTCAAACTCGAAGACAAACAGCGGGTTCTGGAGATGGACAGCGTCTACGACCGCGGCATAGAGCTGCTGCGGCTGGTGTCGCAGGAGGTGCAGTTCCTCGACCTGAAGAAAGATATCCAGGCCAAGGTGAAGCAGGGCGTCGACCAGCAGCAGCGCGAATACATGCTCCAGCAGCAGATCAGAGCCATTCAGGACGAGCTGGGCGACAACCCTGTGGATCAGGAGATTGACTCGCTCAAGGCACGCTCCGAAAACAAGAAGTGGTCGGCCGAAGTGGCCGAATATTTCGACCGTGAGCTCGACAAGCTGACGCGCCTCAACCCGAACGCGAGCGAATATTCGGTGCAGTATTCCTACCTCGAGACGCTGCTCGACCTGCCGTGGGACGAGATGACGACCGACGTCTTTGACCTGAAGAAGGCAAAGCAGATACTGGACCACGCGCACTTCGGCCTCGACAAGGTAAAGGAGCGCATCCTCGAATATCTGGCCGTGCTCAAGCTCAAGGGCGACCTCAAGTCGCCCATCCTCTGCCTCTACGGCCCTCCCGGCGTGGGCAAGACGTCGCTGGGCAAGAGCATAGCCGACGCCCTGGGGCGCAAATATGTCAGGATGTCGCTGGGCGGAGTGCATGGCGAGTCGGAGATACGCGGCCACCGCAAGACCTACGTCGGCGCCATGCCTGGACGCATCATTCAGGGCATCGAAAAGGCCGGCACGTCCAACCCCGTGTTCATTCTCGACGAAATCGACAAGCTGAGCAGCAGCTACAACGGCGACCCGTCGTCGGCCCTGCTCGAGGTGCTCGATCCCGAACAGAACTCGGCCTTCCACGACAATTATCTGGAAATCGACTACGACCTGTCGAAGGTCCTGTTCATCGCCACGGCCAACAACATCAGCAACATACAGGCCCCGCTGCTCGACCGCATGGAGCTCATCGACGTGTCGGGCTATCTGCTCGAAGAGAAGGTGGAAATCGCCACCAAGCATCTGCTGCCCAAGCAGCTGGTCAACCACGGCCTGAAGCGCGACACCGTCACGATGAGCAAGAAGGTGATGTCGTATCTGATTGAAAAATATACGCGCGAATCGGGCGTGCGCGAGCTCGACAAGACGCTGGCCGCCATCTGCCGCAAGGTGGCCCTGAAGGAAGCCTGCGGCAAGCATGTCAAGAAGGCCCTGACGCAGGCCATGGTCATGGAGCTCCTCGGCAAGGAACGCTATTCGCACGACATCTGGGAAGACGACAACATACCCGGCGTGGTCACGGGCCTGGCCTGGACGGCCGTGGGCGGCGAGATACTGTTTGTGGAGACGAGCGTCAGCGCGGGCAAGGGCGGCAAGCTGACGCTGACCGGCAACCTGGGCGACGTGATGAAGGAGTCGGCCGTGATAGCGCTCGAATACGTGCGCGCCCATGCCGACAGATACGGCCTGAAGCCCGACGACTTCGAGAACAACAATTTCCACATACACGTGCCCGAAGGCGCCATCCCCAAAGACGGGCCCTCGGCCGGCGTGACCATGACGACCTCCATCGTGTCGGCCCTGACGCACCGCAAGGTCCGCAAGCGTCTGGCCATGACGGGCGAGATAACGCTGCGCGGCAAGGTGCTGCCGGTGGGCGGCATCAAGGAGAAGATACTTGCCGCCAAGCGCGCCGGCATAACCGACATCATCCTGTCGGAGGAGAACCGGAAGGACATTGACGAAATAAAGGAAATATACGTCAAGGGCCTGAACTTCCACTTTGTGAAGATGATAGGCGACGTGCTCGACGCGGCCCTTGAGCCGCAGAAATAGCGCGAGCGCAGAAACCACCGGGCAGGACGCGGCCCCGCAGCAGACGGGCGGGCTCGCGTCCTGCCTCGTTTTTCGGGGCGGCCGGGGCGCGCAAAGTGTAGTTGAATTTTAACAACCATAAGGATTCGGTTAAAAATAAAACACTATTTTTGCGCGTTAATATTCCAAAAGATATTAACGAAATGAAGACGAAAGAAGAAATAGTGGCCAACTGGCTGCCCCGATACACAGGTCGAGAGATTGACGGCTTTCCCAAATACGTGTTACTTACCAACTTCATGCACTATGTGGAACTCTTTTCGCAGATCTACAACGTGCCGATAGTCAACTGCAACATGCCCAATGCCGCGACCGACGAGCTGATAATAATCAACTTCGGCATGGGCAGCCCCAATGCGGCCACGGTGATGGACCTGCTGTCGGCAGTGTCGCCCAAGGCCGTGCTGTTTCTGGGCAAATGCGGCGGCCTGAAGAAGAAGAACGAAATCGGCGACTTCATCCTGCCAATAGCGGCCATACGCGGCGACGGTACGTCGAACGACTATTTCCCGCAGGAAGTGCCGGCACTGCCCGCCTTCAGCCTCCAGCGCGCCGTCTCGTCGTCGATACGCGACCACGGCTACGACTACTGGACCGGAACCGTCTACACCACCAACCGCCGCGTCTGGGAGCACGACGACAACTTCAAGCAGTATCTCGAATCGGTCCGCGCCATGGCCATCGACATGGAGACGGCCACCATCTTCACCGTCGGGTTTCACAACGAGATTCCGTGCGGCGCGCTCCTGCTGGTCAGCGATCAGCCCATGATTCCCGAAGGCATCAAGACCGCCAGCAGCGACCGCAAGGTGACGGCCAACTTTGTGGAGCCTCATCTGCGCATCGGCATCAGCGCCCTGAACGAGATTTCGTCGCGCGGCCGCTCGGTCAAGCATCTGAAGTTCTGACCGGCACGCGCCGGCCTCCGGAGCGCCGCGCGGCGCGGGTTTTTCAGCCCGGGTTTTGATTGACATTGTTTTTAATTTTTGCCACATTTGCAGCTATGAAGTACGAAGAGATACTCAAAGAGCTCGGTGCCGGCAAATTCCGTCCGGTCTATCTGCTGATGGGCGAGGAGCCATATTATATAGACCAGGTGTCGGACTACATAGAGAACAATGCGCTGCCCGAGTCGGAGCGCGCCTTCAATCAGACGGTGGTTTATGGCAAAGACACCAGCGTGGTGGATGTGATTCATGCCGCCATGCAGTATCCGATGATGAGCGCGCGTCAGGTGGTGATTGTGAAGGAAGCCCAGAATCTGGACAAGTTAGGCGAACTCGAAAAGTACGTGGCCAGCCCGCTCGAAACCACCGTGCTGGTCATCTGCCACAAATACAAGTCGGTCGACAAGCGCCTCAAGCTCGTGCGCATGGTCGAGGCGGCGGGCGCCGTGCTCGACACCAAGAAGCTCTATGACAATCAGGTGCCCGAGTGGGTCCGCCGGCATGCGGCCTCGGTGGGCGTTGAGATCGACGACAAGGCGGCCATCCTGCTCTCCGACTTCATCGGCACCGACCTGTCGGCCATAGCCTCGGCCATCGAAAAGCTCAAGGTGGCCATGGGCACCGACCGCCACCGCGTGACGGCCGAGGACGTGGAGCGCAACATCGGCATCAGCAAGGAGTTCAACAACTTTGAGCTGCTGGATGCCGTGGTGAACCGCAACGTGCAGAAGGCCAACATGATAGTCAAGGCGTTCGGGCAGAACCCGAAGGCCAACCCCATTCAGGCCACAATATCCGCGATGTTCGGATTCTTCCAGAAGCTGTTCGCAATCTACTATCTGCCCGACAAGTCGGAAGGCGCCATCGCCTCGTCGCTCAGGCTCAACCCGTTCATCGTGCGCAAGAACTATCTGCCGGCCCTGCGCTCCTACACTGGCCGCAAGGTGATGCAAATTATATCCATCCTGCGCGAATACGACCTGAAATCCAAAGGCTTCGGCGCGCCGGCCATGGAGCAGGAGGACATGCTGCGCGAGATGATTTTCAAGATAATGCACTGATAAGAACCCATAAAAAATGTAAGGCTTTGGCAAAAGAAATAGCGGACACGCCACTGATGAAGCAATACATGAGCATCAAGGCCAAGCACCCCGATGCCATCCTGCTGTTCAGAGTCGGCGATTTCTACGAAACGTTTTCGGAAGACGCGGTCAAGACATCCGAAATACTCGGCATCACCCTGACGTCGAGGAACAACGGCTATGCGGCCGAGACCGAGCTGGCCGGCTTCCCCTATCACGCTCTGGACACCTATCTGCCCAAACTTGTCAGAGCCGGGCAGCGCGTGGCCGTGTGCGACCAGCTCGAAGACCCGAAGACGGTCAAGGGAATAGTCAAGCGCGGGATAACCGAACTGGTGACGCCGGGCGTGACCTACAGCGACAATGTGCTCGAAAACCGCGAGAACAACTTCCTGGCCAGCATCCACATATCGCGCCAGACGGTCGGCGTGGCCTTTCTCGACATCTCGACCGGCGAATTCATGATGGCCGAGGGCGGCGCCGACTATGTGGACAAGCTGATGGCCGCCTTCAAGCCCAAGGAAGTCTTGTTCGAGAAAGGCCGCCGCAGCGACTTCGAAAACCTCTTCGGCACCAAATGGCTGACCTACGCCATGGACGACTGGGCGTTCGTGCCCGCATCGGCCATCGACCGGCTGACCGAGCACTTCGAGACCACGTCGCTCAAGGGCTTCGGCGTGCACGACATGCAGTGCGGCACCACGGCGGCCGGCGCCATCCTCTTCTACCTCGACATCACGCAGCACGACCACCTCAAGCACATCGGCAAGCTCAGCCGCATCGAAGAGTCCAAATACGTCTGGCTCGACAAGTTCACCATCCGCAACCTCGAGCTCTTCGGCAGCGGCGCCGACGACCGCAAGTCGCTCTCGGACGTGCTGGACAAGGCGCTGACGCCCATGGGCTCGCGCATGCTGAAGCGATGGATAGCCATGCCGCTCAAAGACAAGAAGCTGATAGACGACCGCCTGAACGTGGTCCGCTATCTGACCGAGCACCCCGACTTCAGGGAACTGCTGACGCGCACGCTCCATCACGTCGGCGACATGGAGCGGCTGGTCGGCAAGATTTCGAGCGGACGGATTGCGCCGCGCGAGCTCAACCAGCTCAAGACGTCGTTCATGGCCATCGGGCCGCTCAAGGAGTGCGCCTGCACCGAAGAGCACCTGAGCCGCCTGCTGGCCGAGCTGGACCCGTGTGCCGAGATGCGCGACAGAATAGCGCACGAGATAGCGCCCGAGCCGTCGACGTCGGTGTCGAAATGCGGCGTGATAGCCTCGGGAGTGCTGGCCGAGCTCGACGAGCTGCGGATGATGACGCACTCGAGCAAGGAATATCTGGCATCGCTGCAGGAGCGGCTGAGCCAGGAGTCGGGCATCCCGAGCCTGAAAATCAGTTTCAACAACGTGTTCGGCTACTACATCGAAGTGCGCAACACTCACAAGGACAAGGTGCTGCCGACGTGGGTCAGGAAGCAGACGCTGGTGAACGCCGAGCGCTACGTGACCGACGAACTGAAGGAATACGAGAGCCGGATTCTGACGGCGCAGGACCGCATCCTGTACATCGAGACGCAGATCTACAACGAACTGCTGTCGGCACTGACGGGCTATCTGTCGGTCATCCAGCGCGACGCCAACGTGCTGTCGGAGCTCGACGTGCTGCTGTCGTTCTGCAACACGGCGGCCGAATACGGCTACGTCCGCCCGACGCTGACGCAGGACGACGTGATAGACATCGCCGACGGCCGCCATCCGGTCATCGAGCGGCTGCTGCCAGTGGGCCAGCAGTATGTGCCCAACAGCGTGCTGCTCAACCGCACCGACCAGCAGATAATGGTGATAACCGGGCCCAACATGGCCGGCAAGAGCGCGCTGCTGCGTCAGGTGGCACTGATAGTGTTGATGGCGCAGATAGGCTCCTACGTGCCGGCAAGCGCCGCCACCATCGGCGTGGTCGACAAGATATTCACGCGCGTGGGGGCCAGCGACAACATATCGCAGGGCGAATCGACATTCATGGTCGAGATGAACGAGGCGGCCAACATCCTGAACAACGTCACGCCGCGCAGCCTCGTGCTCTTCGACGAGCTGGGCCGCGGCACCAGCACCTACGACGGCATCTCGCTCGCGTGGTCGATAGTCGAATATCTGCACGAAAACCCGAAGGCGCAGGCCAAGACGCTCTTCGCCACCCACTATCACGAGCTCAACGACATGGAAAAGCTGCACGCGCGCATCAAGAACTACAACGTGTCGGTGCGCGAGCTCGACGGCAAGGTCATCTTCCTGCGCAAGCTCGTGCCGGGCGGCAGCGAGCACAGCTTCGGCATCCACGTGGCCAAGCTCGCCGGCATGCCGCAGGCGGTCGTCAGCCGTGCCAACGAGATTCTGGCCGAACTCGAGTCGGCACACCAGCAGGGCATGCCCGCGGCCAACGAGCGCCAGAGCCGCGTCGAAAAGGGATTCCAATACAGCATCTTCCAGCTTGACGACCCCGTGCTCAAGGATATCAGAGATCAGATCAACAGTCTGGACATCAACAACCTGACGCCCATCGAGGCGCTCAACAAGCTGAGCGACATCAAGAAGCTGCTGGGCATCTGACGGCGGGCAGGCAGAAATGTTATTTTTTGGTAATTTAAAATCGAACGAACATAACTTTTATATCTTTACCAATGTTTAACTCAAACGAATCGGAGCCACGCGCTCGACAGCGATTCGGAAGAACATCGAAGCATGCAAGCGTTTACTGACCTACTATCCGAAGTGGATGCCGAAATAGCCAAGCTCGGCATCAACAAGCCGCCGCACGGGCTCTATGAGCCGATAGAGTACGTCCTGTCGCTGGGCGGCAAGCGCATCAGGCCGCTCCTGTGCCTGTCGGCCTGCCAGCTCTACAACGACGACTACAGGCGGGCCATGCCGGCAGCCCTGGCCATCGAGATGTTCCACAACTTCACGCTGCTCCACGACGACATAATGGACAACGCCCCCGTGCGCCGCAACAAGCCCACGGTGCATGTCCGCTGGGACGCCAACACGGCAATCCTGTCGGGCGACGCGATGATGATCAAGGCCTACCAGCTGCTATCGCAGGCCGACACGGGCAACTTCGCCATGCTGCTCGACACCTTCAGCCGCACGGCCATCGAAGTGTGCGAAGGCCAGCAGTACGACATCGAATATTCGCGGCGCGACGACGTGACGCTCGACGAATACATGGAGATGATCAGACTCAAGACCTCGGCACTGATTTCGGGCGCCATGCGCATGGGCGCCATCATAGGCGGCGCGCCGAGTGCCGACATCGAATCGCTCTCGGAATTCGCCGAAAACATCGGCCTGGCCTTCCAGCTGCAGGACGACCTGCTCGACACCTATGGCGACGAAGCCACATTCGGCAAGGCCATCGGCGGCGACATAATGGAAAACAAGAAGACCTGTCTGCTGATTTCGGCCATGCAGAACGCCAATGCCCAGCAAAAGAAAGAACTAAATTACTGGATTTCCGTACAAAATCCGGCCCGCGACGCCAAGATAGCGGCAGTTCGCTCGGTCTACGACGCACTGTCGGTCAGGGAGCTGACGCAGAGCCGCATCGACGAGCTGTTCGACAAGGCCATCTCGGTGCTGAACCGGATGGACATCTCGATAGAAGGCAAGATATTCTTCGGCAACTTCGCCAAGACGCTCGTCAAACGCAGTCGATAACAAAATAACAACACTATAAGCACAAAAAGATTATGGCAAAAATTGGCAAGATTATCCAAATCGTTGGTCCGGTAATCGACGTGGCTTTCGAAGGCTCGGAAGAAGAACTGCCGAAAATCAACGATGCTCTGGAGATTACACGTCCCGATGGAATGACTCTGGTGATAGAATGCCAGCAGCACATCGGCGAGAATACGATCCGTTGTATATCGATGGAAACGACCGACGGCCTGACGCGCGGCATGGACGTGGTGAACACCGGACGTCCGATAATGATGCCCGCCGGCGAAATGGTCAAGGGCCGACTGCTCAACGTCATCGGCAAGCCCATCGACGGCCTGGCCGAGGTGACCAAGGAAGGCGGCAGCCCTATCCACAAGCCCGCGCCCAAGTTCGAGGAACTGTCGACCGAGTCGGAAATCCTCTTCACCGGCATCAAGGTCATCGACCTGATCGAGCCCTATGCCAAGGGCGGCAAGATCGGCCTCTTCGGCGGCGCCGGCGTGGGCAAGACGGTGCTTATCCAGGAACTCATAAACAACATCGCCAAGGGCCACAACGGCCTGTCGGTGTTTGCCGGTGTGGGCGAACGCACCCGTGAGGGCAACGACCTGCTGCGCGAGATGATCGAGTCGGGCATCGTCGACTACGGCCCCGAATTCAAGAAAAGCATGGAAGAGGGCCGCTGGGACCTCGACAAGGTCGACGCCGAGGCCCTGAAGAAATCGCAGGTGACGATGGTCTTCGGCCAGATGAACGAGCCGCCCGGCGCCCGCGCCCGCGTCGCCCTGTCGGCACTGACAATCGCCGAGAGCTTCCGCGACGGCGACGGCACAGGCAGCGGCCGCGACATCCTGCTCTTCATCGACAACATTTTCCGATTCACGCAGGCAGGCTCCGAAGTGTCGGCACTGCTCGGCCGAATGCCGTCGGCAGTGGGCTACCAGCCGACGCTGGCCTCGGAAATGGGCGCCCTGCAGGAGCGCATCACATCGACCAAGCACGGCTCCATCACATCGGTGCAGGCAGTCTACGTGCCGGCAGACGACCTGACCGACCCGGCTCCGGCCACGACCTTTGCCCACCTCGACGCCACCACGGTGCTCAGCCGCAAGATCTCCGAGCTCGGCATCTATCCGGCCGTCGACCCGCTCGACTCCACGTCGCGAATCCTGACGCCGGAAATAGTGGGCAAGGAACACTACGAATGCGCCCAGAGAGTCAAGGAGATACTGCAGCGCTACAATGAGCTGCAGGACATCATCTCGATTCTGGGCATGGAAGAGCTCTCGGAAGAAGACAAGCTGGTGGTTCAGCGCGCACGCCGCGTGCAGCGATTCCTGTCGCAGCCGTTCTTCGTGGCCGAGCAGTTCACGGGCCTCAAGGGTGCCTTCGTGAAAATCGAAGACACGATAAAGGGCTTCAACATGATAATGAATGGCGAGCTCGACCAGTATCCCGAGGCGGCCTTCCACCTGGTGGGCACCATCGAGCAGGCCATCGAAAAGGGCGAAAGGTTATTAAAACAAGCAAACAATTAGTCAGATGAACAACGACCTGCATCTCGAAATAGTCACGCCCGTCAGGACTCTGTTCGACGAAGCCATAGGGTTGGTCGAGGTTCCCGGCCGCAAGGGACGCTTCACTGTGCTCCGAAACCATGCTCCGATCATTTCGATACTGGACAAGGGGACGATAAGGGTGCAGGCGAAGACCGGCACCGAACATCAGTTCGAATGCGCCGGCGGTTACCTCGAATGCAACAGAAACAAGGTGACTATTCTGCTCAATCAATAAGCTGTCCGACAGCTGCTAACCGGCCTAAGTCGCACAAGCCGCTATGGCGTGTGCGACTTTTTTATTAATATAGCCGAAATTAACTCCGAAATCGAACGAACACACAAAAAGGATACGTAACATGAAGCAAACCGAACTGTTCTGGCGCGTTTTCAACGAAGCCATAGCCGACTATCACAAGCACGACAATGTGGACGAACCGCTCCGAAACCCGTATGACAAATCGCAGATCGAGCATCTGCTCTATCACAAGAACTGGGTCGACACGGTCCAGTGGCACTTCGAGGACATCATCCGCAACCCCGACATCGACCCCAAGGAAGCCCTCATGCTCAAGCGCCGCATCGACGCGTCCAATCAGGTGCGGACGGACATGGTGGAATATATCGACTCCTACTTTCTGGACAAATACAAGGATGTCGAGGTCAGGCCCGACGCCCGCATCAACACCGAGTCGCCGGCGTGGGCCGTGGACCGCTTCTCGATACTCGCGCTGAAAATCTATCACATGAAAATCGAGACCGAACGCACCGACGTCGACGAGGCACACCGCCAGGCCTGCGCCAGGAAGCTGGCCGTGCTCCGGGAGCAGCACGACGACCTTGCGACGGCCATCGAAGAACTGATAGACGACATCGAGAACGGGCGCAAATACATGAAGGTTTACAAGCAGATGAAGATGTATAACGATCCCAACCTGAACCCGGTCTTGTATAACAATAAAAAGTGATGCGCAAGATATTGGTAATCAGACTATCGGCCATGGGCGACGCGGCAATGACCTCGCCCGTGGTCGACTCCGTCTGCCGCAGCCATGCCGACGTTCACGTCACGATGCTGAGCGACCCGATGTTCGAGCCCTTCTTTGCCCGGCATCCCAACTTCCGCTTTGTGGGCACCGACATCCGCAGGCAGCGCAGCGGCCTGGCAGGGCTGTGGCGGCTGTTCCGGACGCTGTCGAAAACCGACGACTTCGACACCGTGATAGACCTGCACGACGTGTTGCGGACAAAAGTGCTGCGCGCATTCTTCCGCCTCAGCGGCCGCAAGGTGTATGTGATAAACAAGGGCCGCAGCGAAAAGAAAGCCCTGACGCGCCTCGAAAACAAGGTCAAGGTGCAGCTCAAGCCGACCATCGAGCGCTATGCCGACGTGTTCGCCGCCGCCGGCCTGCCCACCGTGGTCGACACCTACCCGCTCAAGCGCGCCGGCCTGCCCGACAGCCTGCTGGCTCTGACCGGTCACCACGACGGAGTGCGCTGGGTGGGCATATCGCCGTTCGCACAGCACATGGGCAAGGTCTACCCGCTCGACAAGATGGAGCGGCTCATCGAAATGCTCTGCTCCGACCGCCGGCTCAAGGTGTTCGTCTTCGGCGGCGGAAAGCACGAGAAGGCAATAGCCCAGACGTTCGAAAAGCTGTCGGACAACTGCGTGTCGATGGTGGGCAAGGTGTCGTTTGCCGAAGAAATGCAGCTGATGTCGCACCTCGACTGCATGGTGAGCATGGACTCGTCGGCCATGCACATCTGCTCGCTCTTCGGCACACGCGTCATCTCGGTCTGGGGCGCCACGCACCCCTATGCCGGCTTCCTGGGCTACAGGCAGTCGCCCGCCGACGCCATGCAGCTCGACCTGCCCTGCCGCCCGTGCTCAATCTACGGCAACAAGCCTTGCGCATCGGGCACAAAATATGACTGCCTGCAATATCCGCCCGAAGGCATCGCCGCACACGTACACGAAGCCGTGTTCGGGCAGCGGCCCAAGCAATAGAAAACACTCAAACCCCAAAAAAAACGGAGGAAATATGAAGACAGCTCTGTTGATAATCGACATCCAGAACGATTTTTTCACTGGTGGCGCCATGCCGCTGGTGGATGCGACCTCGGCGGCCATCAACGCCGAACTGCTGATGCAAAGTTTCCGCAACAGGGAGTTGCCGGTGATCTTTGTGCGGCATCAGGAAACAAGGCCCGGCGCCGAATTCCTGTGCTCGGCATCGGGCAGCGACTTCCACGCGCCCGTCAGGCCGCAGCCCGGCGAAAAGGTGGTGACCAAGCACACCCAGAACAGCTTCTGCGGCACCGACCTCAACGCATATCTGAAGTCGGAACGGATAACCGACATAGTGGTGTGCGGCATGACGACCCACAACTGCGTGGCGGCCACCGTGCGCGCCGCCCGCGACCTGGGCTACAACGTCACCGTGGCGGCCGATGCCTGCGCCACGATAGCGCTCGAATTCAACGGCACCACGGTTGACGCGCAGTCTGTTCAGGCTGTGGTGATGGCAGCCTTGCAGCACGGCGTGGCCCGCGTGGCCTTCACCCGCGACATCATCTGACGCGCGGAAGATTTCCCACCCCTTAGCAGCCTATTCCTCCATATTTCCGGCATATTCGAGCGATGTGGTGCTGAAGCGGCGCAGCATTCGGTTGAGCGCGGCGGAGCGGCCGGCGGTGGCCTTGTCGAGCAGGGCGTGGAAGCGCGGGCCGTGGTTCATCTCGACGGTGTGGCAGAGTTCGTGGAGCAGCACGTAGTCTATCAGTTCGTCGGGCAGGCGCATCAGGTGCAGGCTGAGGCTGATGTGCCCAGATGACGAGCAGCTGCCCCAGCGCGAGGTGGTGTTGCGGATGGTGCACGCTGTGTAGACGAAGTGGTGCTGCTCGGCCAGCCGGCTGAGTCGGGCGGGGAGCAACTGCTTGGCTTCGATGCGGATGGCTTCGGTGACTATCTTGCGTATCTGCTGCTGGATGTGCCCGTCGGTGGGCGAGGCGGCGGGCGGATACCTGACGAGCAGAATGCCGCGGCTCAGTGTGGCGCTGACGCGCTGCGAATAGTGCGAGCCGGGCTCGATGCGCAGGCTGAAGGTGCGCGTGCGGTAGACGCTGCTGTCGTCGAAGACGATGGGCGGCCTGCGACCTGCGGCGGCGGGGCGGCTCAGGCGGTCGCGGTTGGCGGTGATGAAGTCGATGGCCTGCTGCACAAAGGCGTCCGAGGGGACGGTGGCCTCTATCTCTCCGTCGCGTCCGCGCCGCACTATTATCCGCCGTGCGCGGCTGTTGCCGCATATCCTGGCGGTGCCCAATCCGTCGATGCTGACGGTCGTTATCAATCTGTTTCCCATTACGTTGCTATAAAAGTGGGCTAAGCACTCGTGCAAACGATTCCTTGGCTCTCTGCATGAACGGCCGGTGCTTCCATGCCTTGGCCGTTATGAGCTGTGCGCGCTCGAAGTCGCTCTCGAACCGTGCGAAGAGCCGCTGCGCGACGTCGCGGTCGTAGATGAACGCGCTCAGTTCGAAGTTCTGTTCAAAGCTGCGGAAATCCATGTTGGCCGAGCCCACGATGGCCGCCGTGCGGTCGGCTTCGAGCGTCTTGCCGTGCAGGAATCCGTCCTGATAGAGGTAGACCCTGATGTTGGCTTCGAGCAGTTCCTTGACGTAGGATTTGGAGCAGTGGTCGGCTATCCACGAGTCGCTTTTCTGCGGGATGATGATGCGCACGTCGACGCCGCCCATGGCCGCGGCTTTGAGGGCGGTCAGGATGGTCTCGCCGGGCATCAGATAGGGCGTGGTGATGTAGACGTGGTGGCGTGCGCGCGATATGATGCTGAACATGCCCATCATGATGGCCGGCCACTTGGCGTCGGGGCCGCTCGACGCCACCTGAAGGGCCGTCCCGCTGGCCGATGTGTGGTGTCTGGGGAAATATTTATTCTCGCTCAGTTCCTCGCGCTTCATCATGTACCAGTCGTAGGCAAAGACCGACTGGATGAAGTTGATGGCGTCGCCCTTGATGCGCAGGTGGGTGTCGTGCCAGTGGCCGAAGGTCTTGCCGCCGTCGACGTAGCGCTGCGCCATGTTCATGCCGCCGACGAAGGCCACCTGCCCGTCGACGATGACAATCTTGCGATGGTTGCGATAGTTGACGTGCCCCGTGAATTTGGGAAAGCGGACGGGCAGAAAGCTGTCTATCATCACGTTGTGACGCTTCATCTCGTCGAAGAAGGCCGACGGCAGTTCCCAGCTGCCCACGTCGTCGACCAGCATGCGGACTTCGATGCCGGCGTCGGCCTTGCGTTCGAGGGCGTCGGCCACGCGGCGTCCGGCCTCGTCGTCGGCAAAGATGTAGTATTCGATGTGGATGAAGCTCTGCGCGCCCTCGATGGCTTGCAGAATCATTTCGAGCATCTCGCGGCCTTCGGTGATGAGGTCGACGGTGTTGTTGCGCGTCAGCAGGGCGTCGGAGTTGCGCTTGAGCATCAGCACGGTGTGGATGTGCTCGTCGACGGTGTCGTTGCGGTGCGGGTCGCCGCCGGTGCTCAGGCCCGACTTGGAGCGCTCTTTCAGTTCGAGGTCGTTCTTCAGGCTCTTGTGCTTGTGGCGTTTGCGCTGTCTGATTTTCTGGCCGAAGAAGATGTAGAACAGGATGCCGATGCCGGGCAGTGTGAGCAGCACCACAATCCAAGTGATGGTCCGGATGGGGTTCCGGTTTTCGAGGATGATTATCAGCAGTATGACGCCGATGCTGACGGCGTAGGCTGCCTTCAGAATCTCCCACACAAGGGTCAGAGTGTCGGGCGTGGCATCCATGGCGCGTTATCGTTTGAAGACTGCAAGTCTGACCTCGCCCAGCGTGCGTATCTCGGCCGGCGTGGCGCGCAGACGGGGCGCTTCGATGCCCTCGGTCAGCGTGCGGCTGCCGTAGTAGACGTAGGCCTCGTCCCAGAGTCCGGCGTCGATGAATGTCTGCAGCGTCCGGCGCCCGCCTTCCACCACTACCGACTGGATGCCGCGTTCGTAGAGCAGCTCGGCTACGTTGTGGGCCAGATTGCTGCCGAAGTCGGTGCGGGCATATTCGACGTTGCCTTCGGTGCATTGCCTGATGCTGTTGATTACCAGCGTGCGGCCGCCGTCGGCAAGCAGGCGTGTGGAGGCCGGCAGGCGCAGACGGTTGTCGAGCACCACGCGCAGGGGCTGGTTGCCGTGCCAGAGGCGTGCGGTCAGCTGCGGGTCGTCGAACAGGGCCGTGTTGGTGCCCACCATGATGGCCTGCTCCTGCGTGCGCTGCCTGTGGACCATGGTGCGCGACAGGCCGTTGGTCAGCCATGCGGGCGGCGTGCTGATGTCGCGCATCTCGTCGATGAATCCGTCGAGCGACTGCGCCCATTTGAGCACCACATAGGGCCGGTGCAGCTCGTTGAAGGTGAAGAAGCGCCCGTTGAGCCGTCGCGCCTCGTCCGACAGAATCCCGACCTCGACCTTGACGCCGGCCTCCGTCAGCATCCTGATGCCGCGCCCCGACACCTGCGCAAACGAGTCGACGCAGCCGACGACCACGTGCGGGATGTGGCTGTCGATGATAAGGCCGGCGCATGGCGGCGTGCGTCCGAAGTGGGCGCACGGCTCAAGGCTGACGTAGAGCGTGCTCCGGCTCAGCAGCTCCCTGCGCCGCACGCTGCGGATGGCGTTCACCTCGGCATGCGGCATCCCTGCCCTGACGTGGTAGCCCTCGCCTATGATGACGCCGTCGCAGACTATCACGCAGCCCACCATCGGGTTGGGGTAGGTCAGGCCGCGGCCGCACTCGGCCAGCTGCAGGCATCGCTGCATGAATGGGGTGTGGATGTTTGATTCTGTGGTCATAGCTGTTATTTTTGCATGACCACGAAGTTATTAAAAAATGTCAATAGAACAGAAGCCGTCACTTCCTAACTTGGCAGCTGTGCGCCGCGAGCTGGCGCAGCGCTTCGAGCCCGTCTATGGCGCCGCCGAGGCGCGCTGCATGGCGCAGATTCTTGTCGAAGACCTGCTTGGCCTGACGCCCACCGAGGTAGCTCTGCGCCTTGCCGACGCTGTGTCCGCGTCCGACTGCGAGCGGCTGATGCAGGCCGGGCGGCGCATCGCGGCCGGCGAGCCGCTGCAATACGTGACCGGCTCCGTGGTCTTTGCCGGACGCCGGTTCGCCGTCAGTCCGTCGGTGCTCATCCCGCGGCCCGAGACGCAGGAACTGGTGGCGTGGGTGGCGGCCGAGGCCGGCGGGCGCGCCCTATCGGTGCTCGACGTGGGCACGGGCAGCGGCTGCATAGCCGTCAGCCTCAAGGCCGAGCGCGCGCAACTGCGGGTGTCGGGCTGCGACGTGTCGGCCGACGCTCTGGCTGTGGCGCGTGCCAATGCCGATGCCCACGGGCTGCCGGTGGCGTGGTTCGAGGCCGACATTCTCAGCGGCGATGTTCCCGGCGCGCCCTACGATGTGGTGGTCAGCAATCCGCCCTACATCTGCCGCCGCGAGATGGGCGCCATGAGCGCCAACGTCGTGGAGCACGAGCCGCACCTGGCGCTTTTCGTCCCCGACTCCGACCCGCTGCTCTTCTACCGCGTCATAGCGCGCCGCTGCGTCGCCGGACTGCTTGCGCCGGGCGGGTCGCTCTTTTTCGAAATCAATGAGGCTTACGGCCCGCAGGCGGCGCGTCTGCTGGCCGACACGGGCTTCGAAAATGTGGAGCTTCGCAAGGATTTCTGGGGCAAGGACAGGATGCTGAGGGCTACTTTTCGCCCACGCCCTTGAGCTCCTCGTCGACCATGGCCGTCACCTGCGGGAAGAATTCGCCGAAGTGGTCGCCGAAGAGGATGTAGTTTTCGTTGAGGCAGCGGATGGCCTCGCCGGTGTTGTTGGGCAGCGACGTGTGCCGCGCCATTATGTTGAGCGCGCGGGCCAGGCCCGCAAGGTTGGCATAGTTTTCGAGCCGCCGGCTCTTGATGAGGAACGGCAGCATGCTCTTGACTTCGTTGGGTAGGCGGAAGTAGTTGAACATCAGCACGCGATGCGTCTTGCTCACAAAGCGGCTGAGCGGCATCGACTTGTGGTAGGTGTCCCAGTTGAGTGCCAGAAAGTGGTCGTAGAACATGTCCACGATTATCCCCGCATATCTCCCGTAGGTGTCTTTCAGCAGTTCGCAGCTGGCCCTGACTACCGGGTGGGCGTCGGTGAAGGCGTCTATCTTGCGGTGGAGCAGAATGCCTTGGCGCACGCTTGGCGAGTAGCGCGAATAGTTGCTTCCCTTGACGAAATCGCCAATGAAGTTGCCCAGCATGACATCCGAATTGTCGTGCGACAGCGCCAAATGTGCCAAATAGTTCATCTTCCGGGCCTCGTTTCTTTTATCTTTTTTTTTAGATTAATCCTCTATCGACCAGCGCCTTCAGGTCGTCGGGGGTGTCGATGCTGATGCTTTCGAGCCTGGTTTCGAGCACCGCGATGCGACATCCGTTTTCGAGCCATCTGAGCTGTTCGAGCGATTCGCACTGCTCAAGCACCCCGCGCTTCATCCGCGTGATGGCCGGCAGGATGTCGGCGCGGTAGCCATAGAGCCCGATGTGGTTGTAGAATCTGTGGCGCAGATGCCATTGGCTCTCGTCCACTCCGCGCAGATAGGGAATGGGCGAGCGGCTGAAGTAGAGCGCGGCGCCGTCGGCCGACACCACCACTTTGGGCTTGTTGGGGTTGAAGAGGTCGGCGCTGTTGTCGACCGGCTTGACCAGCGTCGCAATCTCGGTCGACGCCGAGTCGAACGCGCTGCACAGCAGTGCAATCTGTTCGGGGCGGATGAAAGGCTCGTCGCCCTGTATGTTGATGACGGCCTTGAACTTGCGCCCTTCGGCCGCCTCTATTCTGGTCAGGGCTTCGGCGCAGCGGTCGGTGCCGCTCTGGTGGTCGGCCGAGGTCATCACTACGCGGCCGCCAAAGGCTCTGACGGCGTCGGCAATGCGGTCGTCGTCGGTGGCCACATAGGTGGTGGCCAGCACCTGGCTTGCCTGTTCGCACACGCGCCTTATCATCGGTTTGCCGCCGATGTCGGCCAGCGGTTTGCCGGGGAATCGGCTCGAAGCGTATCGTGCCGGAATTATCCCGACAATCTCGTCAAATTCGTTCATTGTGTTCCGGTGTTTTGGTCACGATGCACGCGCATGGAGCGCATTGCGGTGTGTGCCGGCGTGCATCGGAATGCAATAATAGTGTTTTTTGCTCAACGTCGGATGTCGGATTGATGCAAAATCGACGTCTGCGCTTGCAGTCTGCCAGTGCATCCTCCCTCTCCGGCAAAAGGCCGATGGCGGGCGCCGTGTCTCATCTGGTCAGCAGCACCACGGCCGATGCCGACACTCCCGACTCGTCGCCCTCGAAGCCGAGGCGTTCGGTGGTCGTGGCCTTGACCGACACGCGGTCGGCGTCTATCCCGATGGTGTCGGCAATGGTCTGCTGCATCAGCGGGATGTAGTCTTTCAGTTTGGGGCGCTGCATGGATATGGTCGAGTCGATGTTGCCGACGGCGTATCCCTTGGCGGCTACTGTCTCTATTGTCCTGCGCAGCAGTATTTTGCTGTCGATGCCTTTGTAGCGGTCGTCGCTGTCGGGGAAGTGGTGGCCGATGTCGCGCATGGCGGCCGCGCCGAGAATGGCGTCGCAGATGGCGTGCAGCAGCACGTCGCCGTCGGAGTGCGCCACGCAGCCTCGCGTGTGCTCTATCCTGACTCCGCCCAGCCACAGCGGCAGCCCGTCGTCGAGCCGGTGGACGTCGTATCCGTATCCTATTCTGATGTCGTTGATGTTCATGGCAGTCGGGCGGTTAGAGTATTTTCCCGAGGTCGAAGCCCACGGTGATGCGGATGGTGTTGGCCAGTGCGCTGTTGCTCTGCGTGGCTATCAGGTAGCTGGCTTCGACGTTGAGCATCTGATATTTGATGCCGACACCGGCCGTGGCGTACTTGCGGTTGCCTTTGTATTCGTTTTCGTGGAAGTATCCGCCCCGGAGCGAGAACATGTCGTTGTATACATATTCGAGGCCGCCGCCGATGGTGATCTCGCGCAGTTCCTCCTTGGCACCGCCCGGCGCATCGCCAAACGACTTGAAGATTGACGCCGGCACTGACGTGCTGCGGTAGTCATGACATTCCTCATAGTCCATCGAGCCGTCCTCGCCGCGGTCGGGCGTGGGCACCAGCAGTTTGTTGAACTCGATGGTGGCGCCAATCTTGTTGTAGCGGTCAATCTCATACATTATTCCGGCGCCGATGCGCAGATTGGCCGGCAGGAATTCCTCGGTCGTACCCTCGTCGTAGCTGATCTTGGAGCCGATGTTCGAAATGTTGATGCCCGCCATGATGTCGGCCCGATTGCGATCGATGGCGATGTTCTTCTTGAAGTAGAAAGCCACGTCGGCCGCAAAGGCGTTGCCCGGCACCAGGTCTTCGCCGCTCTCGGTGGTGCTCGAGCCCATGTCGGAGCGGATGTAGCGCAGCGCAATGGCGCCCGAGAAGCTCTTGGAGAGCATCAGCGAATAGGCCGCGTCGATGGCAAATTCGTTGGGATCGCCGGTGTAGAGCTCGTTGCCCATCTCGTCGATATAGGTGATTTCGCCCAGCGAAAAGTAGCGGAGCGATGCGCTTGCCGTGCTCCGCTTGTTGATGCGGTAGTATCCGGCCACGTAGAACAGGTTGATGTCGCTCACCAGCTGCCTGAGCCACGGCGTGACCGAGAACGACGCTCCGGCCTTGCTTGTCATGAAGGCGTATTTGGCCGGGTTCCAGTGCTGCGAATTGATGTCGGGCAGGGTGGCCACTCCGGCGTCGCCCATGCCGCTTCCGCGCGATTCGGGCGAGATGTTGAGGAACGGGACTACGGTATTGATGGGGTTGTTGCTGTCTTGTGCCGCTGCCGTCCACGGCAGAGCAAGCATCGCGATTGCAATGGCTTTGGTTGTTCTCTTCATGTCGATATATCGATATTGTTTTTTTATGGTTCGTTTCCGATGCGCGCCGTTTCCGGCCACACACGGGAAAACTTTCAGGATGTTCTTTTTATTGTCCGGCCACCACTATTTTTTTGTTGATTTCGCCGCTGCGGCCGTTGCCGTTGTCGACGCGCACCTGCAGCAGATAGACGCCGTGCGGCAGTGCCGCAAACCGGCTGTCGACGCTCATGAGGTCGATGGGCGTCACCGAATTCTGGCTGGCAATAGTAGTAATATAATTCCTTATCATCAACCCGCCGCCGAGTGAAAAGAGGCGTATGTCGAGGTTGAGCACTTCGCCCGGAGCGCTGTGCTCGAAGCTGAGCGTCAGCTTGCCTGCCGATGCGCCGAAGGGGTTCGGATAGATGCGGACGTTCTCGAAGCTGATGGAGGCGTCGGCCCTGACGTAGAACGTGAGCGTCTTCGACGACGAGTTGTTCATGTTGTCCCACGCCTTTATCTCGACCTCGTATCTGCCGTCGTCGAGCGTGCCGAAGTTGTAGTCGATGCTGCCGCTGCGGAAGCTGCTGTCGCCGGCATAGAGGCTGTTGAGCACGGTGGCCGATGCCCGGTTGCCGTTGATGATCAGCGCTATGTCGTGGCCCACGCCGGCGCCGGCCGTGTTGATGCCGCTCGGGTCCGAGAGGTCGATGTGCAGACGCGGAGTGTTGCCCACGGTCTGGCCGTTCACGAAGTTCTCGAAGTTGATCCACGCGCAGATGTCGGGGCCCACGGTGTCGTTGTCGATGGTCTGCGGCACGCCGCCCACCAGCACCTGCGCGTCGGCTCCCGACGCTTCGCGGCCGTCGGAGGCGGTGCCGAAGTAGAGCAGTTTGCCATACGAGGTTTCGTAGCTCGAGTTCTTCGACAGCAGCAGTTCCATGCCGAAGCGGCCTCCGCTCACGTCCACCGTGCCGGTGTAGAGCTTGTCGGCATAGGCCGTGTAGGAGAACGCCGGGCCTTCGTTGCCGAGGGTGTTGACCGTCCGCTCTTTGTCGAAGAGCGACAGGTCTATCTGGCCGTCGAAGTCGGTGGCCACGTTGCCGTCGGCGTCGCGCACGCTTCCCACAATCGAGTTGATTCGCAGTGGCGCAATCGGTTCGGTCGACTCGTCGTAGGCCTCGCCGTTGATGCTGTCGGTGACGATGGTGTAGGTGTTCAGCGGCGGCGCCAGTGCCGGGTCGCCCAGGTAGACGTATTTGAGCGTGTTGCTGCTCCCGCCGGCCTTTATTTTGGCGTCGAGCAGGGCGTCGCCATAGGTGTAGGCGTGTCCGAGGGTGTCGGCGCTGAAGAGTTTGTTGAAGATGTTGCTGTTGAACTGATAGCTGCGGTCGCCGTAGACGAGGCGCGTGGTCGACAGGATGGAGATGCAGCCGCCGTTGGCATTGAGCAGCGCATATTCGCCCGCCGACGTGTTGCCGGCATCGAACGGCGCGAACTCGCAGGTGGCCGTGATGAAGAAGAACAGCTTGTCGGCATTGGTCCAGCGGCGCACGCTCTGCAGCGTCACCACCAGCTCGGCCGACAGTGCCCTCGGGCTGCCGTGACCCACATAGTTGAGCAGCACAATGCCGTTGGCTATGGCTGTTTCCAGGTCGGTGTTGGCCTGCGGATAGGTCTTGCCGGTGGCGCCGGTGGTCACGGTGTATCCGTCGAGGTAGATGCGCTCGACGTCCATGTCGGAATGCTCCTTGGCAACGCGGGCGGCGTTCAGTTCGGCATAGTTCACGTGCTCGTTGGTGTCGCCGTCGTCGGCCAGGAAGACGGCTTTTTTCTTCCACTTGCCGGGTGCCTTGCCGTTCATGTAGTTGCGGCTCTTCTGCACCACGATGTCGGCTTGCTCGGTGGTGCTGACCGGCATTCGTCCCACGGCCACGTCCATGCGCGCGCTCAGGTCCGAGCTGCCCTCGTAGTAGTCGAGGAATCCGTAGAAGTCGTCGGTGCAGTAGGTCGACGACAGGTAGAGCGACTGTGCCGATTCGTAGGTCGGGATTTTGTTGGTCGGGTTGGTGCTGCCGTAGGCCAGGTTGTTGTAGTGCCCGTCGCCGAAGAGCAGGACGTATTTCAGGGCGTCGGCGTCACCGTCGTCGGCTTTCAGGTAGATGGAGCGGATGAAGTCGCGGATGGCGGACGCGTCGCGCGTGCCCGACGAATATTCGTTGTAGATCTGTTCGGTGGTCGCCACGGCCGTGCTGAGCCGTCCGGCCGACCGGTGCAGTTCGGCCAGTTCCTGCGCCTGCGTCAGGAAGTCGGGGTGGGCTATTATCAGATAGTTGACCGCCGGCATCGCGTGCAGGTCCTGATTGGCCACCGTGCCCACAAACGTGGGTTCTTCGAGCTGCGCGTTGTCGTCGAAGGCCACGAACTCGTTGTCGCTGCCGCATTTGGCATTGAACCGGAACACGCCGTCGGTGATTTCGCCAGCCATCTCGACCGGCGCCGTACAGCTGCCCACCTTCCAGACGCGCGTGCTGGCCGTCGCGCCCGAAATGCAGAACCGCACCATGTCGGTGCCCGAGAAGGAGTCGCCCTTGCGGAACTGCAGCTGCTTGGTGCTGCCCATTTTCAGCGGCACCTGTGCGTTGATTGTCAGATAGTCGAGCCAGGCCGTCGACGTGGCCGACGGTGGCGTGTAGCTGATGTCGATGTCGAGCCGGCTGCTTGTGGTGCCGAACTGCACGATAGACGTCGTCACCGAGCGCGCCGCCTCGTCCGACGAGTTGGCCGCAATGTCCGACGACGTGAGCTGGCTGCCGTTGTGCGCAAACGCGATGTTCGACATTCCGCTGCCGGTGGCCGCCACCTTGGCCTTGATTTTGGCCGTCGTCTCGCCTTCGAGCCCCGTCAGCCCGAAGCTGATGGTGCGTCTGGGCGTGCTGCTGCCGAACGATTCGCCATACAGCTCGCGTCCCGAGCCAGCTATGTTGGTCGTGTTGACTTCGTGATGCTCGTAATAGTCGTAGTCCGTGTAGACTTCGCTCACCTTCCCGGCCTTGTAGGCCTCGATCAGCTCCGGCTCGGCCGACGGCTCGTCGCTCTCGGTGATGTAGTAGTAGGCGTAGGTGTCGTACAGATGCGTGGTGCAGCTGAAGAAATCCGAGCTCTTCGAATAGCTCCAGCTCTCGGTGCCGCGCGCATAGAAATAAATGGCATTGTTGGCGTGATGCACAGGCAGTTTCGCAATGTCGACAGGGCGCATCGACGAGTTGGCATAGGCCAGCTGCTTGCCGCCGTTGCCATAGACGGCCACACGCGTCGGGTCGGCAAATCCCCACGATGCAAGTGTCGAGTAGCCAATGCGTTTGACGCCCGTCGACTCCACCCGCACCTTGACCCATGTGCCCCCGGCCAGCACCGACGACAGGGCGTCCTTGGGCCTTGGCCCGGCATCGGGGCTCACTCCGGCCGTCCCCCAGGTGGTCAGGCTGTAGCCCGATGCCAGCCTCCAGCGCCCGCTGCCGTCCTTGAAGAACGGGTAGACGCAGATGTGGTTCAGGTTTTTCTTGCGGATGCATACAATCCGGCTGTCGAAGCACCTCCATCCGTCGGGCAGCAGCTGCAGCACGGTGTCGGCAAAGGCTTGCGGCGCCTCGACCGAATTGCACGTGTCGAGCTCCACAAAGGCCTCGCCGCAGTCAATCAGATGCGAGGCGAAAGGTATGTCCAGCGTATCGTTGATTCCCGTTTCGCCGTCGAACGTGATGGCGGCGGGTGTTATCTGCCAGTCGATATTGTATTTGTGAGTGCCGGTCTGCGCCCAAGTCGCCGCACTTGCCAGCATCAGCAACACCGATAAAGTCTTGTGCATATAGTATAGATGAAAATCAGTACAAAATAAGCAATAATTGATGCAATAACGCCAAGCTTTTCGAGTTAGTATATTCAGATTTTCTCAATTCCGAAATAATCATATTTTTTTGAGCCAAATAGATACGACAAAACAACCTTTTTATATTTTTGCAGTATAAATAACCGTTTTTCAGCGCAGGTTGCAATCCGACCTGCGCAATAAATTTGAAAAAAAGAAATAATATAGTCTTAGAGTTATGAAGATGATTTCAAAGTCCTTGGCCGCTTCGGTTGCAGGTGGTTTGCTGATGCTGACTTCTTGCTCGTCCGGCGGCGGCAGTGGCGCCTCGAGCGTCACAGGTTGGCAATATAACAACCCTGATTGGGGCGGATTCGAATACCAGTCGGGCTACGAGCAGCAGACCGGTCCCGGTCTGGTGTTTATCGAAGGCGGTACTTTCATTATGGGTCGCGTGGAGCAGGACGTTATCTATGGTATGGACAACACCCCGCGCCGCGTCACAGTGCCGTCGTTCTATATCGACGAATGCGAAGTGAGCAACGCCAACTACCGCGAATGGCTCTATTGGGTCAACCGCGTCTACAGCGAATATCCCGACCAATACAAGGCAGCGCTGCCCGACACGCTCGTGTGGCGCAGGGCTTTGGCCTACAACGAGCCTTATGTCGAGAACTACCTCCGCCACCCGGCCTATTCCGACTATCCCGTCGTGGGCGTCAGCTGGATTCAGGCCTCCAACTTCTGCAAGTGGCGTACCGACCGCGTCAACGAGCTTATCCTGATCGAACAGGGCATTATGGAACTGAACGTTGCCGACCAGAGCGGCGAAAACAACTTTGACACAGAAGCTTATCTCTACGGACAATACGAAGGTACTCCGGGCAAGCACCCGATGGAAGACCTCGACCCCAACAAAGACACGCGCCGCGTGCGCTGGGACGACGGCATCCTGCTGCCCAAATACCGCCTTCCAACCGAGGCCGAATGGGAATACGCCGCCCTTGGTCTGATTGGCAACACCCGCGACGAACGCATGTCCGACCGTAAGATCTTCCCTTGGAACGGTCACGTGGTTCGTAACGCCGGCGAATCCGAACGCGGCCGAATGATGGCCAACTTCGTCCGTGGCAACGGTGATATGATGGGTACTGCCGGCAAGCTGAACGACGAAGGCGACATCACCGTCAACGTCAAATCATACTATCCCAACGACTACGGCCTCTACTGCATGGCCGGCAACGTCAACGAGTGGGTGGCCGACGTTTACCGTCCCTTGAGTTTCGACGATGTTGAGGAGTTCAACCCCTATCGTGGCAACAACTTCCAGACAAAAGTGCTCGACGACACCGGCGCACCTGTCGAGAAGGACAGCCTGGGCCGCATCAAGTATCGTCAGGAAACCGACAAGGACATTGCCGACCGCAAGAATTACCGCACGGCCGACAACCGCAACTACCTTGATGGCGACAACCGCTCGAACATCTCGACCGACTGGACGACTTCCGAGAATAATTCCGAAACCATGTATGCCGGCACGCCTACCCAATCGGGCCTCCGCAGTTTGGTTTCCGACCGCACAAGGGTCTACAAAGGCGGTTCGTGGCGCGACCGTGCCTATTGGCTCAGCCCCGGCACCCGCCGCTTCCTCGACGAACGCGAGAGCCGCGACGATATCGGTTTCCGCTGCGCAATGGTTCGCGTAGGTTCGCCGGTGGCCGGCAAGAAAAACAGAAATTAATTGAAATTTTTGCTTCATACTTTATGGGTCGATGCTTTCGGGCATCGACCCTTTTTGGTTTGTGGTCGGACCACGGCCCGGTGGCTGATGGCCGGCTCCAATATTTTGAGATGACTTGGGCCGCTTCTTGGCCGGTCAGGGCTAAAATGGCGACGTTTTTCTGGTAAACGTTGGGCGAACTGCGTCTGATATTGCCCCCAAAAAAGCCTCGGCTCTGCCATGACCTGAAATGTCCGGCAGAGCGAGGCTAAAATTCTGTGCTGATTTACAATCCTTTATAATCGAAATAGTCGAAGTCGGCAAAGGCTTTGGAGGCTTGGGTCTGTTTGGATGCGAACATGCCGAGGGTAATTCCGGTGAAGCCGCCGGCCGTTTCGGTGCTCAGATAGCGGGCGTCCATCTGGCCAAGGTCGGTGAAGTCATGGCCGTCAAGCGAGTAGGCAAACGAGTAGCTGCTATTGCTGCCGGTCACTTTTAGGTGTACTTTTTGCCCTTGTGCAATGCTGATTCGTTTCGCGTCGTGCGTCAGGCGGCCAAGCCTGAATTGCAGCACCAATTGCTGGCCCGATGCGGTCTGCTCGATGGCAAGGTCGTAGTGCGAGTGGCTTTCCATGTAGACGGTCAGTCCGGCGCGGTCGCCCTGGCCTGCCTTGCTGAGCGTGACGCAGGTGGCGGCTTCGAAGTCGATGTGCTCCTGCCGTCTGGCCACAAAGGTAGGCTTGCCGGTCTGGTTGATGTCGGTCTCGGAGGCTGTGAGGCGGAGCGTTTTGCCGGTCAGCGCATAGTTGTCGGCCACCGGGTTGCAGAGGTGAACCCACTCAGGGCCAAGCTGTCTGCCGTCGAAGGCGGTTCGCTGCGGGCGCTGTGGCTGTGGCTGCTGCTTGAGCGTCGGCACGTCCATCTGCAACCCGACCGTTCCGCTGGCGTTCACCACCGGCCACGCGTCCTTGTCCCACCGCACCGGAGCCAGAAACGTCTCGCGCCCAAGCAGATGGTGCGAACCGTCTTGCGGCCTGAACGCAAGGAAAACCATCCACCACGATCCGTCGGCCGCCTCCACAATGTCGGCGTGTCCGGTGCCTTGTATAGGGCAGCCCTCGGCGGCGTGACAGAAATGCGTCAGTATCGGGTTCGAAGGGTTGGGCGTGTAGGGGCCGTCGATGCTGCGGCTTCGGGCAATGGTGACCATGTGTCCGTATTCGGTGCCGCCTTCCGAAATCAGCAGATAATACCAGCCGTCCTTTTTATATATGTGCGGCCCCTCGGGGTAGCGTCCGCCCGTGCCGTCCCAGATGCGCCGCGACTCGCTGAGCTGCCTGCCGGTGAGCGGGTCGATGGTGCAGAGCCAGATGCCGCCGTCGGGGTTGCTGACCATGTAGCATTTGTCGTCCTCGAAAAAGAGCGACGGGTCGATGCCGCTCTGGCTCAGCCACACGGGGTCCGACCACGGTCCTTTGGGGTCGGTGGCGCAGACTATGAAGTTGCCGCGGTCCGAAACGTTGGTGGTTATCATGTAGAAAGTGCCGTTGTGGTGACGGATGGTCGGCGCGTAGATGCCGCCCCATGCGTTCACGTTTTCGAGCCTGACCTGCGACGGCCTTGTCAGGCAATTGCCTATCTGCTCCCAATGGATGAGGTCGGTGCTGTGGAAGATGGGCACGGCCGGAAAGAACTGGAAACTGCTGTTGACCAGATAGAAATCGTTGTCTACGCGGCAGACGCTGGGGTCGGGGTGGAAGCCCGGGATGACCGGATTGGCATAGCCGCGGTCGGCCTGCGCCATGGACGCCGAGCCAAGGCCGATGCCAAGCGTCAGCAAGGTTGTCTTTATCATGTTCATTTGTGTAAAAATTAAGCGGTTTTGCGCTAAGATAAATCGTTTCGGGTGCATTGCCGTTGCAAATCATTCACTTCTGCGCCCGTGGCAACAATCGGACTACATATTAGAAACAAATGTCCGAAAAGCCGCGCGGCTTCCATATCATAACGCCGAATTTGGGTATCTTTGACAATCCGAAGCGAAATACAATTATTCCGCAGTCGATTTCCAACGCAAAATCAGTCAGAAATGGAACATCTTTACAGCATTTTCGGGCGGTCGACCGGCATCTGCACCGACACTCGCAACATCCGCCCGGGCTCACTTTTCTTTGCTCTCAAGGGCGAGCGCTTCGATGCCAACGCCTTTGTGGCCGAGGCACTTGGCGGCGGCGCGATGCACGTTGTGTGCAGCAATCCCGACTTTGCCTCCGACCCGCGCTGCACCCTTGTGCCCGACACCACCGCGGCCCTGCAGCAGCTTGCCGCCTACCATCGCGACCGCCTCAGCATCCCGGTGGTCGGCATCACTGGCACCAATGGCAAGACGACGACCAAAGAGCTGGTGGCGGCCGTCCTGTCCAAGAAGTTCCGCACCTTTGCGACGGCCGGCAATCTCAACAACCAGATTGGCGTGCCGCTTTCGGTGCTGTCCGTCGACAGCAGCTATGACATCGCCGTCATCGAGATGGGCGCAAGCCACCCCGGCGACATTGCCGAACTTGTGGCCATCGCCAAGCCTTCGCATGGACTGATTACGAATGTTGGAAAAGCTCATATTCAGGGCTTTGGCTCGTTCGAGGGCGTGGTGCAGACCAAGGCCGAACTCTACGACTACGTCCGCCGGACCTCAGGCACCATCTTCCTGAACGCCGACAACGACAACCTCGTGCGCATGCTCGGCGACTACCCGCAGCGCGTCTGCTACGGCACTTCGGACGCGCGGCACTGCCTGGTTTCGGGCCGCATCGGCTGCCAGTCCGACTTCATGCAGATGCTCTGGAAGACCGAGGCTGATGCCGATTATTGCATCGTAACTACCCAAATAACAGGTTCTTATAATCTCGAAAACGCATTGGCCGCCGCCACCGTTGGTACGTTTTTTGGGGTCGATGCCGATGACATTTGTCAGGCTCTTTCGGAATATCGTCCCACCAACAGTCGTTCGCAGATCGTCGAGACGTCGCGCAACACGCTGCTGCTCGACGCATACAACGCCAACCCGTCGAGCATGAACGCCTCGCTCGACAATTTTGCCTCGCTCGCCCGTAGCGGCAAGATGGCCATCCTCGGCGCCATGCGCGAGTTGGGAGCCATCAGTTCGGACGAGCATCGTCATATTCTCGAAAAACTCAGGCATTCAGGTATTTGCGACGCATGGTTAGTCGGCCCCGAATTTGCCGAGCACGCCGCACAGTTCCCCGAATTTCATTTCTTCGACACCACCGAAGATCTTGTCAAGCAGCTGTCCGACAACGATTTCCGTCATCGCTTTGTGCTGATCAAAGGTTCGCGCTCCAACCGGCTCGAACAGTTGGTGCCGCTTTTCTGAATCCGACCATTCACAACCAGACACAACAGAACGTGGGTAAATTTTTCGTTTTAATCTATAACAAGCTCAAAGTCAGCCGAGTGGCGTTTGTGATGATGCTCGTGCTGACATTCGCTCTGATGCTGGTCCTATCGCTGGGCATCCGCTTCGACGAGAGCCTCGCCAGTTTCTTTCCCGACCGTGGCAACACCGACCGCTTCGAGGTCATCACCCGCATGAAGGCGATGGACAGAATCATGATTTTCGTCACCGCCAAAGACACCGCCGAGGTCGACCCGCTGCGCCTGATGGACGTTGCCGACGAGCTGGCCGACAGCCTGTTGGCCGACGCCACTGCCGGCATCAGCGTCCGGACCACCATGGACGATTCGGCCGTCGAAAAGGTGCCCGAAATGATTTGCCGCAACCTGCCCGTCCTGCTTTCCGACTCCGATTTCGTGCGGATGGATTCGCTCTTCCGCCCCGACGCCGTGGCCCGGAAAATGCGGCAGAACTATGGCCTGCTCGCCAGCCCGCTTTCGCTCGGCATCAGGCAATACATGCAGCACGACCCGCTCGGCATCGGCTCGCCAATCCTCCAGCGCGTCGGCACGCTTGCCAACGACATGAACTACAATCTGATAGACGGTTATGTCTTCACGGCCGACATGCGCAGTCTGGTCGTTTTCGTGGAACTTGCAAGCCATTTCGAAAACACGGGTTCCAACGCCGCGCTCATCGACCGTATCAATCAGCTTATCAGCACGATAGAGGATCGCAATGCCGACATCGAGGTCAGTCAGTATGGCGCGCCGACCATCGCCGTTCTCAACGCCCGCCAGGTCAAGCACGACGAGATGCAGGTGCTGGCCATCGGGCTGATAATAATCGGCGTGGTCGTAACTGTCTTGTTCCGAAACATTTGGAGTATGTTCCTCATCACGCTGCCCGTGCTTTGGGGCGGACTTTTCGCCCTTGCGCTGATTGCGGCCGGCGGCGCCAGCATCTCGTTGCTGGCCGTCGGCGCCGGGACCACCGTCATGGGCGTGGCCATGAGCTATTCGATACACGTCATCACGCATCGCCAGCACACCGAAACCATCGAGCAGCTGATCAAGGAAATGGCTCAGCCACTGACAATTGGCAGCTTCACCACCATCGGCGCGTTCGTCGGCCTGATGTTCACCAACAACAGCCTCCTGCGCGATCTGGGGCTTTTCGCGTCGCTGGCGCTCGTGGGCACCACCATTTTCTGCCTCGTCTTTCTGCCTCACCTTCTGCCGCAAAAGCGTCGCGAGGCCGACAATTTCCTGTCGCGCCTGGCCGACCGTTTCGGGAACTACGATTTTTCGCGAAACAAAGTCCTGGTGGTTCTAATTATCTTGCTTTCAGTTGGTTCGCTTTTCTTTATGGACGATGTCCGATTCGATAGCGACATGTCGAACCTGAACTTCCAGGGCGATGCCAAAACGCGGAAAGCCAGCGAATTGTCGCAGGAACTCTTCAACAGCGGCGGCCACAAGGCAATGCTGGTGACCACCGGCAGCTCTTTGGCCGAACTTGCCGACAACAGCGCACGCCTCCAGCTGAAAATCGATTCGCTGTGCGACAATGGTCTGATTATCAGTTCAAAATCCGTGTCGCCATTCCTGCTTGTGCCGCCCGCCGAGCAGCAGCGCCGCATCGACCGTTGGAACAGCTACTGGACCGACGCGCGCATCGACAGTTCGCTCGCCATTCTCAGCCGGCAGGCCGAGCTCACGGGCTTTGCGCCCGGCAGTTTTTCGCGCTTCGAGGCTTTGCTCCGCCACCGTCCGCATTTCGAGCCGACGCTGCTCGACACTCTGGCCGCCTCGCCCATAGTCGGCCCGTGGCTGACCGACGCGCAGCCTAACATGATGCTTATCAGCTACATAGTTCTCCCCGTCGCCAATCGCGACTCGGTGATGTCGCTCTTCGAGGGCGACCCGTCGGTGGTCATCGCCGACCGTGGCTACTACGTCCGCAAGGCCGCCGTTTCGGTGGTCGACGATTTCAATCTGATTCTCTACATCAGTTCGTTCCTTGTCGGGCTGGCGCTGCTGCTGTCCTACGGCCGCTTCGAACTGTTCGTCATCTCGTTCCTGCCTATGTGCGTCAGTTGGCTGATAATCTTAGGGTTCATGGGCTTCTTCGGCATCGAGTTCAACGTGGTCAACATCATCGTTTCGACTTTCATTTTCGGCGTCGGCGACGACTTCAGCATCTTCATCATGGACGGGCTCCAGACCGAATATCGCACCGGCCGGCGCACGCTGTCGTCGCACAAGACGGCCATCGCGCTGTCGGCTTTCACTATTATCGTAGGCCTTGGTGTTCAGATATTTGCCGACCATCCGGCCGTCCATTCCATTGGTACTATCTCAATTCTCGGGATGATTTCGGTCATCATCACGTCATACACCATACAGCCCATCCTGTTCCGGCTCATCATTTCGGGTCGGGCCGAGCAGGGCTGCGCGCCCAATTCGTTCTGGCGCATGGCCGTCACCGCAGTCACCTACGGCACTTTCGCCGTCGGGGCCGTGATTGTGAGCGTCGTCTGCCGCTGCATCAGCCTGCTCCCGGTCTCGCAACAGCTTCGGCACAAGGCTGTCGGTCGATTGGTGCATCGCTCCGTCGTGGCGTTTTTCGGCGTCGCAAAGCGTTATATCAGTTTCGAGACCATCGGCCGGCTCGACACGTCCAAACCCGTTGTGGTGGTAGCTAATCATCTGTCGTTCATCGACATACTGGCCGTCCTGACACTGGTGCCGCGCACAGTGATGCTTGCCAAGCCGTGGGTGATGCACTCGCCGCTTTTCGGC
>CALYZD010000010.1 GCA_945607565.1 uncultured Bacteroidales bacterium | reverse complement strand
TCGGCCTGCGCGGTCTGTATGCCGAACTGGCGCAGGAATGTCTTGCGCTTGCTGTCGGGCGCCAGGGTGTACTGTATGCCGCGGCTCTTGTTGCGGCGGTCGGCGGGGTCGATGGCCATGAGCGCCTGGTTGAACTCCTTGTCGGAGGTGAGCACCTGCATGTTGGCGTTGCGGAATGCGAAGAAGAACCAGTCCTGTCCGCTCTCGACGAGCATCGTCAGCGAGCTGCCCACCTTGCGGCTGACGAGCTCGCACTTGATGTGCACCTTGCGGTTGACATTGCGTCCGCGCATCATCATCAGGTTGACGGTGGTGTCGGCAATGTAGGCCTTCTTGGGCGTGTGCCATATCCATTCGATGTTGTCGAACGTGAAGAGCGGCCCCGTCTCGGGCAGCACCAGCTCCTCGCTGTTCTTGACGGGCACGAGCGGCTTGCTGCGGTCGGCAAGCATGGTCTTGATGGCGGTGGTGTCGTAGAGCTCGGCCATCCGCAGCTCGTATCTGAACGATGTGGTGTCGCACTTCTCGGCCTTCGAGTCGAGCACCTTGCGATAGATGCGCGTGGCCAGCTCGGTGCTGAAGAAGAAGTCGATGCCCGTGGTGGTGTTGAGGCTGATGGTGTTGGTGGGCCGATGGTCGGTGATGTCGCCCGCCGAGCGTATCTCCACGGGCCGCGACTTGCCGAAGTCGACGCCCATGTCGATGCGTCCGAAGCCGGTGATGATGTCCTTGTCGGGCTCGAAGCTCAGGCGCGTGCCCACGGTGTCGGGCTTGTTGCGCTTGGACTCGGTGGAGATGTCGAAGCGGTCGAAGATGTCGTTGTGGAACAGGAAGCCGCGCCCCTCGAGCATCGGCACGTCGCTGTAGTCGACGCGGCTTTCGATGAACGAGCTGTAGACGTGCGTCGAGTCCTTGCGGATGAAGAAGTTGCGGTGAATCTGGTCGTGGTCCCAGTTCTCGATGCGGTCGCCGATTGGGATCATCACCTGCTTGGGGTCGATGACCGACGTGAAGCGGACGAACGTGTGCGGGCCGTGTGCGGCGTCGTGAATCATCTGCGCGGCGCCGTCGAACTCGAGCAGCTGGCGTCCGGCCAGAATCATGGCGTCGCCCTTGTAGTTGAAGTAGCGGTCGAAGCGGAAGGCGGCCGTCTCCGAGATGTTGCCGCGCGCCGTGGTCCGCGCCTCCTTGTCGGTCACGATGCTGCTCATGAAGATGGTGTATTTCTCGCCCTCCTTGTTGACGAAGTCGTAGTTGCCGAAGCCGTGATATTTCTTGGCGCCCTCGATCTTGATTTTGGAGTTGTAGAAGCTGTGATACGACGTCTTGGTGCTGACCTCGACCTTGACGCTGTCCACTTCGTCGATGTCGGCGTTCTTGTGTATGATGACGATGCCCTTGCTGTTGAGGTTGAGCGTGGCGTCGGCCGTCCGGATCTTCTTGACCTCGCGGCACGAGAGGATGTCGAGGTCCACGTCGTGCTCGGCGTAGGGCACGTAGAAGGCCAGCGAGTCGCCGCGTTCGCGCGTGGACACGAATCGGTTGCCCTTGGAGCCCAGCTGTCCCATCACCTGTATGTTGCGGTCCATGTCCCACGTGTACGACTTCAGGAGTGTCTTGAATTTGATGGTGTTGCTGTTCCACTCGCCGTTGCCGCGCTTGTAGGCGAAGTATCCCTCGCGCTTGTCGAAGTCGATGACCGAGTAGAGGCATTTCATCTCCACCGTGTCGCGCACCTTGGCAATCTCGCGGCACATGGTGTCGACTATGGCGAAGTGCCGCAGCGTCTCGTTCGAATAGTTGGAGGCCGTCATGCCCGAGCGGTTGCCGATGCTGTTGTAGTGCTTCTGCTGCTTCTGGCTCTCGATGATGTTGCGGCGCGTCTGTCCGCTGTTGATTTCGCCCGTGGAGCGGTCGAGCGTGCAGAAGAACGACGTGTCGGCCACGATGGTGTGGTCGGTGAAGTCCATCAGCTCCGACTCGAGCGAGGCCGAGGGCATGTCGGTTATTCCGAATCCCTTCATGCCGTTGGGCGTCACCAGCAGTCGGCCGCTGAAGCGGGTCTCGTATTCGCTGGGGTTCTTCCGTGCGGCGAACATTCCGAACTTGCCGAACGTGTTTTCGACCGACATGTATTCGTCGAGCGGCCTGAAGACCACCTGCGTCTGTCCGGTGCGCGTCTCGCCGTCGACCACCACGGCCTGCTTGCGTCCGAGGCTGACGTCGGGGAAGGGCACCGTGGTGCGCTCGCCGGCCGACGACACGGTGAAGTCGTAGGTGCGTCCGCGGGCCTCGTCGGGCAGGAACAGGAAGTCGTTGCTGGCCGAGCTCGACGCCACGTATTCGAGGATGCCGTCGCCGCGCAGGCCGCGATTGCTCAGGTCCACTATGTTGTGGTAGGTGGCGCGGTTGTTGTAGATCGGATAGCCCTCGGCCGGGGCTTCCTGCACAAAGCCGAGCGAATAGTCGGGCCGCACCACTAACTTCTGCTCTATGGGCGGGAAGATGTTGGACGTCAGCGTGCCGGCAAACTCGGTGTTCTGCTTGGTCAAGCGGTTGATGTTGGTTATTTCGAACGGATCGACGGCAAAGTAGAAACGGTCGCGCTTGTATTTGCCGTGCTGGATTGAGGGTTTGTCGTAGTAGACATACGACTCTTTGGTCGATGTCAGAATCGGATATTCGGGATAGTCTTTGATGCCCGATTTGTTGTCGGGCTTGTCAATCTTGAGGTTGCCCGTCAGGTCCGAGAGCGTGTTCTGCACATAGACGAGCTGCTGCTGCCCGTAGCGGTTGAGGTGTTCGGACACCATCTTGAGCCTGAGCGAGTCAATCTTGTCGAGCTCGATTTCGAAGTTCTCGTACGAGAAGTAGAAGTTGTTGCCGTAGAGCTCCATCATGCCGGCGTCGAGCTTGCCGTCGTAGCGGAAATCGCGGTTGCGCTTGAGGATGACCTGCCAGCCCGAGGCCGAGTCGGGGTAGAGTGCCACGTTCTGATGGTCGGAGATGGCAATGCCTTTGACGCCGTTGAGCACCATGTCGTAGTTGCGCAGGTCGAGCACGGCGTTGGGCGTGCGGCCGTCGGTGATGGAGTTGAAGCGGATGACGTCGTAGTCTTTCTTGCCCACGCGTGCCAGCAGGTAGTCGAACAGGCGCTGCGTGGGCGTGACAACGTCGGTGTTGGTGTCGTAGGTCACAAATCCGCCGAACGACAGGTTGATTATCATCTGCCTCAGCTCGTTGGCCGGCAGGCGTCGGAACTCGGCATACTCGGCCACCGTGAACGGCATCCGCCCGGCGTAGTGGTAGAAGTCCTTGATGTTCTGCAGCGGATGCGTCATCTCCATGCCCTGCAACTCGTGGTAGTCTTCTTCGCGGTAGTAGTTGAGCGACTCGAACAGCGAGTAGCTCTGTGCCGCGCCTTCGACGGCCTGCAGCATCATCTCGGGGTCGCGCACCCGCCAGCGTATTCGTTCCACGTCGAGGCTGACCTGATGGTAGGTGTCGAAATAGGGGCTTTTTTCGATGCCTTCGTTGCTTCGCAGCAGCGTCATTTCCTTGGGGCCGTCGTGATACCTGAAGCGCAGGCCGGGGTGCGTGATGCGGCCCGAGTCGAGGTGGATGGCGATGGAGGCGTTGCCGCTTTCGATGCGGTTGGACTGCAGGGTGAAGCTGGTCGACATGGCTTCGACGAAGAGCGTGTCGTTGCGATAGATGCTGACCACGGCCGGTTCGTCGGGGTCGCCGCTGCCGCGGAATTTGGAGCCTATCTGCGAGAATCCGCCCGAGTAGTCGATGTTGTCGAAGAGGTCTTTGATTTCGCGCCGCTCGCCCGAGGTGCGGAACTTGGGGTACTGCGCGCCTTCGGGCGTGCGGATGACCATGACCTTGCATTCGAGCGTGCCGCGCAGCTTTTCGGCGAAGTATTTGGTGTTGATGAACGTCACCGAGTCGGCCGAGAAGCCGGTCTTGGTCATGTCGATGCCGTAGCGGCCGAAGTCGGCGTGGCACTCCTCGCGCGAGAATCCGGAGCGGTGCCATGTGACGAGGCCTTTGCGGCCGGTCCATCGGTGTGTGTCCATGTCGAAGGTGCCGTCGGTCTCGAACACTTCGATGCTGTCGTTCTGGGCGCAGCACACCAGCGTCGTCGTCGGCACTTCGACCACGAGGTGGTCGTTGTTCTGGATGAACTGCAGGCTGCATCCGCGCGCGAACCATCGGCTCGATGCGGTGCGGTTGAGCATGTTCTCGCACACGAGGTCGGCCGAGGCCTTCAGGTAGTCGTTGATGTGGCGGAGCTGCGTCTTGGGGTTGTCGAGCTTGGCGGTCAGCACGTTGTGCCACACGGCGTGGTTGGCCGTGCCGTAGAATCCCTTGGCTTCGAAGGCCATGCAGGTCTCAAAGTAGTTGTTGTAGTCGGGGTAGGCGCGTGCCTTGCGGCGTGCGAGGCGGTTGCAGTCGTCGATGTGTTGCAGGCGCTGGTTGTCGCCCACGCGCATCAGGTATTCGTCTATCCGCATCACGAATTCCTTGGCCTTTTTCTTGTCGGTGGTGAACTCGTAGAGCTTGGCCATCTGCTCCATGAACTCGTTGTGGTCGCTGCTGAAGCTGACAATCTGGCTCTGTGCGGCCGTGCGGCTGTGGAGTGTCAGTGCGGCGGCCGTGGCGGCCATCACCGCCACTGCCATTAGTGCTGTCTTGCTGATGCGCTTTGTCATGGGAGTCGGATTTTTCGGTTTCGTATTTGGTCGAGAGAGGTTGTGTGTGTCAGGGTGAATGCTTCCGTCTGTCGTTTCGGGGCGCGCGGCGCGTTCAGTGCCGTGCGGTCAGTTTCAGGGCGGTCCAGCTGTCTTTCTGCCGGCTGTCGGCGAGCTCGAGGCCCAGCTGCCGTGCGGCGTCGCGTAGCATCGGGACGTCGTCGGCATAGAATCCGCTCAGCAGCAGCGTGCCGCCCGGTGCCAGTGCGGCAGCGTAGCGCGGCATGTCGGCCAGCAGTATGTTGCGGTTGATGTTGGCGAGGATGGTGTCGTAGCGCGCCTGCGGGTCGATGGCCGATGCGTCGCCCACGGCCACGGTCATGTTGCCGATGGAGTTGAGCGCGATGTTGTCGAGCGAATTGTCGCGGCACCACGTGTCGATGTCGATGCCGTGGACGTGCGCCGCGCCGCGCATCGACGCGAAGATGCCGAGGATGCCCGTGCCGCAGCCCATGTCGAGCACGCTCTGGCCGTGCAGGTCCATGTCGGCCAGGAAGGTTATCATCAGTTCGGTGGTCTGGTGGTGGCCGGTGCCGAAGGCCATCTGCGGGTTGATGATTATTTCGTATTCGGTGTCGGCTATCGGCTTGTGGAATGTGCTGCGTATCTGACATTTGCCGCCAATCACTATGGGCTCGAAGAAGTTCTGCTCCCACACCTTGTTCCAGTTCTGGTCGGCAATGGTCTCGGCCTGCCACCGGTAGCCGACGCCTTCGACCATCGGGTCGAGGCCGGCGAGGGCTTCGGGGTCGAAGGCCGGGGTGGGGATGTAGGCTTCGAAGCCGTCAGGCGTCTCCACAAAACTCTCGTAGCCCAGATCGCCCATCTGCGCCATCATCACTTCCGAGGCCGTCGCGCACGCCGGCGTCAGCCTTATCGTTACTTTCTGATATTCCATGTCTATCGGTCTGATTGGTAAATGGTTGTGCGACGGTCGTTCGGCTGCGCCCTAACCGGGTGCAATGATAACCATTTTGAAGCTAACAATCTTGGCCGCGCCGGCATTTTCCGCAGTGCGGGCACTCAGATTTTACTCCCCTTCAAAGCGTATTATCATCGCCCGTCGGATGTCGAAAAGAGTGTTAAAATTGCATCAGAAATTAGAAAAAACCGACAGCCGGCAGCAATCTTTGCACGTCGGCGCGGCCGATTCGTAAACCATCATTTTAAAAAAGAAACTTTATCAAATGACAACAAGACATCTCTGCCTTGCCATGCTTGCGGCGCTGACAGCCGCCGCGCAGGCACAACCGGCCGCCGACGTCTGGGCTCGCGGCCAGGAACTTGCCGCCTCCATCGCCCGGCCGGCCATCGCCGACGCCGACTATCGCATCGCCGACTACGGCGCCTCCACCTCGGCCGACGCCCTGACCAACATGGACGCCATCAACAAGGCCATCGACGCCGCCTCGTGCAACGGCGGCGGCCGCGTGCTGGTGCCCGCCGGCGAGTGGCTCACGGGGCCCATCACGCTCAAGTCGGGGGTCAATCTTGTGGTCGAAAAGGACGCCGTGCTTAAATTTTCCACCGTCCGCGAACATTATTTACCCGTGGTGCTGACGCGCTGGGAGGGCATCGACTGCTACAATCTGCACCCGCTCATCTACGCCTACGGACAGAACGACATCGCCATCACCGGCCAGGGCACCATCGACGGACAGGCCACCAAGGAGACCTGGTGGCATCAGTGCGGCTCCACGCGCTACGGCTGGAAACCCGGCATGCTCTCGCAGCGCGCCCCGGGGCACGGCCGCGTCCGCCTCACCGAGTGCGAGCAGAACGACGTCCCCGTCGAAGAGCGCGTGATGGCCGTGGCCGACGCACTGCGCCCGCAGCTCATCAACCTCTACAAGTGTGAGCGCGTGCTCATCGACGGCGTCACGCTGCGCAACTCGCCTTTCTGGGTTATCCACCCGGTCATGGTCAACCAGCTGACCGTCAGCAACGTAACCATCATCAGCCACGGCCCCAACAGCGACGGCTGCGACCCCGAATCGTCGCGCAACGTGCTGATTGAGAACTGCTTTTTCGATACCGGTGACGACTGCATCGCCATCAAGAGCGGCCGCAACAACGACGGCCGCCGCTGGAACCTGCCGAGCGAGAACATCGTGGTGCGCAACTGCCACATGAAGAACGGCCACGGCGGCGTGGTGGTGGGCAGCGAAATCACGGGCGGATACCGCAACCTGTGGGTCGAGAACTGCACCATGGACAGCCCCGAGCTCGAACGCGTCATCCGCATCAAGACCAACCCCTGCCGCGGCGGACTGATAGAGAACATCTTCGTGCGCAACATCAAGGTGGGGCAGTGCCGCGAGGCCGTCCTCAAAATCAACCTCGACTACGAGCCGCGCGAGGCCTGCCGCCGCGACTTCCCGCCCACGGTGCGCAACGTGCTGATGCAGAACGTCGAGAGCCAGAGCAGCAAATACGGCGTCTACATCGTGGGCCTCAAGGACGCGCAGACCGTCAACGTCGAGGACATCTCGCTCGTCGACTGCTCGTTCGACGGCGTGAAGCAGGGCAACAGCATCACCGGCGCCAAGGGCATCAGCTTCAGCAACTATCGTCTCAACGGGCAGCAGCAGACGCCTGACGCGCAATAGGACACACCATCAGAACCGTTTCCAAAACACCAATAATTCCGAGCAGACATGAACAGACTGAAATCAATGCTGATGCTTGCCATGGCCGCCCCGTGCGCAGCCGTGGCACAGAACTATGTGTCGGAAGTGTGGCAGCCCGACCTGGGCACCAAGTTCCGCAACCCGATCATCTACGCCGACTATTCGGACCCCGACGTCTGCCGCGTGGGCGACGACTATTATATGACGGCGTCGAGCTTCAACTGCATCCCGGGCCTGCCCATCCTCCACTCCAAAGACCTCGTCAACTGGACGCTGGTCAACTATGCCGTGGAGCGCCTCGTGCCGGCCGAGCTCTTTGCCGCCCCGAGCCATGGCAACGGCATCTGGGCGCCGGCCATCCGCCACCACAACGGCGAGTTCTACATCTACTGGGGCGACCCCGACAACGGCATCTTCATGGTCAAGACCAAAGACGTGCTCGGCCGCTGGGACGACCCCGTGCTCGTCCTCCCGGCACGCGGCATCATCGACACCTGCCCCTTCTGGGACGAGGACGGACGCGCCTATCTGTCGCACGGATACGCCGGCAGCCGCGCCGGCCTCAAGAGCATCCTCGGCATCATCGAGATGACGCCCGACGGCACCCGCACCATCGGCCAGAGCCGCATCGTGTTCGACGGCCACGAGGGCAACGAGACCGTCGAGGGCACCAAGCTCTACAAGCGCGACGGCTACTACTACATCCTCTGCCCGGCCGGCGGCGTCTCCACCGGCTGGCAGCTGGCACTGCGCTCCAAAGACATCTACGGACCCTACGAGCACCGTAAGGTGATGGCCCAGGGAATGACCGACATCAACGGGCCCCATCAGGGCGCGTGGGTCGACACGCCCGACGGCAAGGAGCACTGGTTCATCCACTTCCAGGACGTCGACGCCTACGGCCGCATCATCCACCTCAACCCGCTCCGCTGGGCCGACGGCTGGCCCGTGATTGGCAACGATGCCGACGGCGACGGCTGCGGCGAGCCCGTGACCACCGCCGTCAAGCCCTCGCTGCCCCGGCAGCCCAAGGCCAACCCCGTGGAGACCGACTATTTCACCTCCAACCGCCTGGGACTGCAGTGGCAGTGGCACGCCAACGCCAACCCGCTCTGGTATTTCGCCGACGCCGCACACACGCGCCTGCGCCTCTTCACCGTGCCTCTGCCCGAAAACTACGCCAACCTCTGGGACCTGCCCAACCTGCTGCTCCAGAAGTTCCCCGCGCCCGACTTCGCCGCCACGGCCCGCCTGCGCTTCGCGCCGTCGGCCAAGATAGAGGGCGAGCGCGCCGGGCTGGTGGTGATGGGCATGGACTACGCCGGCCTCTTCATGGAGCAGACGCCGCGCGGCATCCTGCTGTCGCAGAACACGTGCGTCAAGGCCAAGCAGCACCGCGAAGAGGTGGTCAGCTCCGAACCCGTGCTGGTGCAGAAAAACCAGGACGTGTGGCTGCGCGTGCGCGTCAGCAGGTCGGGCACGCAGGCTCTGTGCCGATTCTCCTACAGCTTCGACGGCAAGACCTTCGCCGACCTCGGACGCGAATTCACGGCCCAGCCCGGGCAGTGGATCGGCGCCAAAGTGGGCATGTTCGCCACGCGGCCCAAGTTCATCAACGACGGCGGCTGGCTCGACGTCGAAGAATTCGTGGTGACCCGATGACGGCCGCCGCACACACGCAAAACGAACCCACTCTGTTGGCAGACCGCAATCGGGCCTGCCAACACTTTGTTTTTTAACACTTAACCACAAACAGAGAAAAATGAATAGATTCATTGTGATTTCGGCGCTGCTCATGGCAACAGCCTGCGCCTCCGACCGGACCAAGCCCGACCAGTCGTTTGTCATCCACACCATCGGCGACAGCACCATGGCCGAAAAGCGCGACGACCGCCGCCCCGAAACGGGCTGGGGCGAGTGCATCGCCCGCCACCTGCGCCCCGACGCCGCCGTCAGCGTGCGCAACCATGCCGTCAACGGCCGCAGCACCAAAAGCTTCATAGCCGAAGGCCGGTGGGACAGCGTGCTCGACAGCCTCCGCCCCGGCGACTACGTCTTCATCCAGTTCGGGCACAACGACAACAAGCCCGAAGACTCCACCCGCTTCACCAACGCCTCCACTATCTACAGGGAGAACCTGCGCCGCTATGTCAACGACACGCGCGCCCGCAAGGCCACGCCAGTGCTTCTGACGTCGATCGTGCGCCGCCACTTCAACGAGAGCGGCGTCCTTGTCGACACCCACGGCGGCTACCCCGACGCCATGCGCCAGGTGGCAGCCGAGCTCGGCGTGACGCTTGTCGACGCCCAGCTGCTGACCGAGAAGCTCGTGCTCGCCCTCGGCCCCGACAGCTCGCGCAGCCTCTACATGCACCTCGCGCCCACCGACAGCCCCAACTATCCCGACGGCCGTGCCGACGACACGCACCTCAAGACCGCCGGAGCCGAACGCGTGGCCGCGCTCATCATCAACGACCTCAAGACGCGCGACGCCCGACTCGCCGCCGTGTTCGAATAGCGGCCAGATTCCGCACAGCCCGAGGGACAACCGCCCCCGGCGACACCACCCAAAGCGTCGCCCGGCAGTTGTCCCTCGGTCCTTTCAAGATTACGGCCAATTTTGCGATTTCGGGCCGTTTTGCTCATTTGAATTTTGCGATTTCGGGCATATCGTCTTTCATGCTGTCGCGGGGAAGCAAGGTGGTGCCGGTCGAGGTCAAGTCGTCGGGCTACAGCAAGCACAAGTCGCTTGACATGTTCTGCGATAAATACTCCGAAAGGGTTTCGGACCGGTATCTCATCTGCACCAAAGACCTCCGCGCCGACGGCATGACCACAATGGTACCATTCTATATGACGCCGCTGCTTGGCGATTGAAATCCTGCGGGGTCGTCAAGCCGCCTGTCCACAATCGAAAATATTTCGTCGCGCCTTTCGGGGTCCAGCCACAGATAGTCGTCCGAGCGGCGGAACCACGACAGCTGCTTGCGGGCGTAGTGCCGCGTGTTGCGCTTTATCAGTCTGACGGCCTCGCCGATGTCGTAGAGCCCGTCGAAGTGGCCGAACAGCTCCTTGTAGCCCACGGTGTTGAGCGAGTTGAGGCTGCGCTTGGGGTAGAAGGCGCGTGCCTCGTCGGCCAGGCCGAGGTCCATCATGCGGTCCACGCGGCGGTCGATGCGGTCGTAGAGCACCTCGCGGTCGGCGCTGAGCACTATCCGCAGCGTGTCGAACGGGCGGGGGCGTCGGCTGTGGGTGCGCAGGCTGCTGTAGGGCTTCCCGGCCATGCGGCACACCTCGACGGCGTGGACCACCCGCTTGTGGTTTTTCAGGTCGACCTGCCCGTAGAACACGGGGTCGAGCTCGAGCAGGCACTGCTGCATGTGCTGCAGGCCGCGGCTTTCGTATTCGGCCCAGGTGCTCCGGCGTATCTCGTCGCTGATGGTCGGTATCCGGTCGATGCCGTCGCACACCGCGTCCACATACATCATCGAACCGCCGCACATGATGGCGCACCGGCCACGGCCGAAGATGCCGTCGAGCGCCCTGAGGGCGTCCTGCTCGAATTCCGACGCGCTGTAATATTCGTCAATCGACTTGTGCCCCACGAGGTGATGCGGCACTCTTGCGAGCTGTTCCTGCGTGGGCGCGGCGGTGCCGATCTTCAGTTCGCGGAACACCTGCCGGCTGTCGGCCGAGACTATTTCGGTGCCGAGGTGCAGCGCCAGGTCGATGGCCAGGTCGGTCTTGCCCACTCCGGTGGGGCCGGTGAGCACAATCAGCAGCGGTCGGCGGTCGTTCATGCGTGGTGAGGGTTATCTAATTGAATCTGATGGCTTTGGCAGGCTTTATCTTCGCTATCACATACGACGGGCCCACAATCATCAGCGTGGTCAGCAGCACCGTGCCGGCGTTGAGGGCCAGCACCATCAGCGGCGTCAGGTGGATGGGCACTGTGTCGAGGTAGTAGTTGTCGGCGTCGAGCCGCACTATTCCCCAGCGGCTCTGCGCCATGCACAGCGCTATGCCGATGACGTTGCCGATGACGAGCCCCTTGCCGATGATGTAGACGGCGATGTAGACGAAGATGCTGCGGATGGCTCCGCTGCGGCTGCCCATGGCTTTGAGCAGGCCTATCATGTTGGTGTTTTCGAGAATCAGGATGAGCAGTCCCGAAATCATGTTGAGGCCGGCCACGGCAAGTATCAGCGCCAGGATGACGGCTATGTTGGTGTCCAGCAGCCCGAGCCAGCTGAATATCTGCGGCTGTAGCTCCATGATGTTGCGGGTCCGCATCAGCTTCTTGTCGGCGCCCGTCACGCCGGCCGTCAGGTATGCTATGTCGGAGGTGATGTCGTCTATCCGCCCGAAGTCGTCGATTTCTATCTCGATGCCCGACACCATCCGGTCCGTCCAGCCGTTGAGGCCGCGCAGCTGCCGGATGTCGGCGTAGGCGATGCTCTCGTCGAATTCGGCGAAGTGCGAGTTGAAGATGCCGGCCAGCCTGAACCGGCGTGCGCGGATGCTGCCGTCGTGCAGGAAGTAGGTCCTGACGGCGTCGCCCGGCTTGAGGCCGAGCATGGTGGCCAGCCGGCGCGACACCACGATGTCGTCGCTCGGCACGCTGTCGGGCAGCCACGTCCGCACGCAGTGTCCCTCTTCCATTATCGAGCTGACGAAGGCGGTGTCGAAGTCGGTGCCGATGCCTTTGAGCGCCAGGCCGTGCATGCCCTCGTCGGTTTTGACCAGTCCGGGCTTGCTGATGAAGACCTGCGTGTGGGTCACTCCGGGCGTGGCGCCTATGGCGGCCACTATGCCGCTGTCGGCTTCGATGGGGTTGGTCTCGTAGCTCTGGTTGTAGTCGAAGCTCATCACCTGGATGTGGCTGCCGAATCCGGCCACCTTCTGCCTTATCTGGCGCTTGAATCCCAGACCCACGGCCACCGACACTGTCATCACCGCCATCCCGATGGCGATGCCGGCCACGGCCACTCTGATGACCGGGCCCGACAGCCGGCCTCTCTCGATGTGGCCGCTTATCAGCCTTCGGGCTATGAATAGCTTGTAGTTCATCGCACTTGCGTGTCGGTCTTAATACACTATGGGTGAGCCGCTTTCGGGCGTGCGGCCCGGATAGCTGCGCAGGGCGCGTGCCAGCAGGTCGAGCGCTATGGCCAGGTCGTCCACGTTGAGCACGTAGGCTATGCGCACCTCGTTGCGTCCCAGCGTGCGGTTCGAGTAGAAGCCCGAGGCGGGCGCCAGCATCAGCGTCTGGTTGTTGTAGCTGAAGTCGGCCAGCAGCCACTGGCAGAATTTGTCCGAGTCGTCCACGGGCAGCTTGGCCACGGTGTAGAACGCGCCGCGCGGCATGGGCGAGTAGACGCCCGGAATCCTGTTGAGCCCTTCGAGCAGGAAGTTGCGCCGCTTGCAGTATTCCTCGTTCATCTTGCGGAAGTAGCTTTCGGGCACATCGAGCGACGCCATGGCCGCTATCTGCCCGTAGGTCGGCGGGCACAGCCTCGACTGGGCCTGCTTCAGCGCCGATGCCAGGACTTCCCTGTTCTTGGTCACGAGCGCGCCGATGCGCAGGCCGCACTCGCTGTATCGCTTCGACACCGAGTCGATCATTATCACGTTGTCCTCGACGCCTTCGAGGAACATCGACGAGTAGTGGCGCGCGCCGTCGTAGCAGAATTCGCGATAGACCTCGTCCGAGATCAGGAACAGATCGTGCTTGATTATCAGGTCGCGCAACTGCATGAATTCCTTCTCCGAATAGAGGTAGCCCGTCGGGTTGTTGGGGTTGCATATCATGATGGCCTTGGTGCGCGGCGTGATTACCTTCTCGAACTCGTCGATCGACGGCAGCGTGAATCCCGTCTCGATGGTCGCCGTGATGGGCTTGACGCACGCTCCGGCCGACGTGGCGAACGCCTCGTAGTTGGCATAGAACGGCTCGGGCACAATCACCTCGTCGAGCGGGTCGAGGCAGCTCATGAAGGCGAACAGCACGGCCTCCGAGCCGCCGCAGGTTATCAGCATCTCGTCGGGGCTGACGTTGATGCCCGCCGCGTGGTAGTATTTCGACAGCTTGCGCCTGTACTCGGGCATTCCCGCCGAGTGGCTGTATTCGATGATGGGCAGATTGGCATTCTTGACGGCCGAGATGGCTACCTCGGGCGTCAGGATGTCGGGCTGGCCGATGTTGAGGTGGAACACACGCAGGCCGCGTGCTTTGGCCTGTTCGGCATAGGGCACCAACTTTCTGATTGGCGACGATGGCATGATGATGCCGCGCTGTGAAATGGAAGGCATGATGCTGTGTCTTTTTCGTTAATTGATAGATTCTTGACTGTCCTTTTTCTTTCGGTTTTCGGCACCTGCCGGCAGTCTATGCGCGCGTCAAGTGCTGTGCAAATATACCATTTCCGCGTTCATTTGGCGCACCGCCCGCCGTCTGCCGGGGCCCGATAACGAAAAAAGCACTGACAACCGGCCGGTTATCAGTGCTTCGGTAGAGCGGAAAACGGGGCTCAAACCCGCGACCCTCAGCTTGGAAGGCTGATGCTCTATCAACTGAGCTATTTCCGCATTCTGTTTTTTCGTGTGAGCCAATGGAGGGATTCGAACCCACGACCAGCTGATTACAAATCAGCTGCTCTGGCCAACTGAGCTACATTGGCGTTCAGTCTCTGTGTGGGGAGAGCAGGATTCGAACCTACGAAGTCGCAAGACAACTGAGTTACAGTCAGTCCCATTTGGCCACTCTGGTATCTCCCCTAAAATGCTTTCTGTCAATAATTTAAAGACCGTCTCGTGGTATCCTGCCGTCGCCTTCCGGCCGACCGAAACCGTGCAAGAGCCAATGGAGGGATTCGAACCCACGACCAGCTGATTACAAATCAGCTGCTCTGGCCAACTGAGCTACATTGGCAGGTGGGTAAGCTATCTGCATCGCACCGCTACAACCATCTACCCTTGCTGCCGTCAAGCCCTGGGGGAGTTCAACAGGAGCTGGTCGTGTAGGACTTACCCGTTTTGCTTTTGCGGTTGCAAATGTAGACACAATATTCGTTTATGCAAGTGCTCCGGTTAACTTTTTTTGATAGTTGGCCTGCAATGGCCTGAAATCAAGTGAGATAATTTTCCGCCACGGCACGCCTGCCGCCCGCCCCAACTTTTGACGCCATTTAATGTGGGGCGATACGCAATTTGATGTTATCTTTGTGGCTCGGCAAACGAAGCCTGATGACAGTGACAAGATATTATAAATCAATACGATGAATACAAATAGTAAATTGAAGCAGGCTTCGCTCTACGGCCTGCTGGCCAGCGTGCCTCTTCTGATAGTGCTGGCTATCAGAGTCTTTTCGGGTCAATATCTCAACGGCCAAATTCTCGGCCTGATAGACAATGCAGTGTTCATATTAGGCATCTTCTTCATTATCAAGCACTATCGCAATGTAGTCTGCGGCGGCAGCGTCACCTTAGGCGAATGCGTCAAGATGGGAACGCTGTCATCGCTCATGGTGGGCATCGTCATCGGCTTCGCCCTGTTCCTGATATTCAAGTTCGACGCCAAAATGTCCGAAGCCGTTCTCCGCACCGTGCGCAACGTCTACGCCAGCGTCGGCATTCCGAAGTCGGATGTGGAGCAGATTATGTCGACGCTCAAGTCGTTGCTGCCCGTTACCCAATTCATCGGCGCGCTGATTTCCAACGTTATAGGCGGACTTTTCGTGTCGCTCATCTGCGGCGCGTTCCTCAGGAACAGGAGTGGCAACGGTTTCGACGAGGCCATGAAAGAAGTCGAATAGATACTGACCACAATAGATTATGGATTTATCGATAGTAGTGCCTTCGTTCAACGAAGAGGAGTCGCTCCCCGAACTGGTGGCATGGATCGACCGCGTCATGTCCGCCCATCCGACCGAAGATTACGAGATAGTGATAGTCGACGACGGCAGCAACGACGGCTCGTGGGCGCAGGTCGAGGCGCTGTCGGCGGCCAACGCCCGCGTGCGCGGCATCAGGTTCAGGCGCAACTATGGCAAGTCGGCCGCGCTCAACGTGGGCTTTGCGGCCGCCTCGGGCGACATCGTCATCACCATGGACGCCGACCTTCAGGACAGCCCCGACGAGATTCCGGAGCTGATGCGCATGATCCGGCACGAGCACTTCGACATGGTGAGCGGCTGGAAAAAGGTGCGCCACGATCCGCTCAGCAAGACGCTGCCTTCCAAGCTGTTCAACCGCACCGTGCGCGCCATATCGGGCATCCGTCTCCACGATTTCAACTGCGGCCTCAAGGCCTATCGCAGCGACGTGGTCAAGTCCATCGAGGTCTACGGCGAGATGCACCGCTACATTCCATTGCTGGCCAAGCGCGCCGGCTTCGGGCGCATCGGCGAAAAGGTCGTGACGCACTACGAGCGCAAATACGGCGTGTCCAAGTTCGGCATCGAGCGCACCGTCAAGGGCTTCCTCGACCTGCTGTCGGTCACGTTCATCTCCAAGTTCGGCAACCGCCCGATGCACCTCTTCGGCGCGCTCGGCACGCTGATGTTCTTTTTCGGGATGGCGTCGGCTTTGTATTTGGGGCTCAAGAAGTTGTGGTTTGTCTATCGCGACATTCCGGCAACGCTCGTCACCAACAGCCCATACTTCTACATCGCCCTGACCTGCATGATATTGGGCACGCAATTGTTTCTGGCCGGATTCCTGGCCGAGCTGGTGTGCCGCAACTCGCCCACGCGCAACAACTATCTGATTGCCAAACGCATCAATATCGATGACGGGCGCTGAGCAACGCGTCCTGGCCGCCCTCGGGCGCGCGCTTGGCAAGTCGGGCAGGGGGCGCACGGTGGTGGTCTGCGGCGGGCCGATGGCCGGACGCGTCGGCATTGTGCTGGCGCGTCGCGGATGGCGCGTCAGGATGCAGGCCGACACCGCCGACACCTTGGCCGACATCGAGCGGCTCAAGCCTCAGGCCGTCGACATGCAGCTGAGCCTGCGGCCATTCGCCACGGCAGCCGCTGCGGCCCTGCTGGTCGAGGCCGGCTGCGCGACTGCGGCAACCGCGCCTGCCGGCGAGCCGACATTTGTGATTAATGCCGACGGAAGCGTCGGCACAGCAGACGAAAACCAATGCAGACATTAAAAGACAAACTACGCAATCCGGTGTTCCGGACGGTCTCGGACATCGTTACCGCCCAGGGCCGGCAGGCTTTCGTGATTGGCGGATTCGTGCGCGACCTGCTGCTCGGGCGTCCGTCCAAAGACATCGACATTGTGGTGGTGGGCAGCGGCATAGAGCTGGCCCGCGAGGTGGCTGCCAAGATGGGCGGCACGCATCTGTCGGTGTTCAAGAACTTCGGCACGGCCATGCTGCGCGTGCGCGATGTCGAGGTCGAATTTGTGGGAGCGCGGCGCGAGTCCTATTCGCACAATTCGCGCAAGCCCATCGTCGAGGACGGGACGCTCGAAGAGGACCAGAACCGTCGCGACTTCACCATCAACGCATTGGCGCTCAGTCTCAATCGCGACAGTTTCGGCGAACTGATAGACCCGTTCGGCGGCGTGGCCGACCTGCAGGCGCGCCTCATCCGCACGCCGCTCGACCCGGCCCTGACCTTCAGCGACGACCCGCTCCGGATGCTCCGCGCCATCCGCTTTGCCACGCAGCTCGACTTTGTGATTGAAGACCGGACGCTGGCCGGCATCGAGGCCGTGCGCGACCGCATCGGCATCATATCGATGGAGCGCGTCTGCGACGAAACCAACAAGATGATGATGGCCGCCCGCCCGTCGATGGGCTTCAAGCTGCTCGACAAGACCGGACTTCTGCCCATCATCTTTCCCGAAATCGCCGCCCTCAAAGGCGTGGAGCGCGTCAACGGCCGGGGCCACAAGGACAACTTCTACCACACGCTCGAAGTGCTCGACGCGGTGGCCGCCGCCTCCGACGACCTCTGGCTGCGCTGGGCGGCCCTGCTGCACGATGTGGGCAAGCCACGCACCAAAAAATATGTCGAAAAGCAGGGCTGGACCTTTCATAACCACAACTTTGTGGGCGAAAAGATGGTTCAGGGCATCTTCAAACGACTCAAGCTGCCGCTCAACGAGAAGATGAAATTCGTCCAGAAAATGGTCGGGCTGCACATGCGCCCCATCGTCCTGAGCGAAGACACGGTGACCGACTCGGCCGTGCGGCGTCTGCTCTTCGAGGCCGGCGACGACATCGACGCGCTCATGACGCTCTGCGAGGCCGACATCACTTCGAAAAACGAGGAGAAAGTGCAGCGTTTCCTGCGCAACTTCAGAATAGTGCGCCGCAAGCTGCGCGAGATCGAGGAGAAAGATCATATCCGCAACTTCCAGCCGCCCATCACCGGCGAGATGATTATGGAGACTTTCGGCATCCCGCCGTCGCGCGAGGTGGGCGAGCTCAAGGCGCAGATCAAGGACGCCATTCTCGACGGCGTCATTCACAACGACTACGACGAGGCTTATGCTTTCATGATGCAACGCGCTGCTGCCATGGGACTTGAGCCCAAAACGACATCCGACCATGCTGATCAATGACTCGCGCATCCTCTTTGCGCCCGAACGCCGCCACACGCCCGACGTCGCGCCCATCGTGGTGCTCGACCGCCTGCGGACGCCCGAAAACATCGGCAACATCATCCGGCTGGCCGCCAACGTGGGCGTGCGCCGAATAGTGTCGATAGAGGAGGTGCGCCTCGGCGAGGGCCGCATCAGGAAGACGGCCTGCATGGCCTGGGACTATGTGGAACTCGTCCGGACCGACTATGACGCATTTGACCGATATATACCGGCTGATTACCAGTGGGTTGCTCTCGAAACCACGCCGTCGTCGCAGAGCGTTTTCGCGGCCCGGCTGCCGCAGCGGATGGCTCTGGTGGCCGGCAGCGAGGTGCTGGGCGTGCGCCCCGAACTGCTCGACCGCTGCGCGCTGCACGTCCACATCCCGATGACCGGCCCGGCCACCAGCATGAACGTGTCGCACGCCACGTCGGTCGCACTGTTCGAGTGGGTGCGCCGCTATGCCGTGCAGCCGTAGTCAAGTGTCAGCTTTTCAGATATTTGCTGTCGCGATTGTAGTAGCCATAGTTGCCGTAGCTCCGCTCCGAAGCCGGCTGGCCGTTGAACAGCAGCCCCAGCGACTTGACGTTCTCCTGCTTCAGCGATTCGATAATGTGCTGGATGTGAGAATATTCCGTTCGTCCGCAATAGGTCACGAAGACGAACGAGTCGCAGAACGTTTCGAGCATCCGGCAGTCGGACACCTGCCCCACGGGTGCCGTGTCGACAATGATGATGTCGAAGTTCTTGTGAGCATAATCCATTAATTCCTTGGTTCTTACGGATGCGATCAGTTCGGCCGGGTTGGGCGGTATGGAGCCTGCCGGCGCCACGAACAGGTTGGGGTTGACGCCCGACGGCACGATGATGCTCTCCACGTCGGTTAGGTCGGCCAGATAGTCGGCAATGCCGCATGTGGGGCTGATGCCGATGGACGCCTCCATGCGCGGGCATCGCAGGTCGAAGTTCATTATCAGCGTCCGCTTGCCGGTCAGGGCGAAGACGCTGGCGGTGTTGGCGGCGCAGTAGGTCTTGCCCTCGCCCGAGTTGCAGCTCGAAAACATGATGGTCTTGCAGGCGGCGTCGGTCGTGCTGTTCATGAATTGCAGCTTGACCCTCAGGCCTCTGAAGGCTTCGCTTGTGACGCGCTGCGGCTCTTTGATGCAGATGAGCTCTTCGGTGCTCGACGACTGCGGCACCACGGCCAGCAGCGGCACGTCGGGCACGGTCTTCATCAGTTCGTCGGCCGTGCGTATCTTGCTGTTGAAATATTCGAGCAGAAAGAGGATGGCGGCCGGCAGTGCCAGCGACAGCGCCAGGGCGGTGCTGTAGATGCGCTCCGACTGCGGCGCCACGACGCTGACTCCGTGCGGCTCTTCGAGCACTTCGCAGTCGCTGGTGTTCGAGGCCTTGGCTATCTGGTTTTCGGACTGCTTCTGGAGCAGGAAGGTGTAGGTGGCGTCCAGTATCTTGAAGTCGCGCTCAAGGTCCGAATATTCCGACTCCACATCGGGCAGCTTGCTGATGAGCGAGTTGAGTTCGGCGGCAATCTGCCTGCACTCTTCAATCCGGAGGTTGATGCGGCTGATGGCCTGGCTCAGAATGGTTTCGAGGTTGCTTCGCAGCAGATGCTCGTCCTGATAGAGCTGCTGACGGTAGGGGTTCTGCTCGGTCTGGTCGGCCACCGAGCGCAGCTGCTGCTGGACGGTGATGAGCTGCTGTATCTGCTGGCTGATTATTGGGCTGACGATGTCGGGGTCGCTCAGCGCGAAGTAGTTTTCGAGGTCGGCGTTGTTGCCGGTGTTGCTGCGGATGTGCTCGTAGTAGTTGCGCAGCAGGGTCAGCTTCTTGATTTCGTCCTCGTTTTCAAAATATCGTTTCTGGACGTTGTCGGCATACAGCGTCCGGCCGGCCAGATTGTTGCGTTTCCTGAACTCGTTCAACCGGTTCTGCGCCTCTATCAGCGAGTCGTTTATCTGATTCATCTGCAGCTCGATGAACTGCAGCGTGCGCGATGCTTTCAGATTTTTCTGGTCGATGTTGTATTGCTCTATGGCGCGGTTGACGGCGCTCAGGAATTTGACGAGCTGCTCCTGATTGTGCCCCACGGCCGAGATGTAGGCCACCGTTCCCTCCTTGTCGGTCAGCGACAGCGAGAGCCGCCCGCGCCACTGTGCCACAAGCTGTTCGGGCGTGTTGAACCAGAAGTCGATGGTCCGCTCCCGGAGCTCGGCCGTGGTCCGGCCCGGCTTGGGGTAGACGGTGAATGCGAACATCGGGCACCTGACGGGGACGCCGAAGCGGAACTGCACCGTGGTGTCGAGGTCGGTTATGGGCATGTGGTCGGCATAGGCCCTGGCCGCAAAGTCGTATCGCCAGGCCGCCTCCGACTGCACGCGGATGCTGCCGCCCTGGGCGCTCTCCGTTTCGAGGCGGAACGTGGCGAAGGTCAGTTGCGCCTGCGTGGTGTCCATCTCGACGTCGATCGGCACCTGCCGGCCATAGATGCTGCGGCCGTCGAGCGTGCCGACGTTGCGATACGATACGGTGAAGTCGAGGCCTGCCAGGGCATTGCTCACTATTTTGGGCGAACTGTAGATGTAGAGCTGGTTGTTGATGTTGGTCATGGCTTGCGACAGGCCGAAGCCCTCGGTCAGCTCCATCTGCATCTGCGACGTGTATTCCTGGCCCTTGAGCAGGATGGTGGACGTGCAGCTGTAGACGCGCTCGGCATACCTGTTGTAAACGAATGCGCCGCTCATGACGATCAGCGGCGAGATGACGAACCAGTACCAATGTCGCAACGCGCTGCGCAGCAGCATGGTGACGTCTATCTGATAGTTCTGGCTGTTGCCGGAGTCCTTTGAAGTGTTCTTCCGTTTCATTCGTTCTGTTTGTGGTCAATCGCTTCGGAGTCAGACGATTCGGCGGTAGCAATATCGACCTGCAATGTTGTCCTCGTGCAGTTTGTCGTCGAGCACAAGCTGGGCGTTCATTATTACGGCGTCTATTTTGCCGTTGAGCATCAGTGTCTTGCGATAGTCGGCCGACGGGCTGAAATAGATGTTCTGCGTCTCGGCGGCATTCCAGACAACGATGTCGGCATCTGCTCCGACACAAATATTGCCTTTTTCCGGCGACAGACCAAACTTTTGTGCCGCGCGTGTCGATGTGACGTCGGCCAAGTCGCTGACTGTCATCTGTGTAGATGCGAGCATATTGTAGATTATCGCGAGGCTGTTGCGGCTCACGAAGTCGCTGTTGGCGTCGGAGCTGCCGCGGCCGGGGGCCTGGCTCAGGCAGCAGGTGCCGGCAAAGGTCCATTTGTGCGTCTTGAGCGTGTGGCAGAACATCGACGGGGTCAGATGGTGCAGTTCCGACTGCGGCTTGTCTTCGTAGTCGACCACAAAGCGCAGCTCGCACGTCGTGTCGTTGGCCAGCGACAGGTTCTCGACCGCGCTCAGCTCCTCCTGGTAGCGGACGTTGAGAAAGGCCGTGCGGCACCGCTGGAAGCGCAGGGCCTGCGTCAGCTTGTTGAGCTGGCCGGTGTATTCGCTCTCGGCGCCTTTGGGGCATAGGTCGAAGACGAGCACGGCATTGTTGCTGACCGCAAATTCGATGAGCATCTCGATGCGCTCGAACTTGAAGTTGTTGTAGTTGGGGAAGGGCACCACTATGCTGGGCACGCCCAGTTCCAGGATGCGGCGGCGTATCTTGGCAAGGTCGCCGGCTTTGAATCTATCCTGCAGAAAATGAATGCCATAGTTGGGCGTTGGCGTGCCGAGGCCCGACGCTGCTGCGTCGAAGGCTTCGACGTTGGCCGCCGTCACCGGGTGGAGCCATGTGGTGCAGCCCGACAGAATAGAGGTGCGTGTGGCCTCGGCCAGCGCCGTCTCCTGAAGGCTCAGGCTATGATTGTTGCAGTCTATGGTTCCGGGGAGCAGATACCGCCCCTCGGCATCGTAGACGACGGTGCGTGTGGTGGGGCGCGCTATGTCGGAGCTTATGTGCAGTATCTTGCCGTTGCCCATCAGGACGTCCGCTGTGCCAGCCCCGTTGTCGGCTGCTATTTTCCCATTCTTTATAAGAAAGTAGTCCATGGTCGATGTTGATTGGTTACGCTTTTCTTGCGCCGGCCGTCCCGAAATGCGGAACGTCGGCAGCATTTTTACTGCTTCGGGCGCGTTAAGGTTGCCGGCCCGCGTCACTTTTTTGCGCAGAACCGATGCTTGGCTACGCCTGCCGACGCCTTGGGCCGCCGCCGGGTGCCGATGCTGATTTTTTGCTACATTTGCGGGCTGAAAATCGAAACAAGCCCAATGGCAATAGACATTTCAAAAGTTCCGTCGCCCTGCTACGTGCTCGACGAACAGTTGCTCCGCAACAATCTGCGCCTCATCGACCGCGTCCGCCGCGAGTCGGGCGCCGAAATCATAATGGCCTTCAAGGCGTTCGCCTTCTGGCCGTCGTTCAGCATCTTTCGCGAATGCGGATTCGACTGTGCCACTGCCAGTTCGCTCTCCGAAGCCATGCTTGCCCGGCACGAACTGGGGCAGCCGGCCCACACCTATTCGCCGGCCTACACCGACGCCGAGTTCGACGCCATCTGCCAATGCAGCAGCCACATAACGTTCAATTCGCTTTCGCAGTACGAGCGATTCGCGCCGCGCGCCCGTGCGGCCGGCCACGCCATCTCGCTCGGCCTGCGCATCAACCCCGAGTCGAGCGACGTGGCGACCGCGCTCTACAACCCCTGCGCGCCCGGCTCGCGGATGGGCATCACGGCCGCCAACATGCCGGCCGAGCTGCCCGCCGACATCGAAGGCCTCCACTTCCACGCCCTCTGCGAATCCGACTCGACCGACCTGCAGAAGACGCTTGGCGCCGTCGAACAGCGGTTTGCGCGCTGGCTGCCCAAGGTGCGCTGGGTCAACATGGGCGGCGGCCACCTGATGACGCGCAAGGGCTACGACACCGACCTGCTCGTCAGGCTGATACGCGACTTCGCGCGCCGCTGGGGCGTCCGCGTCATCCTCGAACCCGGCAGCGCATTCACCTGGCAGACGGGCGTTCTGGTGTCGGATGTGGAAGATGTGGTCGAGAACGGCGGCATCAGCACGGCCATCGTCAACGTGTCGTTCGCGGCCCACATGCCCGACTGCCTCGAAATGCCCTACAAGCCGCGCATCGCAGGCGCGCATCACGACCCGGTCGACGGGCTGCCGACCTATCGCATCGGCGGCAACAGCTGTCTGTCTGGCGATTACATCGGCAGCTGGTCGTTCGACAGGCCGCTCCGCGTAGGCGACAAGATTGTGTTCGAAGACATGATTCACTACACGGTGGTCAAGACCACAATGTTCAACGGACTGACGCACCCGTCGCTCGCCATCTGGGACGATGCCAAGGGCCTGCGCGTGGTCCGCACTTTCGGCTACGACGACTATCGAAGCCGACTGGGCTGAACGACAACGCTTTGCATCAGAATGAATCTTTCACAAATTTCCTGACCCGATGATTTTATATCCGATTTGTTTCCTGTCGCCGCTGCTGGTGCTGTGGCTGACCTATAAAAGCAAGATACTCAATAAGATAGGTAGTGTGGTGCTGGCCTACGCCCTTGGCTGCCTGCTGGGCCTGTCGGGCCTGCTGCCGCAGGACGCGGCGACGGCCAAGGCGCAGGAGACGATTGCCAACATCGCCATCCCCGTAGCCATTCCGCTCATGCTCTTCTCGTCCGACGTCAAGGCGTGGCTGCGGCTGGCGCCCAACTTCGCCAAGTCGCTGCTTGCGGGCGTGGCGGCCACGGTGATTGCCGTGGTGGCCGGCTTCTTCCTGTTCGGCACGGGCCACGGCGAGCAGTACGCCGGCATGGGCGGCCTGCTGATGGGGCTCTACACCGGCGGCACGGCCAATCTGGCGTCGCTCAAGCTGGTGCTCGGCATCGACAACGAGACCTACCTGATGGTGCACACCTACAGCATTCTGGTGGGCGCCATCTATCTGCTGGTGCTCATCTTCTGCGGCCGGCAGGTGGCCGGGCTCGTCCTGCCGCGCTTCGACGCCCGGGCCGCCTCCGACGGACAGCCGGCGCCCGACGTCGAGACGGCCTCGCACGACGACGAGCTCTTCCTCGGCCTCTTTTCGCGCGGCAATCTGGGCAATCTGTTACGAGGCCTCGGGTGCGCCCTGGCGGTGGTGGCCGTCGGGGGCGCGATAGCCATGCTGGCGCCGTCGGGCTCGTTTCTGGCGGTGTTCATCCTGAGCATGTCGGTGCTGGCCATCGGCGCCTCGTTCGTCAGGCGCATCCGCCGCATCGAGCGGACGTTCGAGATGGGCATCTATTTCATCCTCGTCTTCAGCGTGGCCGTGTCGTCGCAGGTCAGCGTGTCGATGTTCCGCAACATCGACCTGACGTTCTTCTACTACATCCTGTTCGTGACGCTCGGCGCCCTGGCCATCCACATCGTCCTCAACGCCCTGATGCGTGTCGACACCGACACGACGCTCGTCAGCTCCATATCGCTCATCTGCAGCCCGCCGTTCGTGCCGGTGATGGCCGGCGCGCTCAACAACCGGGCGGTCATCGGGCCGGGCATTGCCGTGGGGCTGATAGGCTACGCTGTGGGCACCTACCTGGGCTACGCCGTGGCGCTGGCGCTGGCGTCGGCGTGCTGAAATAAAAAGGAGAGCCCCGGCGGAGACTGAAACGAAAATTGTCTAATTTTACTGCTGTAAAACATATTTTATCCTATGGCATCAAACAGCAATGAACCCGAAACATTCGAATCGCCGCTAAGCCTCACGGTGCGCGATGTCGAGCTCTTCCGCGTGCTGACACCGGCACAGATGCAGCTGGTCGAATCGTCTCATTGTCAGCGTACATTCAAGCGCAACGAAATCATCTACAGCGAAGGCCAGCAGCCCGAAGGCCTCTATATCCTCGCCTCGGGCAAGGTCAAGATCTACAAGGAAGGCGTGGGCGGACGCGAGCAGATAGTCAAGCTGGCATCGCCCCAGGAGTTCATCGGCTACCGCGCCCTGATGAGCGGCCAGAAGCACATAGCCACGGCCATGGCGCTCGACCCGTGCGTCGCCTTCTTCCTGTCGGAAGAACTGGTGATGCAGCTGCTGCGCGAGAACAACGAGCTCTGCCTGTTCATAATCAAATCGCTGGCCATCGAGCTGGGATTCAGCCGATACCGCAGCGTCACGCTGACGCAGAAGCAGATACGCGGTCGACTGGCCGAGGGGCTGATTGTGCTGCGCGACAAATATGGCTACATCGACGGCAACACGCTCAACGCCAACCTCTCGCGCGAGGACGTGGCCAACCTCTGCAACATGACGACCTCCAATGCCATCCGCACGCTAAGCAACTTCGTGAGCGAGAACATCATAGCCGTCAACGGGCGCACCATCAAAATACTCAACGAGCCAATGCTTGAGCGCATCTCGCGGCTGGGCTGACGCTCACAAACCAACCCACGCAAACCGACAATGCTACGACTGCCACTACTGATAACGCTCGCCCTGGCCGCCCTGGCCGCGCGCGCGCAGATGACGCCCGACAAGCCGCGGCTGGTGCTGATGCTTGTGGTCGACAATCTGAACAACGAACAGCTCGACATTGTGCGCAACGAATGCGGCCGCGACGGCTTCAACCGCCTGCTGGCCGAGGGGACCGTCTGCCGCAACGCCTACTACGACGCCGGCGGCAACTATTCGGGCAAGAACATGGCCACGCTCTTCACCGGCGCCCCCGCATCGACCCACGGCGTGGTGTCCGAAACGTGGATCGACCGCTTCGACAACCGCAAGGTGCACGCCATCTACGGCAAGGTCTACGACAGCCAGGGCCGCATTGGCGCCGACACGCTCGTGGCCGACAACCGCCTGCTGCTCTGCTCCACCATCACCAACCAGATTCGCAAGAAATACAACTCGGCCGCACGCGTCGTGTCGCTCGGCTTCGACCCCGACATGCTCATCTGGCTGTCGGGAATGCAGCAGGCCGAGCCCACATTCTGGTTCGACACCCGCACCGGCAACTTCGTGGGCAACAACGCACAGACGCCCGACACGATGCTCCGCAAGGCCATCGACTGCTTTAACTCCAAGCGCATCGCCGACGTCTACCTCGGCAAGCAGTGGGCGCCGCGCAACGACATCAGCCAGTATCACGAATGGAAATATTTCAAGAGCACCACCGGCGCCCAGCGGACGTTCTATTATAACATGCGCCAGTCGCCCGCAGCCCCGCCCGACTATTCGCTCGTGGCCGGCTCGCCCTATGGCAACACGCTGCTGCGCGACCTGGCCGCCTCGGTGCTGCTCGACACCCGCATGGGCCGCGACGACGTGCCCGATGTGCTTATGCTTCAGTTCAATGCCACGCCATCGACCGCGCACAAGACACAGCCGCTCGACGCCGAAACCGAAGACCTGCTGCTGTGCCTCGACGACAACATAGCCGACCTGCTCCGCCTCATCGACCACGAGATTGGGATGGACAACACGCTGGTGGTGCTCTGCGCAGCCCGCGGCAGCTACGACCTGTCGCACACGCCGCAGGAGCAGTGGAACAGCCGGGGCTCCGTCAGCCTGCACCGCGCGTCGGCACTGCTCAATCTCTACCTGATGGCTCTGCACGGACAGGGCCGGTGGGTCGACAACTACAAGAGCGGCGAGATGTACATGAACGCCGAACTGGCCAAGGAGAAAGGCGTCGACTTTGCGCTGCTCTGCTCCGAGGCCGCCGATTTCCTGACGCAGATGCAGGGCATCGGCACCGCCATAGCCGCCTCGACGCTCGACCGCACCTTCGCCCTGTCGCCGGTGGTCAACGGCATGAAGCGCAACTACCACCGCAAGCGCTCGGGCGACGTGCTGTTTGCCCTCGAACCCGGCTGGGCCGAGGAGCAGGACGACGGCAGCTGCATCATGCAGCTGTGGGGGCAGGAGTTCGTGCCGCTCGTCTTTGCCGGATGGCGCATCGGGCGCAACGCCGTGCTCTACGAGCGCCACAACATGGCCGACGTGGCGCCCACCATCTGCACTTTCCTCAACGTCCAGAAGCCCGACGGCTGCAGCGGCAGCGACATCCCGCTGATAAAGTAGCGCACGGCCGGCGGCGCGACCGACTTTTTCGCAGAAAACTTAAACTCATCATAACAAATTTCAATGAAAATCAGACATTTAATTGCATCCGTAGTAGCGTCGGGGCTGTGCGCCACGCTTTGGGCGCAGGCCGATGCCCCCGTGCAGTTCGGCACCAACGTCAGGAACGTCAACGACTCGACGCTCGAAATAGAATTTGCCGGCCGCATCGACCCCAAATGGCACGTCTACTCGTCGGCAATGGACGAGGGCGGCCCCACGCGCGCCGCCTTCAAGGTCGACGCCATGTCGGGCTGCCGGCTCGACGGCGAGCTCGAAGCCCGCGGCCGCGAAATATCAGTCTACGAAGACATTTTTGAAATGCAGGTGCGATATTTTGAGGACGAAGTCACTTTTGCACAGCGCGTTGTGCTCACAGGCGGCGACTATCGGCTCGACGGCTACCTGCAATACGGCGCCTGCTCGGGCGGCGCGTGCACTCCGCCCACGTCGGTCAATGTCAGGCTGAGCGGTGCCGGGCCGGCAGTGGCTGCGCAGGGCGCAGTGCCTCAGCTGGTTCCTGTCGGTGTGCAGTCGGTAGGATCGCCCGCCGCCGTCGCCTCGCCATACTCCGGCCCGTTGTGGGAGCCCGCAGCCGACGGCGCCCAGACCATGGCCGCCGACGCCCGCACGAAATCGTGGTTCTACATTTTTCTGATGGGCTTGGTGGGCGGATTCTTCGCCCTGTTCACGCCCTGCGTCTGGCCCATCATCCCGATGACCGTCAGCTTCTTCCTCAAGCGCAGCAGCACGCGCTCCCGCGGCATCCGCGACGCCTTTGTCTACGGCGCGTCCATCGTCGTCACCTACCTGACGCTCGGCATCGGCGTGACGCTCATCTTCGGCTCCAACGGCCTCAACGCCATGGCCACCAACGCCGTCTTCAACATCTTCTTCTTCCTGATGCTGGTCGTCTTCGCCGCATCGTTCATGGGCGCGTTCGAGATAACGCTGCCGTCGTCGTGGAGCAATGCGGTCGATTCCAAATCGCTCAGCACCAGCGGATTCGTCAGCATATACCTGATGGCTTTCACGCTCTCGCTCGTGTCGTTCTCGTGCACGGGCCCCATAGTCGGGTTCCTGCTCGTCGAGGTGTCGACGTCGGGGAGCTACGCCGCGCCCATCATCGGCATGGCCGGCTTTGCGCTGGCTCTGGCGCTGCCGTTCACGCTCTTCGCCATCTTCCCGTCGTGGCTCAGGCAGATGCCCAAGTCGGGCGGCTGGATGAACGTCATCAAGGTGACGCTCGGATTCGTGGAGCTGGCCTTCGCGCTCAAATTCCTTTCGGTGGCCGACCTTGCCTACGGCTGGCGCCTGCTCGACCGCGAAACGTTCCTCGCCCTCTGGATTGCGCTGGCGCTGCTGCTGGCGCTCTATCTGCTCGGCAAAATCAGGTTCCCGCACGACTCCGACGACACCCGCATCGGCGTGCCGCGCTTCTTCATGGCGCTCCTCTCGCTGGCCTTCGCCATCTATCTGGTGCCCGGCCTCTGGGGCGCGCCGCTCAAGGCCGTCAGCGCCTTTGCGCCGCCCATGTCCACGCAGGATTTTGACCTGAACACCGCCGAAGTCCACGCCCACTTCACCGACTACGAGCAGGGCATGGCCTACGCCGCGCAGCACGGCAAGCCCGCCCTCATCGACTTCACCGGACACGGCTGCGTCAACTGCCGGCAGATGGAGCAGGCGGTGTGGACCGATGCCCGCGTGGCACGCCTGCTGACCGACGATTACGTGCTCGTCAGCCTCTATGTCGACGACAAGACGCCTCTGCCCGAGCGCGTCGAGTTCGACGACAACGGCACCGCCATCGTCCTGCGCACCGTGGGCGACAAGTGGAGCTACCTGCAGCAGCGCCGGTTCGGCGTGGCCGCGCAGCCCTACTATGTGGTGCTCGACGCCGCCGGCCGCATGATTGCCGAGCCCTACGTCTTCGACACCGACCCCGACAAGTTCGTCGATTTCTTGCAGCGAGGCAAGGAGACTTTCGCTCGCATCAGTCAGTGAATCAGAATAATATCTAAAAACGCTTTTTTGCCATGAAACAGCCAGGCCGCCGCAGCCGCGAAGGAGTTGTCTACTCGACAGCCGACAATTTTGAATACGAATATTCCGACACCCAGGCCCAGGCCGAGCTCCTGCCGCCTCAGCAGCAGAACCTCAAAGTGCAGCTCGACCGCAGGCAGCGCGCCGGCAAGGCCGTGACGCTGGTGACCGGCTTTGTGGGTCCCGACGACGCCCTCCGCGAACTCGGCAGGCGCGTCAAGGCGGCGTGCGGCGTGGGCGGCACGGTCAAGGACGGCGAGATTCTGGTTCAGGGCGATTTCCGCGAGCGCGTGGCCGCCCTGCTGCTCAAAGACGGCTACAAAGTCAAGCGAATCAATTGACGTGTTGATATTCAGACCGATACAATGACAAATACAAGCGAACCACTTGCCGAACGAATGCGCCCCCGGACGCTCGACGACTACGTCGGGCAGCAGCATCTGGTGGGGCAGGGCGCCGTGCTGCGCCGCATGATCGACAGCGGCAACATGTCGTCAATCATCCTCTGGGGCCCGCCCGGCGTGGGCAAGACGACCCTGGCCAACATCATCTCGCAGCGGCTGCAGCGGCCGTTCTACACGCTCTCGGCCGTCACCTCGGGCGTCAAGGACGTGCGCGACGTGATTGAGCGCGCCCAGAAAGGCCGTTTCTTCAATCCGGCATCGCCCATCCTTTTCATCGACGAGATTCACCGCTTCAGCAAGTCGCAGCAGGACAGCCTGCTGGGCGCCGTGGAGGCCGGCGTGGTGACGCTGATCGGAGCCACCACCGAGAACCCCTCGTTCGAGGTCATCTCGCCGCTGCTGTCGCGATGCCAGATGTACGTCCTGCGCCCGCTCGAGCCCGCCGATCTGCTCCGCCTGGCCCGTCGCGTGCTCGACACCGACGCCGTCATCAGCAAGCTCAACGTCGAGCTCAGGCAAGATGCCGCGCTGATGCGCTTTGCCGGCGGCGATGCCCGCAAACTGCTGAACATAATCGAGTTGGTGGTCAATGCGCAGATAGGTTCCGACGCCATAATAATCGACGACGAGAGGGTGGTGGCCAACCTGCAGCAGAGCCCCGCGCTCTACGACAAGGGCGGCGAGATGCACTACGACATCATCTCGGCCTTCATCAAGTCCATCCGCGGCAGCGACCCCGACGCCGCCGTCTACTGGCTTGCCCGCATGATCGAGGGCGGCGAAGACCCCAAGTTCATAGCGCGCCGGCTGGTCATCTCGGCCTCCGAAGACATCGGCCTTGCCAACCCCAACGCGCTCCTGATGGCCAATCAGGCTTTCGATGCCGTCAGCAAGGTGGGCTGGCCCGAGGGGCGCATCATCCTCTCGGAGGCCGCCATCTATCTGGCCACGTCGCCCAAGAGCAACTCGGCCTATCTGGCCATCAACGAGGCCATCGACTTCGTGCGCCAGACGGGCAATCTGCCGGTGCCGCTCCATCTGCGCAACGCGCCCACCAAACTGATGCAGCAGCTCAACTACGGCCGCGACTACAAATATTCGCACGACTATCCCAATCATTTTGTCGTCCAGCAGTTTATGCCCGACGAGGCCGCCACCCGGCGCTTCTATCAGGCGCAGGACAACCAGCAGGAAAACCGCATCGGCGAGCGCATGAAGATGCTCTGGGGCGATGCAAAAAAATGACGCGGCAACCGTAACCACAAGCCCCCGCGATGCGTTTAATGTAGCGCAATGGGAAACACGAAACGACCGCACGGCTACCGCCTTTTGTTGATTCTGCTGATGGCTGCCATGACGGCCACTGCCTTTTCGCAGCCTGCGGCCGACAGCACGCGCTACCGCAATTCCATCAAGACATCGTTCCTGTCGTGGCACACCGGCTCGGTCAAGCTGGTCTACGAGCGCGCCGTGGCCGAGCGCCGCAGCCTGGAGCTGACGATGGCCGTCATCGGGCCCATGAGCGATTCGTACAACAACAATCCCAAGGGAATCCACGTCCAGGCGGCCTACAAGTTCATAGCGCCCGGCGCCTGCCCGCAGCCGCTCAACGGGTTCTACGTCAAGCCGGCGCTGGCCTTCTCGCACTTCACCTATCGCAACCCCAAATCGCCCGTCCGCGACGAGTCCAACGTCATGGCAGTCATGGTCATAGGCGGCTATCAGCTGGCACGCAACCGGCTGGCGCTTGACCTCTACTGGGGCATCGGCGGCGCCTTCGGTACGGAGTGCGACACGTTCTACGAGCACGGATTTCTGCTGTGGGACTTCTTCGGCACCCGCAACAGCAACGTGGCGCTCACCTCGGGCATCAAAATCGGGTTCTGTTTCTGACCGGGAGTCATTTCGACACAATCTTCACGCCGCTGCGTCCGCGCCCGTTCTTGCAGACGCAGATGCTGACGTTCATCCGCTCCTGCATCTCGCCGATGTGCGATATGACGCCAATCTTGCGCCCCTGCATCTGCAGGCGTTCGAGCGCTTCCATGACGGTGTCGAGGCTGCGGCTGTCGAGCGACCCGAAGCCCTCGTCGATGAAGAGCGACTCCACGTTGAGGTTGCTGCCCGTCAGCGACGACAGACCGAGCGCCAGCGCCAGCGACACCAGGAACGACTCGCCGCCCGAGAGGCTGTTGGCGCTGCGCTCCTCGTCGCACATGTCGTGGTCCACCACCTTTATGTTCATCGTGTCGGGAATCTGCCGCAGCTCGTATCGGCCCGACAGGCTCTGCAGGTGCCGGTTGGCGTAGCCGATGACCGACTGCAGCGTGTAGCTCTGCGCTATCCGCCTGAATGTGTCGCCCTTGGCCGACCCGATGGTGGCCGCCATGGTCTGCCACAGCCGCGCCGACGACTGCATTTTTTCGAGCTCGGCAATGCGTTCGGCGTGCAGGCGCTGGTTGCTTTTCTGCTGTTCCATCGTGGTCCTGATGCCGATGCGTCTTTCGTCAATCTGTGCCGACTCCTGCCTGATTTTCGTCGCTTGTTCGGCGAGTCTTTCCGCCGTCTGCTCGGCCGTCGGCCGGTCTGGGCGGCTGTGGTGAGCCGACTGCCGTTCCTGCGCGCCTGCCAGCTGGGCTTCGGCCATTGTCAGGCTGTGCCTGATTTTGTCCAATGCAATGCGTTCATTTTCAATAAATTGATTATCGTGCTGGAGCAGCTGGCGCAGGCCTGCCTCGTCGATGCTGCGCGGGCGCCCGACGTTGAACTTGCCGAGCCACTTTTCGAGCTGCGCCGACGCTTCGTTTAGTTCGTCCTGCTGCGTCGCGATGGAGCTATTTAGCTGCTGCACAATGCCTTCCATGCGGTCGCGCTCGTTGCGGATGGTGGTGCACTGCTCGGTGCAGTCGTCGAGCGCCTTTTGGGCGGCGGCTTTGTTGCGCTCCAGCCCACGCTCCACGTCGTCAGCCTCGCGTCCGCCGAGCAGCGCTTTGCGTTTTTCTTTTAGATTGCTGAGCGTTTCCAGCTGAGCTTTAAGCCGTTGCGCACATTCGGCGGCGGCTTGCCCGGCCTCGTTGGCGGCCTTGCCGGCGGCCTCGGCCGCCGTCTTCAGCCGTTCGGCTTCGGCCGCCAAGGCGGTTGCGTTTTTCTGATGCTCGTCATATTCGGCGGCTTTCGTTTTCAGCGTTTTCACAAATTCGTCCGGCGCCGACTCCCAGTTTTCTTTCCATTCCTGTCTGCTGAAAAATCTGCCCGCATCGTCGAGGCATTCTGCGGCTCGCCGCATCTCGTCGGCCGCCGTCTTCTGCGCCGACTCCATTTCGGCCTTCAGTTGCGACACCTTCAGCGCGCATTCCTGACTTTTGTGCTTAGCCTCAGACAGTTCGTTCTGTGTTCGCGCCAGCAGTCCGTTGCATTTCTGCATATCTTCGTTTTTGCGCTGCCAGTCAGTTATTTGCATTTTCAGACGCTCGCTTTCACTGTTGGCTCGTCTTTCGGCATCTGTCAGATTTTCAACGCTTTCGGCTTCGATGTCAATTTTCAGTTCGGCAGCCTTGGCGCGCGTTCTGTCCAGTTCGCCGCCTAACTGCAGCAGCCGTTTTTCTATTTGTTCCTTTCGGTTCGTGCTGGCATTCAGTTGGTTCTGCAAGTCGCTCGCCGCCTTTTCGGCCTCGGCGCGCCTTGCGTCGGCAGTCTTGCTTTCGGCCTCGCGCTGTTTCAGGACGTCGTCCACAAGTTTCTCGGCGTCAGGGTGATGCGTGCTGCCGCACACGGGGCATGGCTCGCCTTCGGTCAGCGACATCCGCAGCAGCCTGATGTTCTCGGTGGCAAACTGGCGCGCCGTCTTCAGCCGTTCGTCGCATTTTTCGGCGTCGGCGCGGGCTTGTGCCAGTCTGTCCTGCGCGGCGTCGAGTTCTTTCCGGATAGCGTCGATGTTTTCGCAAGTGATTGATATTTCGGATTTTATGGCGTTGGTGTCGGCCGACTTGGCGGCGAACTCGCAGGCAAGCATCAGCGCCATTTTCAGACGCGCCGCTTCCTGCTGCGCAAGTTGCATATTTTCTTGCAGTTGGCCGATGTCTGTCCGGCGCAGCTCTTCGCCCGCCTTGTCGCTTTTCTGCGTCAGTTCGTCAACTCTTGCCCGCAGATTTTCGGTCTGACGGTCGTTTTCGGAGCGTGTTTTCTCGTGCTCAACCATTTGGTCCTGAGCTTGTTTAGCTTTTTGGACGTGCTCCGTCGCCGTGCGCCTCGCCGCCTTGGCCTGATTCAGCTTCTCGACCACCGTCTGCACATTCGCAAACAGCTCTGCCCTCGACTTCATGCTCTCCACCATGGCTGTTTCTGCATCAAGTTTTCGGATGATTTCGGTCAGTGCGTTTTGTGCCGATTGTGCCGATTTTTCCGCCTCGTCAGCCTTGTTTCGCTGCGCTTCGTGCTCGTCGGTGCGTTGCATGGCCAGCAGCGCCTCGGCCTCGATGCGGGCGTCGAGGGCGCGCGCCTCTTTGAGCTGCCCGGCCATCGCCGCCGCCTCCTCGACGCACGCCTGCATCTTTTCGCCGGCCGCCGCCCGTTCGGCTTCGGCTTTTTGGGCGGACGCTTCATTGGTGGTGATGTCTTTTCGGTTGGCAATCAGCGCATTGTTGTTCTGCGCGATGTTCTTGCGGGCATTGTCGATGTGCGCCACAATCTCGCGCGAGTGCTGCGCCGCCTCAATATCGGCCAGGCGTTCCCGGCGTTCGGCGGCCTGCATGGCTTCGGTCTGGCATCGCTCCATTTCGGCCCGGGCCTGTTCGCATAGTTTCGTGATTTTCGCCGCCTCGTCGTGCCACGCAATGCGAGCGTTGGTTTCGTCCAGTTCGCGCCGGCAGCGTTCGGCGTCGTTCAGGGCCTTGTCGAGGTCGGCCTGCAGGGCGTTCATCTCGTCGTCGGTCAGCAGGCGGATGCCGTCGAGCTTTGCGCGCAGTTCGTCCATATGGCTTTGTTTCAGCTTGTTCTGTTCGTAGACCCGAATCGAGATGCGCGAAAAAATGTCGGTGTCGGTCAGTTTTTCGAGCAGGTCGGCCTTGGTGTTCTCGTCGGCTTTCAGGAACGACGCGAAATCGTTCTGAGCCAGCAGCACCGTCCGCGTAAACTGCTCATATTTAAGCCCTACCAGCGTTTCTATCTTTGCCTGAATCTCGGTTTTGGTGCCTTGCAGCGGCGTCCTGGTGTCGATGCACACGGCCTCCATCTCGGCGTTCATCAGCTTTTCGGCGGCGCTCTTGTGGGCGCGCTTCACCGACCATCGGGCCTGGTAGGTCTTGCCGTCCACGGCCACAAAGTCGACCTGCGCCCAGCCGGCGCCGCACCCGCGCCGCAGGATGGAGCGCGGGTCGTTGATGTTAATCATCTCGTTGCCAATCATGTTTTCTTTGGTGCCCTTGGCCGCTGTCAGGCGCGGAGTCTTGCCGTAGAGCGCCAGACACATCGCGTCGAGCAGGGTGCTCTTGCCCGCGCCCGTGGCTCCCGTGATGGCAAAGAGCCCGGCCGACGCCAGCGGTTCCTGCCCGAAGTTGATGGTATGCGTGCCTTCGAGCGACGCAAGGTTGCAGAGGCTGATGCGGAGTATTTTCATGGCTGATGACGTGTTGGTTTATGATTTTTCTGCGTCCTGTTCCGTGCCTGAGGTCACTTCGTCGACCACGGCGCTGAACATTCTTTCCATTTCGGCCGAGGGCGTGCAGCCGTTGCGGCGTTCAAACACGCTCCGGAACATCTCCAGCGGGCTCAGGCTCGCGGCCTTGGCGTCCGCCGGCTCGCCTGTCGGAGTCGCAGCCGCCCGCGCCAGTTCGATGCGGGCGAGGCGCACGTGCTTGCCGGCAATGGCCTTCTCGACGGAGTTTCTGAAAAACGGGTCCGGCTCGTCGAATCTGACGTTCACCTCCAGAAACGGCGCATTGTCGGCATCCGCCCCGGCGGCCTCGGGCAGCCGCTCGAGCAGGGCGAGCACTTCGGCCGGCAGCATCGGTTGCGGCGGGACGCTGATGAGGCTTGTGAGCAGTGGGCACTCGATGCTCTCGCCGGCCGTCAGCCTGCCGTTGTCGATTTCGACAAGGCGGACGCTGTGCCGATAGTCCTTTTCGGCGAACGACAGCGGGATGGGGCTCCCGGCGTAGCGCACGGCCGCATTGTCGCCCACCCGTTGCGCGCGATGTATGTGACCCAGAGCTACATAGGATATCCGCCGGTCGAAGCAGCCGGCGTCCACGCCTTCGAGGCCGCCCACCAGCTTGTCGGCCAGCTGCGCGCCGGTCAGGCTCAGATGCCCCATGGCCACCACGGCCTGACCCTCGCCGAGCTGTCCGAAGGCGCGGCGCGTCACCTCGGCATAGAGCCGCCCGACCGACTCCGACGTCGTCTCGGCATCGGGGCAGTCGCCCTGACGCAGGTAGGGCACGGCCATGCAGAGCGCCTCGGTCCGGCCGCTCTTGCCTCTGAGTTTCACTATCATGCGGTCGGCGTCCACCTCGCCCTCAGGCGTCTTGCTTACGGTGCCTATCAGGTGCGTGTCCATCGCATCGAGCAGAGCCTGAGGCGCTTCGAGCCGCGACGCCGAGTCGTGATTGCCGGCCGTGACCACTATCTGCAGCTGTGGCAGGCGGCGTTTGGCGTCGGCCACAAACTGGTAGAACAGCCTGGTGGCCGCCGCCGATGGGTTGGCCACGTCGAAGACGTCGCCCGACACCAGCAGCGCGTCGGCCTGCCGCTCTTCGATGGTGTCTGTCAGCCAGCGCATGAAGTGCCGATGCTCGCTCTCGCGGTCGTAGCCGTAGAACGTCTGGCCCAGATGCCAGTCGGCGGTGTGGATGATTCGTATCACGTTTCAGATTCCGTTTTTGGGTTCCGGGCAAAGATAGTGGAAAGCGGGGGCGTAGGCGCGCGCGGCCGGGAGTTTTGTGAGCGGCGCCAAGCATCGCGTCGTCAGCTCCCTCGAAAAAAAAATCAGCGCCAAATGCAACCTGACGGCGCCGCCGACGTAGAAGACATTGTTTGAGCGCAAGAGCAACGGTTCACGGGTCTGAATCGGACGGTTAACCACAATTGAGGTTGTTTAACATAGATTCATACTTCGATAAGGCAGAAGACACTACATTTGCAGCATAGATTTTTTTCATAGATTTGGATTTGGTTAACGAGCTGATTTAAGGGTTAGGGGCAGAAGTTATTCTGCCCCTTTTTTGTTTTGTCGGTTCGCCGGCCGGGTCCGTCGAGAAACGCAAATTATACGAAATGGAAGACAACAATCAAGTCGAGTCGACAGTGCTCGGACACCGCGTGGAATATCCGCAAACCTATGATCCTAAAATACTTGTGGCCGTGCCGCGCCGCCTCAATCGCAGCCTCTATGGCTTGGACGACGATGCCCTGCCCTTTGTGGGCTTCGACACCTGGCACGCCTACGAGCTCGGCTTCCTGACCGAAAAAGGCTTGCCCGTGCAGGCCATCCTCAAGATCGTCTATCCGGCATCGAGCCCCAGCATAGTCGAGAGCAAGTCGCTCAAGCTCTACCTCAATTCGTTCAACATGGAGCGCATCGGGCGCACGCCGGCCGAGGGTCTGCGGCAGGTGACGGCCACCATAGCCGCCGACCTGAGTCGGCTGCTGGGTGCCAAGGTGCGGGTCAACCCGTTCACGGCCTTCCAGCAGCAGATTCAGTACGACTTCACGGGCTTCATGGCCCTCGAAAACGAGCCGGGGATGACCGACATCGAGTTCGACTGCTACACCGAAAATCCGTCGCTGCTGCAGCCGTCGGGACGGTCGGGGCAGATGCTGGTGTCGACCCACCTGCTGCGCAGCAACTGCAAGATAACCCGTCAGCCCGACTGGGGCAGCGCCTTTGTGCGCATCAAGGGGCGCAGCCTGCCCACACCCGAGTCGCTGCTCAGATACCTGGTGAGCATCCGCAGCGAAAACCATTTCCATGAGGAGATATGCGAGATGATTTACAAGCGTCTGCTCGACGCCTTTGCGCCGTCCGAGATGTCGGTCAGCTGCATCTACACGCGCCGCGGCGGCATCGACATCTGCCCCACGCGCGCCAGCCATCAGCATCTGCTGCCGCAGCATCTGCCCAATCCGTTCACGATGACGCGCAAACTGCTGCGCCAATGAACAATTCATACATTATTTAATGATGTTTAAACACGTAGTTGCATGGCTAATGCCGGCGGCAGTTATCTTTGCGCGATTTTAGAAAGATGACGAAGGAAAAGTTCAAGAGCCGTTCTTTGGCATTGCTGACGTTGCTGGCCGTCCTGCTGCCCGCCGTCGGCCTGGCGCAGAAGCCGCAGCGCACGCTGGTGGGCAAGGTCGTCGACAGCGAGACGTCGGAGCCGGTGCCGTTTGCCAACGTGTTTGTGCGCAGCAGCATGAACGGCACGGTCACCGATTTCGACGGGATTTTCCGGCTTCGGATAGCGGCCGGCACCGACAGCGTAACGTTCAAGGACCTCGGCTACCGCGAGCGGACGCTCCCCTTGGGGGCTTTCGGGGCCGACACGCTGGTGGTGGCTCTGGTGCCGCTCAACGTGGCGCTCGACGAGATAAAGGTCAGGCCCGACGACGCGCCGCGCCGCCTCATCCGCAACGTGATAGCCCACAAGCGCGGCAACGACCCGGAGCGTCACAACAAGGTGCAGTTCGAAAAGTACAGCAAGTGGGAATATTCGCTCAACAACATCAGCGACCGCGCCATGAACTCGTGGCTTCTGCGCGGCGCCTCGAATCTGATGCGCGCCGACAGCGACAGCAACCGCTTTCTGACCGTATATTTTTCGGAACAGCTGTCGTTCAACCAGTTGCAGAAGCAGCCCGAGAAGCGCAAGTCGACCGTGATAGCCGACAAGACGCTGGGGCTCGACGTCTTCAAGCAGTACGAAATAGGCGGATTCTCGTCGGCGCTCGACATGCAGATTTCGTTTTACGACAACGTGGTGCGCATCCTGACCGTCGGCTTCGTCAGCCCGATAGCCGACAATGCGCTGTCCTACTATAAGTTCTACATCACCGACAGCGTCCTGACGGCCGACAGCACCAAAATCTACACCGTCAAGTTCAAGCCGCGCAACGAGGGCGACCTTGCCTTTGAGGGCAATATGCGCATCGACAACAAGCGCTTCGCCCTGCTCGACATCGACGCGGCAATGCCGAAATACACCAACATCAACTTCGTCAAGCAGCTGCACATCAACAGCACCTATCAGCTTGTGGCCGACACGGCGGTCTTCTACGGCACCAACACTCTCGAAGCGCACATCGACTACATGCCAATCAATTCGGACAAGAAACGCCTTGAGATATATTGCCGGATGCACAATTCGAGCAGCAAGGTGGAGATAGACCCGCCCGAGCCTATCGAACTCAGTTCCAAGGCGCTGACCTTCGAGACAGTTAAGGTGGCCGGCTATGCCACGCAGGACACGGCCTTCTGGAACAGCCGCCGGCACGAGCAGCTGTCGGCCGAAGACCTCAAGTCGACGCTTTCGATAGATTCTCTCAACAATGTCGGGACCGTCCGCGCCTTCAACACGGCGGCCAAGATGGGCATCACCGGATTCTGGGACATGGGCCGATTCGAGCTGGGCCCCATGATGCAGCTCTTCAACACCAACAAGGTCGAGGGCGTGCACCTCGGCATCGGCGCGCGCACCAGCAGCGAAATAAGCGAGCGCTGGAACCTGATGGGCGTGGTGGGCATCGGCACCAGGAACGGGCGCGGCACCCTGCAGGGCGAGGCCGGCTATCGGTTCGACAACCCTTTCAGGCGAGTGCTCAAGCTCTCGTACTACGACCGCCTTGTCAAGATAGGTGAGAACGAGAACATCCTCTATCTCTACGAGAACATGATAACCACGTCGGAGAGCAACATCATATCGATGCTTTTCCAGCGCGACGAGGTCGACGAGCTGATGTATGAGCGCAAGCTCTCGCTCGACTACGCCCACGAGTGGTTCGACGGCTTCAGCACACGCTTCGGCGCGTCGGCCCGCTGGCAGTATTCGCCGCCGTTCTATCCGTTCGCGCAGGGCGGCGCCGGCATAGGCCGCGTCGAGCAGCAGGAACTGCTGATTGACACGCGTCTGAGTTTCAAGGAGAAATACATCGAGGACGGGACGATGCGAATGTACATGTCGACCGACTATCCCATCCTGCACTTCACTCTGGCCGGCGGACACACCCAGGCCGGCAGCAAAAGCAACCTCTACGCGCGCTTCCACACCACGGTCAAGCACCGCGTCTTCCTGGGCCAGACCGAGCTCGACTATGCCGTGGAGGGCGGCATGATTTTCGGCCGGCTGCCCTACACGCAGCTCGAACTGCCGCGCGGCAACAAGACCTACGGCTTCTATCGCTACGACTTCAACATGCTCGACTATCTCGAGTTTGTCCACGACAAATACGTCTACGCCTACGTCGACTATTTCCTCAACGGCCGCCTGCTCCACCTCTTTCCGCGCGCCAACCGCCTTGGTCTGCGCGAGGTGGTGGGCTTCAAGGCGATGCTCGGCTCGCTGTCCGACAGGCACAGGGCGATGCTCGACATGCCCGCGACGCTCAGGGGGCTCGACGGCGGCTACCTTGAGCTCAACGCCGGCTTCGACAACATCTTCCGTTTCTTCAGGCTCGACGCCGTCTGGCGCGTGACCAACGCCACCTCGACGGGCGCGCCCACCTTCGGGCTCAGAGCCCAGTTCAACGTCAAACTTTAGCGCCGCGCGGGCGGGTGAAAAAAAAGTGAGCCGCTTCCGGGTCGAGATGACTCTCTTCCGGAAGCGGCTCGGTCTATTCGTGTTTTTGCTGTTCTCTTATGCCTTGCTCTGCAGATAGCTGTCCATCTGCGCGGCAGCCTTGCGGCCGTCGCCCATGGCAAGAATCACGGTAGCGCCGCCGCGCACGATGTCGCCGCCGGCAAACACGTCGCTGCAGGTGGTCTGCAGGGTCTCGTCGTTGACGGCAAGCGTGCCCTTGGCGGTCTCTTCGAGTTCGGGGTGCGAATTGTGTATCAGCGGGTTGGGCGACACGCCGACGCTCACCACGGCAAGGTCGATGTCGATGTGCTCAATGGCGCCCTCGATGGGCACCGGGCTGCGGCGTCCGCGTTCGTCAGGCTCGCCTAGTCTCATTTTCTGCACGTTGACGCCGTTCACGCGGCCCTTCTCGTCGGCCGTGTATTCTACCGGATTGCTCAGCATGATGAACTCGACGCCCTCTTCCTGAGCGTGGTGAATCTCTTCGAGGCGTGCCGGCATCTCTTCGATCGAGCGGCGATAGATTATCATGGCGCGCTCGGCACCAAGGCGCTTGGCCGTGCGGACGCTGTCCATGGCCGTGTTGCCGCCGCCTATCACGGCCACGTTCTTGCCGAAGAAGACGGGCGTGTCGTAGCGCTTGTCGGCCGCGTGCATCAGGTTGACGCGGGTCAGATATTCGTTAGAGCTCATGATGCCGAGGTAGTTCTCGCCCGGGATGTTCATGAAGCGGGGCAGGCCGGCGCCCGAGCACACGAAGAAGGCCTTGAAGCCCTCGGCGCGCAGGTCGTCCATGGTGGCCGTCTTGCCCACGATGAAGTCGGCCTCGAACTTGACGCCCATCTTGCGCAGCGATTCTATCTCGACGTCGACGATGCTGTTGGGCAGGCGGAATTCGGGAATGCCGTATTTGAGCACGCCGCCTATTTCGTGGAGCGCTTCGAACACCGTCACGTCGTAGCCCTTCTTGGCCATCTCGCCGGCAAAGGTCAGGCCGGCAGGGCCCGAGCCGATGGCGGCCACCTTGATGCCGTTGGGTGCGGCCGTCTCGGGCACCGACAGATTGCCCGATTCGCGCTCGTAGTCGGCGGCAAACCGTTCGAGGTAGCCGATGGCCACGGCGGGCTTGTTCTGCTTGTGGTAGATGCATTTCGACTCGCACTGCTTTTCCTGCGGGCACACGCGGCCGCACACGGCCGGCAGGGTGCTGGTCTCTTTCAGCGTGCGTGCGGCCTCGAGTATTTCGCCGCGCTCGATGTTCTTGATGAATTTCGGGATGTTGATTTCGACCGGGCAGCCGGTCATGCACAGCGGCTGCGGGCAGTCGAGGCAGCGGTGCGACTCCTGCACGGCCTCTTCGAGCGTCAGGCCCCGGTTGACCTCCTCGTAGGTGCGGCTGCGTTCGGCGGGGTCGGCCTCGCGCATTCTGACGCGCTCAATCGCCATTCTGTCTTTGGGTTTCATGCTGTTGCGCGTTTCGACACGCCAAGGCAATTCGCGCTCTGCCTTTATTTTTGATTCGTCAATAGCCATAATCTTCAGTTAGTTGTTCTTCTGTTGCTGTTCCGAAAAATCTTTCAACGCAGCCTGCTCTTCGGCCTTGTAGCCCGACAGGCGCATCATCATCTGGTCAAAGTCCACCTCGTGGGCGTCGAATTCGGGGCCGTCCACGCAGACGAACTTGGTCTTGCCGCCCACCGTCACGCGGCAGGCGCCGCACATGCCCGTGCCGTCGACCATGATGGTGTTCAGGCTCACGATTGACGGGATGTTGTGCTTGCGGGTGGTCTGCGCCGCGAATTTCATCATGATTGCGGGGCCGATGATGACGGCTTCGTCAATCTTCTCTTTGGCAATGGCCTGCTCCATGCCCTCGGTTATCAGGCCTTTCTGGCCATACGAGCCGTCGTCGGTCATTATTATCAGTTCGTCCGACGAGCGGCGCACCTGCTCTTCGAGAATCACGAGGTCCTTGGTGCGGCCGGCTATCACGCTCACCACGCGGTTGCCCGCAGCCTTGTGCGCCTCGATGATGGGCAGCAGCGGAGCCACGCCCACGCCGCCGCCGCAGCACAGCACGGTGCCCACCTTTTCTATCTTGGTGGCCTGACCCAGCGGGCCCACCACGTCGGTCACGCTGTCGCCCACGTTCAGGTCGGTCAGTTTGCGCGACGACACGCCCATGCGCTGAACCACCAGCGTTATCGTCCCGCGGCTCGTGTCCGAACCCGCTATGGTCAGCGGAATGCGTTCGCCATTTTCGCCTACGCGCACTATCACAAAGTGACCCGCGCGGCGCGCTTTCGCGATGCGTGGTGCCTCGATTTCGAGCTTCACCACATTTTCGGAAAAGTACTCTTTGCTAACAATTAAGTTCATTTTCAGTCTATTAAGCTATTCTTCTTTTGTTTCCTTTTGTATAAATGAATGTTTATTTATTAACACTCAACCAAAAAATCGCACAAAATTGCAAAAAAATAGTTCATCACTGAGCGTTCGGCCATTATTTATACTTCTTATAAATAGTGCCGTGGCGAAAAAATCTCGTATCGGGGGGGTGGTCTGGAAAAGATGCGCGCTTTGCGGCCGCATGGTGTCTGTGTCGATGGGGTGGTGTGTCGATTGCGATGTGTTATTGTGCCGACATACCCTGCCGGCGATGGGGTGCTGGCCTGAAACAGGCAAAACCCGAAAATGAAGAATATGCATCAATGTATAAAAATGCAACTTATTATTTGTAATCATTTTCTTGTTTTTTATTTCGAATAATTACTTTTGCGGCATAATAACAAATAAATAATAACAAAAACCGACATAATATGTGTGGATTTACTGTTTACACCGGTAGCGATCCGAAAACCACGCTCCGATTTGCTCATGAAACATATAAAATCAAACATCGCGGACCCGACAACAGCTGCTGCGTCTCGCTGGGCCGAGGCTGGATGGCCTTCCACCGCCTCAGCATCATGGACGTGTCGGCCGCCGGCAACCAGCCGCTGACCTACGGCGACGTCTATCTGACCTGCAACGGCGAGATCTACAACAACCCGCAGCTCCGACAGCAGTACGCCGACTTCCCCTTCAAGTCGGGCAGCGACTGCGAATCCATCATCCCGCTCTATCTCGACAAGGGCATCGAAGAGGCCGCCCGCTCGCTCGACGGCGAGTTCGCTCTCGTCATCTACGACGCCCGTACCGACAAGTATCTTGCCGCCCGCGACCCCATCGGCATCCGCGGAATGTTCTACGGCTACACGCCCGACGGCCAGATAGCCTTCGCCTCCGAGATGAAGGCGCTCCACAAGCTCTGCACCACCGTCATGCCATTCCCGCCCGGCCACTATTACGACGGCCACGACATCCGTCCCTACATCGACATTGCCCACGTCGACAAGCCCATCGACGTGGCCGAGGCCCAGGCCTGCAAGATGATAAACAAGCTGCTGACCGACGCCGTGGCCAAGCGCCTCCAGAGCGACGTGCCCGTGGGCTTCCTGCTCAGCGGCGGCCTTGATTCGAGCCTCGTGTGCGCCATCGCCGCCAAAATCATCAAGCGGCCCATCCAGACGTTCGCCATCGGCATCGAAGACGACCCCATCGACACCAAATACGCCCGCATCGTGGCCGACTATCTCGGCTGCCGCCACACCGAAGTGCTCTTCAGCCGTCAGGACATCTTCAACTCGCTCCACCACCTGATTTATCTCATCGAGACGTTCGACATCACCACCATCCGCGCGTCGATGGGCATGTATCTGATTTGCAAATACATCAGCGAGCATAGCGATGTCAAGGTGCTGATGACGGGCGAGATCAGCGACGAACTTTTCGGCTACAAATACACCGACTTTGCTCCATCGGCACAAGCCTTCCAGGACGAAGCCGCCAAGCGCATCCGCGAGCTCTACATGTACGACGTCCTTCGCGCCGACCGCTGCATCTCGGCCAACGGGCTCGAAGCGCGCGTCCCCTTTGGCGACATCGACTTTGTCAAATACGTCATGGCCATCGTGCCCGAAATGAAGATGAACCGCACCGGCATGGGCAAATACCTGCTGCGCAAGAGCTTCGAGGGCGACTATCTGCCCCGCGAGATTCTCTACCGCGAAAAGGCCGCCTTCTCCGACGCCGTGGGCCACAGCTCGGTCGACTACCTGAAGCGCTATGCCGAGGAGATGTATACCGACGCCGAGTTCGAAGAAAAACGCAAGAAATACACCCACGTGCCGCCCATCTCGAAAGAGTCGCTGCTCTATCGCGAGATTTTCGAAGAGCACTTCCCAGGCCGCGCCGAGACCATCAAAGACTTCTGGATGCCCAACAAAGAGTGGGACAACTGCAATGTCAACGACCCCAGCGCCCGCGTCCTGCCCAACTACGGCAAGAGCGGCGAATAGCCCCAAGCATCTGCAACACAATCAAATAAAGTTTAAGCGCCACCCTGCCCACTCGTTTTTTTTCGGGGCAGGGTGGCGTTTTTGTTGTGATCCGTCTGCAAGGATTTTTTGCCTGCGTGGCTATCCGCCGGGCCGATAGCACATATCGGAAAATCCCTTAAACATGCCTTTGGAACCTCGATGGCCGGCCATACCTTGCCCCGTCAATTAAAACAAGAAAAACCAAAAGGTATGAGCCAGCCAATGATTGTGTGGTGCGCGATAGTGGGAGTGCTACTGTGCGCATTTGTGTCGAACGCCGTCCGGAAGTTGCGCGAGAAGTGCCGCCCCTCCGCCAAGGGCGGACGCGTCTGCCGCGCGAAGTGTCTTATTGTCCGTGGGACGTGATGGAGGATGAGTGATGACTTGTAATGACGAAGCCTCGCCGTCCCTGCCAACCGCGCATCAGGCCGCCGTGTTCCTTGCGGAATATGCCTCGTGGTTGCTGGGCTGCGGCGCCACCTGCATCCGCATCGAAAAGAACGTGGACCGGATGGTTGCGGCGTTCGGCATGCAGGGCGACATCACCATCATGCCCTCGCACGTGCAGGTGGCGGTTTGGCGAGGCGTCGCGGCGGATGCTCGCATGGCGGTGCGCAAGGTGCAGCGGCGCGGAATCAGTTTTGACCTCAATGCCCGGCTGAGCCGCCTCAGTTGGGAGGTGGCCGACGGCAAAGCGGATTACCCCGCCGCCCGGGAGCTGTTCGGGCTCATCACCCGGACCCGCCCCACCGGCAAATGGGAGGTGCTGACGCTGGCCAGCCTCGCCAACCCCGCTTTTTGCCGGCTGTTTGGCGGCGACGCTGTGGCCATGCTGCTCGTGTTCGTCTCCACGCTCGCCGGCTACCGGCTGAAGCAGCTGATGCTGGAGGCCGGACGCGACGTGCGGCTGACCTTTCTGTGCGCTTCGTTCTTCTCGGCCGCCATCAGTGCCGGCGGGCATGTGTTCGGCTGGGGCACGACGCCCGAGATCGCCCTCGGCACAAGCGTGCTCTACCTCATCTCGGGCGTGCCCTACATCAACGCCGTCAGCGACATGATGGACCGGCACTATCTGTGCGCCTTCAGCCGACTTGTGGATGCGGCACTCCTGACCGCCTGCCTGTCGGTGGGGCTGTGTGCGGGGATGCTGATACTCGGGCTGAGGTGGTTCTGAAAACGGATCATTTATAAAAAGGTATATGGAACAAGAAATCATCATCAACTTGTTGGTTGAATTAAATTAGCGAATATTT
>CALYZD010000009.1 GCA_945607565.1 uncultured Bacteroidales bacterium | reverse complement strand
GCGGCCTCGGCGGCAGGCTCGGACGGCTGCTGTTCCTGTTCTGCATTTTTGGCAGATTCTTCCGACGCTTTGTCAGTCTTATCCGCCATTTCTGACATTTTGTCCGTGTTCAACTCCTTTTCTTCCGAATCTGTGTTTGCTCCTGATTTGTTCATATCGTGTAAGTTATTATTATTCTGATGCTTATTATCAAATTCCGCATATCTTTTGTGCAACTACCTTGCCAAAGTGCGCGGCATGACTTTTTTTCATGCCGGAGTGCACAAAAAAAGGCAGCCGGAGCCGCCTTTTGTAGTTTTTTCTGCGTGTGTCAGAAACGCCGTGTCATTTCAGAATCGAAGTCAGCATCTGCGTCAGGTCCGCCCCGCGCAGATTCCGGGCAATTATGACGCCGTTGCCGTCGAGCAGCCAGTTGCACGGGATGCTGTTGACGCCGTAGGCGCGGGCCGCCGAACTCCGCCATCCGCCATAGTCGCACACGTGGTCGGGCCACACCAGGCCGTCGCTTTCGATGGCGCTGAGCCAGTTTTCCTTCTTCACGTCGAGCGAGACGCCGTAGACCGTGAAGCCGTCACCGGCCGTGAAGGTGCGGTTGCGGAACGTGTTGTAGGCCTCGACCACCGAGCGGTTCTCGGCCCGGCAGGGGCCGCACCACGACGCCCAGAAGTCAATCAGGACGACCTTGCCGGCCAGGTCCGAAAGCCTGTGGAGCTTGCCGTAGCCGTCGTGGAACGACAGTTCGGGCGCCTTCTGCCCCACTGCCAGGCCTGTCGTCTGGGCGCTGGCCGCCAGCGTCAGGCAGGCAAGCAGTGTCAGGATTGCTTTTCTCAGATTCAATAGTCGCTTCATTTATCAATTCCTATTTGTTTTCGGCCAGCAAATTTAGCGTCGATTCGATATTCTCGAGTTCAAAATCGCGCGAAACGACATTTCCGTCGGCGTCAATGAGGATATTGATGGGTGAACTGACTCCAAAGTCTTTCAGGATGTCCGAATCCTTGCCCTTGAAATCGCAGATGTGATAGAAGTCCTGCGTGCCGTCCATCGAAATGGCCTTGCGCAGCGGCGAGCGGAAGCGGTCGAGCGAGATGCTGACGACCTTCAGCCCGTTGCCCCGGCAGAAGGTGGTCTGCCCGTATCTTTCGGACATGTCGACCAGACGATAATTGTTGATTCTCGATTCGGCGTCGTACGAGGCCCAGAAGTTGAGCAGCACCATCCGGCCGCTCAGCGAGTCGATAGGTAGTTGTCTGCCGTCCAGCATTTCGGCGCCGTAGATCGACGACAGGGATTCTCTCATTAGCTGTTCTGAATTGTCGTTTTTGGCCGACGAAAGCGATAAGACCACGCCAAGGCCAATCGGAATGCAGTGTTTAATTTTTACCATGTTATCGTTTTCTCGAACCGCGGCGCACGCTACTTTTAGCTGAGGCACAATACGATGGCCGATTGCTGGCAAACGGCCATCGCGGTCCGAATGTTTGACGGCGCGAAGATAAGCGCATCGGTTTTTACCGACCAAAATTTTGCTCCCTTTTGTGCCCCGCTGTCGGTTGGCGGCAACAAGCGTTTCGACGCAACAGACTATCTTCCAGCGCAATACCCCAATAGGCCGGCTGAGTTAAAAATATTTAAGCTCCCGGCCGCGCCGCCCCATACGAAAAAAGCTCCCGAAACGACGTCTAATCGTTTGGGAGCCTGATGCTTTGGCCTCTGTGGGGCGGTCATTTCACGGCGTCCACCACCTGGCCCAGAAACTCTTCGGCATCGCCGGTCTTGATGGCTGCAATCGTCCCGTCGGGTGCCACAAGGAACGAGGCCGGGATGGTGTAGACCTGATACTTGGCTGCCACCGCGTTATCAGTCTCGCGCAGCTGGTTGCCGGCCATGTTGTCGGCCGCCATCGCCTCGCGCCAGGCTGCCTCGTCCTCGTCGAGCGAGATGCAGATGAGCTCCAGGCCCTTGTCCTTCAGCTTGTCGTAGGTGGCCATCAGCTTAGGCGTATAGGCGCGGCAGGGTTTGCACCACGATGCCCAGAAGTCGACCAGCACATATTTGCCCGCAAACGACGACAGAGTCACCGCCTTGCCGTCCTTGTCGGTCAGGGTGAAGTCGGGTGCAGCGTCGCCCACGCTGACCGTCGGCTCTGTGTCGGCCTTGGCTGCCTGCGTGTTGAAATAGCTTATCAGCATTTTGGTGTATTTGTGGTCGGGCTGACTGCTTTTGAATCTCTCCACCATCGTCTCAACTTCGTCTTCGTCGTAGATGCCCATGAGGTTGAGGAACATGAACAGGCCAACAGCATTGCCCTGATTGTCAGCCACAAACTTGCGCATATAGCTCTGCTGGTTTTCGCGGATCATGCGCATCTCCTCCGAAATCTCCTCCACTCGGAGCGTGTCGCCCTTGAAGAATGCCGCCTGGCCTTCCTGCTGGAGCTCGATGGCGCGCTGATGGTCGGGCATCTCGGTGGCGAAACTGAAGAACCGGAGTGCCAGGTCGGAACCTTCGACCTTGACGTTTTCGAGGTTTTCGGCATCGGCCACCAGCTTGATGTCGGCGTTTTCGACAAACAGGACTATCGGCGAGTTGCTGCCCTCGATGAGCAGATACATCAGTTCGGGATATTCGACGCTGCCGGTGAGGGTGAATTTGCCGTCAACAAGGTCGGCGGTGTCGGTCGGTGTCAGGCCGTCAACGGTGTCGATCAGATACGAAATGATTTTGCCGTCGGTGGCGTTGGCTATTTCGCCGTTGATGGTGTAGCTTTTGTTTTGGCACGAGAAAAGTGTCGCGGTCATAGCGAAAACCGCACATATTCCGAGTTTGTTTTTCATGGATAAATTATTGAAAATGATTGTTTTGCAATGGTATTCGGCATTCGTTCGACGCCTTGACTGCTGCGAATGTAGTCATTTTGTTGATTGTGCGGCCCATGATGCCCGATTTTAATTGTGCGCCGGCGTCAGTTCATCAGCCAATGACAAATCATCAGTGCTGTCAGAAAAATGACGTTCGTCATGGTGAAGATGCCAAGGTAGCGCCCTTTGGCGTCGTTGTAGGAATGCGCGAAAAACTTGTAGGAAATGAGGCTTGCCATGGATGCGATAAGCGTCCCGAGCCCGCCCAGATTGACCCCGACCGTCAGCGCAGGCACGTTGCCGCTGAAGCCCGACAGCAGCAGAGCCGCCGGCACGTTGCTGATTATCTGGCTTGCCGCTATGCCCGTAATCACCTCATTGCCAGACACTATTCCGCACAAGAAGTCGCGAATGCCGCTGATGCGCTGAATGTTGCCGGTGAGCACAAAAAACGAGACGAATGTCAGAATCAGAAAATAGTCAACACTGACAAAAATGCGTCTATCGACAACCCAAACGACAGCAATTACCATGACCAACGACACCACGAACGGGACGAGGCGCGCAACGGTGGCAAGGCAGAGCACGAACAGAAGCGTGTAGACCGCCACCAGCCTCACATCGGGCTTTGGCTCAGGCTCTTGCGTCATTTCGACCTTACAGCTCGGGAAAGCGAAGGCGCAGAGTGCCAGCATGACGAACGACACCAGACAATACGGCATCATTATGGCCCCGAAGCCCGTCACCGACAGGCCCGACAGATTGTACATGTACAGATTCTGCGGGTTGCCGATGGGCGTCAGCATGCTGCCCAGATTGGCGGCCAGGGTCTGGAGGACGATGACCCGAATCAGGTGGCGCCCGTTGCCCGAACGGCTCAGAACCAGCATTGCAAACGGCACCATCGTGATGAGCGCCACGTCGTTGGTGACGAGCATACTGCCGAAGAAAGTCAACATTATCAGCGTGATGCAAAGCCGGCGGACGGTCGACGCCCGGCGGAGCAGCGCGCGGCCCATGTGCTGGAAAAGGCCGATGCGCTTGTAGCCCTCCATCACCATCATGAGGCTCAGGAGGATGCCCAGGACTCTGAAATCGACATAGTGGAGATAGCCGGCGTCGGGCGGGACGGCGATGGCGGAAACGACGGCGAGCAGCGTGGCTGCGGAAAAGACCGTTTCGCGCCGCAGGAATGCGAGAAAATTCTTCATCAGTTCAAAAGAAATGTCGCACCACGGCATGTTGCGGCGCGACATTTCTCAGTTAAAATCGTGTCTACATTTCTATTTCAGTGTGCTGCTATCCACATTCTGGACCGTGCCCTGGATGCGCAGCATCACGTTCGAAGCCTTGGGGTCGTTCGAGATGACGGTCACCGTCTTGCTCTGGCGGCCGTTCTTGCCGCGCGGGTCGAAGGTGACGTGCACTTCGGTGCTCTCGCCCGACTTCAGGACCGTCTTGGCAGGCTTGACTGCCGTGCAGCCGCACGACGCCTTCACCTTTCTGATTATCAAATCGTTCTTACCCTTGTTGGTCACCACGTAGTCGTGCTCCACTTTCTGGGTGGTCGGGATGGTGCCGAAGTCGAACACCTTGTCGTCGAATTCGATGACGGGCGCTTCGGCCAGCTCGGCCTCGGTCAGGTTGCTGAAGTTCTCTTCGATGGTGGCACTGACGGTCAGGCGGTTCTTGTAGTTGCGGACGCCGTCGAAAATCACATATATCTGGTCGGTCACAAAGCCCCAGTCGTTCTTCATCGAGGCGTCGTAGGTGGTGGTGATGACGGCCGTCTGCCCGGGCTGCACGGTGGCCGGACTGACCGTCATCCTGATGTGCGACGGCACGTTGATGAATTCGGGCGTCAGCGGCTTCGACGATATATTAATGCACTTTATGTCAACCACTTTGGTCTCCACGGGCGTCATCTTGGTCATGGCCACGTGCGAGTCGGAGAGGCGCAGGCTGTCGAACAGGGTCGGATAGTCGTCTTCGAGCGTGCGCTTGCGCGGGGTGACGTTGCCGGTGATGCGCAGCACAAGGTTGGGAGCCTGCGCGTTGGAGGTCACGGTGATGGTCTTGTTGAAGTTGCCGGGGCGGTTGGTGGGGTTGAACGTCACCTTGACCGTGCCGCGGGCGTTGGGAGCCACCGGCGTCTTGGTCCACTCGGGCGTGGTGCAGCCGCACGATGCCTGCACGTTGTGGATGACGAGCGGGGTCGCGCCTTCGTTCTTGAACTGAAAGGTATAAGTGACATTGCCGCCATCTTCGGCTATGCTTCCAAAATCATGCACCACATTTTCGAATGTCATCACGGGTTTCGTGGGCGTCTGGGCCGCAACCATGCCGGTCAGCGCCAACATGACGAGGAATGAAAAAATCTGTTTCATTGTCGATTCCAATTTGTTTTCAGTGATATTCATCAATTTTTGCCACAAAATAACACCATTTGAAGATAATTAGCAAACTCTTTCAACATTCGTTGGCGGAGGCTCTCCGAATTTCGGAAAAACTTCAAAGCATGGGCTTTTTCCGGGTCAGGCCGGGGTCAGATTCGGATGGCAATCACCAATATGTCATCGGTTTGCTCCTCGCTGCCCTGCCACAGCTGCAGCCTCTGGTCGAGCATGTCTTTCTGGCTGCTCATCGGCATGCCGTGGATGTCGTCGAAGAGCTGGCACAGACGCTTGAGCTTGAACTTTTCGGGGCGGGCCGAGTTGCCGCCGAACTGGTCGGTGATGCCGTCGGAGAACATGTAGATGCAATCGTCGGACTGGAGGCTGAACTTGTGCTCCGTGAAGTCGCGCTTCATGAACTCGGGCTCGCTGTCGCCGATGCTGCGGCGGACCATCGGCAACTCGATGCACTCGGTGCCGCGGTAGACGAAAATGGGGCGGCGTGCCGAGCAGCTGCGCATCTCGAAGGTCTGGCAGTTGATGGCGATGACGGCCATGTCAATCGTGTCGACCATCGAAAACTCGACATTCGAGTGCAGCATGGTGCGCAGATGCACGTCGAGCTCCTCGACCAGCCGCACGGGCGAGACTGACTCTTCGGTGATGTTGGTCAGGATGGTGCAGCACATCATCGACAGGAACGCGCCGGGGACGCCGTGTCCGGTGCAGTCGGCGCAGCAGATGTAGAGGTCGTCGCCCTTGCGCATGAACCAGTAGAAGTCGCCGCTGACGATGCTCTGCGGCTTGAAGTAGACGAAAAAGTCGGAAATCGGGAATGCCTGCAGATGATCAATGTCGGGCAGAATGCTGCGCTGGATGCACTCGGCATAGTTGATATTGTTCAGTATTTTTGCATTCTGACGGTTAATTTCGTCACTCTGACTGTTGAGAATGGTGGTCTGGCGCACCACTTCGGACTCGAGCAGCTTGCTCTGGCGCACCATCATCATCTCGCGCTCGTGAGCCATCTTGTTGCGGCGGCGCAGCATCCAACTCAGAAATGCCAGGATGATGCTTACAATCAGAATGATGAAGGCTATCTGCTGCCTCAGCATACGGTCCAGATGACGGCGGCCGCGCTCGATCTGCAGCTGATTGTTGAGCACCGACAGTTCGCGCTTGTAGCGCATCTGCCTGCTCATCAGCAGCTTCGACTGGCTTTCGAGCGCAATCGAATCAATGATCTTGCGGCAGTACTGGTTGGCGTTGTAGGCACGCCGGTAGTCGCCCTTGGCGGCATAGAGCCTCTCGCTCAGCGCGGCGAGACGGATGACGCCCTTGGTGTTCTGCATCAGATTGTCGGAATAGCGATGCTTGATGAGCAGATATTCGGCGCGGTCGTAATTGCCTGTGCCAAGGTCTATTTCGACCTGACGAATGGTGATGTTGTCGAGCACGCCCTCGTTCTTTTCGGCGTTCAGGTATTTTTTACGCTCTTCGAGGCACATCTGCGCCGAGTCGTAGTAGCAGCGGGCTATGTAGTATTCGCACGAATTGTCGATGAAGTTCTGCCTATACGACAGCGTGCCTATCTTGTCGCAGAGCTGGCGCGTGATTCCGTGATATTTTTCGGCCTGACCGAAATTCTTGGCATTGAAGGCCATGCGCATCTTCTTGATGTAGTAGCGATACTTGACCTTGTCGGGCAGGCGGTCGAGCACGTGCTTGTCGAGTTTGAGCAGCTGCGATGCCGTCAGCGTGTCGGAGAGGTCGTCGTAGACGTTGCTCAGGCCCAGCAGCGCCTCGACCTTCTGGTTGCCGTACTTTTTGAGGTCGGAGTCGCAGAGCTTGAGTGCGAGGTTGTAGTAGTCGACCGACGATGTGATGTTGCGCAGGAAGCGTTCGGTGTTGCCTATGTTGCAGCAGCAGAGGATGTAGAGCGACGTGTCGCCGAGTTCGTGGCAGAGCTGCTTGACCTGAAGCATGTAGTGCAGCGACGATTTATGGTCGCCACTGGCGCGCTCGCAGACGGCCAGGATGCGGATTGACCTCATGTAGTCGGCGCAGCGGCCTTCGGTGCCGAGGCCGTTGTAGTGATTGTAGACGCATTTGGCGATGACTTCGGCCATCTGACGTTCGTCCTTCTGCAGATAGGCCCAGCTCATCTTGACCAGCACCGAATAGTAGAGCGTGCTGTCGAACGACATGTCGAGCACCTTGTTGAGATATTTCAGCGCCGAGTCGTTTTCGTTGCGGGCATAGAAGGCATCGGCAGTCCGCAGATATTCGTCCACAGTGCGTTCGGCGCGCTTGGACCTGGACGGCCTGTCCTGGCTGCAGGCCACGGCCACGAACGCCGCCACTGTCAGCAACGTCCTGAATACCAACCGTATGTTAAGTCTGCCGTTCATCAGTCTTTCTCCGTGTGCTTCAAATTTTCAAACCAACCAGCAGCGAGTCGTCTATCAGATCGTTGTCGCCGCGCCACTCGTTGAACATTTTTTCGAGTTCGAGCTGCTGCGCCTTCACCGGCATCTCGGTCACCGACGACAGCATTTCCTTGAGCCGCTTGGGCAGCAGTTTGGAGCGCTCGGGGCCGCCGAACTGGTCGGTGATGCCGTCGGTGAACATGTAGACGCAGTCGCCCTTTTCGAGCTGCACTTCGCGTCCCACAAAGTCGTATTCGCCCAAGTCAAAATGGCTGTTGGCGCCGATGCTGCGCTTGACTCCGGCCACGTCGGTGAATCCCCTGCGGCCGTAGACGTAGATGTGCTGCCGCGCGGCGGCCATGCTGGCCTTGAGGGTCTCGAGGTCCAAGACCAATACCGATATGTTGATATTGTCTTTCAGACGGTGCGACTTGTCGTGCTTGGTCATGATGTATTTCAGGCGGGTGTCCATGCGCATCAGCAGCTGGCTGGCCGACTGGTTGATGTTGTTGGAGCACAAATCGTTGAGCATAGTAGCTCCGACCATCGACATCAGCGCGCCCGACACGCCGTGACCCGAGCAGTCGGCACAGGCCACCATCAGTTTGCCGCCTCGGCACATGAAGAGGTAGAAGTCGCCGCTGACCACCACCTTTGGGCGAAAGATGACGAAGAGCCCTTCGACGCCTTCGACGTTGAGGTCCTGAGGGTTGGGCAGGATGCTGCGCTGGATGTGCTCGGCATAGACGATGCTCTCCATGATCGAGGTGTTCTTGCGCTTTATCTCGTCGTATTGCTTGCGCAGGCTGATGGTCTGGCTCATCACCTCCACTTCGAGGCGCTCCTTCTGCTCAATCAGCTGGGCCTGCTTGCGCTTGGTGTATCTGCGGCGGGCTATGTTGATGTACAACAGCCACAGCACCAGTATCAGAACCGTGGCGGCGAACAGAATCAGCAGCAGCATCCGGCGCTTGTCGACCTCCACCTGGTTGCCGTACATCTCCTCCTTCTGGCGCATGAGCGTGGCGTCCTTGCGGAATGTCGTCTCCATATGTATGCCGCGCTCCACGGCGCACAGATGCGACACCGAGTCGGTGTAGCTGTCGTTGACGCACATCAGGCGGTAGGCGCTTTTGTAGTCGTTCTTGGCGGTGTAGATGCGCTGCATCAGGCTGAAATAGACGGGGACTATGGCGTGGTTGGCCTTGACCGAATGGATGTCGAGATGGCGGTCGGCATAGCGCAGGGCTTCGTCGGGCCGGTTGCGGGCAATCAGGATGCTGACGTGCGCAAGGTGAAACAGGTTGCGGTTGCGCTCGTCGACGAACGCGCCCACGGCTTCGGCATCGTCGTAGTAGGCCTGGGCCTTGTCGAGCTCGCCGTCGATGGCGCAGGCCACGGCGGCCGCGAGGCAGGCGAAGAGCGTGTAGCTGACCTGCGGCACGTTGCGCGCCCGGCTTATCCGCACGACCTCTTCGGAGTGCTTACGGACCAGGTCGAACCGCTTGGTGTACATTGCCTTGTTGATGCGGCCGGTGAGGCAGACGATGTTGAAGATCGGATGCTTTTCGAGATATGTGGTGTCGTACCAGATGATGTTGCCGTAGTTGTTCATGTTGGCGTAGTCCTGCGCGCGGCTGAAGATGCGGCACATGTTGTAGACCGCCCAGTGGTAGTTGTCGTCCTCGCCGCGCTCCTTGCTGCGGCTGATGAGCTGCCCGCATATCTCGGCCGCCATGGCCAGCTTGCCGCAGTTGACGTAGATGTTGACAATCTGCCACATGCACTCGAAGACACGGCCGCTGCGGTTGCAGAGCTCGAAACTGTTGCGGGCGTCGCTGAAGTGGCTGATGGCCGCCTCGCTGTCGTTGCGGCTGAGGCTGCAATAGCCGAGCGAGATGTAGGCGTTGCCGACGGCCTTGAGGGCCGTGGGCGTGGTGGAGCCGGCGAAGTGCCGCAGCACGCTCATCGACATGGCTTCGATGCTGTCGGGCTGGGTGTCGCCAATCGAGAGGGCGAGGCTGTTGCAATAGTAGGAGCGGGCCAGATAGACTTCGGTGGAATCGGTGGCGACGCCGAGCATGTACTGGCTCCAGAAGTGGAACCGCTTCAGGTCAGAGCGCTTGAGGCAGACGTCGGCCGAATCGTTTGCAGCAGAGAACGATACGCTGATGCCGGCCTGTCCATACCAAGGCATCAACAGACACAAAATCGTTATTATCGTGTATCTCAACATAACTGCGAACTGATTTCCACCTATAAAACTATCTATAATTTGCCGCTCCACACAAAACAATCCGGAAAATCCGCATCGATTTGTTGCGCCGACAGACCAAAGACCGACGAGCCGCTACCGGACATTGCCGCATATACGCAGCCGCACTCGTATAGTTTCCTTTTGATGCCGGCTATTTCGGGATGAAGCGCAAAAACGGTCTGCTCGAAATCGTTGACCAGCCTGTCGCGCCACTCGGCGACGGGCAGCCCCACCACATCGCGCACGCTGTGCCGCGGCCGGCCTGGCGTCACCCCGCGATAGGCCTCGGCCGTCGACACGAAAATGTCGGGCTTGACAAGCGTCAGCCACCAGCCGCCCAGGTCGAGGCCGACGGGCTCGAGGCGGTCGCCGATGCCGGTGGCGTAGGCCGGCCGGGCGTCGACGAAGAACGGGCAGTCGGCACCGATGGGCGCCACCATGCGGCGCATCTCGTCGTCGGTCATCTTCAGGTCAAACATGTCGTTGAGCAGGCGCACCATGTAGGCGCCGTCGGCCGAGCCGCCGCCCAGGCCCGCTCCCATGGGCACCATCTTGTGCAGGCAGATGCCGATGGGCGGAATCGGGTACCGCTCGCTGACGCGGCGATAGGCCTTGACGCAGATGTTCTTTTCGGGGTCGCCGGCAATGGCAAGACCGCTGCTGCTGAACCGATAGGGCTCCGGGCCGTCGGTCAGGACCACTTCGAGCATGTCGTGCAGCGGAATCGGATAGAAAACGGTTTCGAGATTGTGATAGCCGTCCGGGCGGCGCTCCACGACGCTGAGCCCCAAATTTATTTTGGCGTTGGGCAGAATAATCATTTTGCTGAGTGGTAAAATGGGTGATTAATGGGTTATTAATCGGCCGTCAGACGGCGTTCAGATACGGGTTGAAGGCCATTTCGTCGCCCACGGTGGTTTCGGGGCCGTGGCCCGGCAGCAGCCGCGTGGTGCGGGGCAGGGTCAGCAGTTTGGCGCGGATGCTTTGCAGCAGCAGACGGCCGTTGCCGCCGGGCATGTCGGTGCGACCCACGCTGAAGCGGAAGACGGTGTCGCCGCAGAGGCAGACGCCGTCGGCCGCCGAATAGAGCGCCACGCAGCCGGCCGAGTGCCCGGGCACGTGCAGGACGGTCAGTTCGGTGCGGCCAAAGCGGATCGTGTCGCCGTCGGCAAAAAAGGTGCTGACGGCGGCCGGCGCGGGCATGGGCGGCAGTCCGAACGCAGCCACGGCCTTGGGCGTCAGGGCCAGCTGCTTGAGGTCGGCGGCGTGGGCCACGGGCGTGAGGCCGTAGGTGTCGGCCACATATTGGCTACCAAAAGTGTGGTCGAGATGCAGATGCGTAAACCACATCGCTTCAGGACGATAGCCCTTGGCGGCGATGAACCGGCTCAGATATTCGTCTTCGGCCGGGGTGCTGTTGCCGGGGTCGACAATGGCGCAACGGCCCGTGGAGTCGCTGAGCAGATAGGTGTGCTCGCCGAACATGTTGAACGTCAGTGTATCAATATTCATGACTTTGGTTTTGAGATATTAGCGTATCAGGCCGAAATGTTTCAGTGCGTTCATTATCCCGTCGTCGTCGACCGAGGTGGTCACATAGTCGGCGGCGGCCTTGACGGCGTCGTCGGCATTGCCCATGGCCACGCCTGTGCCGGCATAGCGCAGCATCTCGATGTCGTTGCCGCCGTCGCCGAAAGCCATCATCTCCGAAGGGTCGATGTGCAGATGACGGGCAATGCAGTCGAGGCCCACGGTCTTGCTGATGCCCTGCGGCACCACGTCGCTGAATGTGGGATACCAGCGTGTGGCGGTGCAGTGCGGCAGATGCTTCATGACGGCGGGCTCGGAGGCGGCGTCGAAGAAGGCTATTATCTGCAGCACAGGCTTCCGGGCCGCCAGGCGCAGGTCGGCTATTGGCGGATAGGGGAAGTGCAGGAGCTCGAAGAGGTCGTCGACGTCGGGGTTGTTGCGGTTCATCACCATGCCGTCGGGGTGGACGAAGACGCACGGCATGCGGCTCTCGGTCTCGACCCATCGGGCAAATCCGCGGACGTCGTCGGCCTCCATGGCGTGCATGTCGACAACGCGACCGTCGATGATGGTCTGGCCGCCGTTGATGGTGACGTAGCCGTCGAAGCGGTTGCTGCCCAGATTGTTGATGGCCGACAGGTGCCGTCCGCTGGCTATGAAGACGCGGATGCCCTGCTGCCTGAGCATGTCGAGGGCCAGCTGCGCCGATGCCGGGATGCTGTGAGTCCGGAAGCTGACCAGTGTGCCATCGATGTCGAAGAATACGGCTTTGACCATGAACGGTGTCTTTAGTTTTTTTTTACAAAATTAATAAAATTGGTCCGGCGGCCGAGGCGTCGGTCGGCAAAAAAAACTCACTCCAAGCCTTGGAAATTTAAGGCTTGGAGTGAGGTCAGACGCAGCGGTCGGCGGGTGCTGCGAAGCCGATGGCTATGCCACCGCTCCGATTCCGGCAAACCCGAGGAATGCCAGAGCCAGAATGCCGGCCGAGATGAGTGCTATGGGAGTGCCTTTCAGGCTTTCGGGCACGTCCATCAGTTCCAGATGTTCGCGGATGCCGGCGAAGATGACCAGCGCCAGCGCAAAGCCGATGGCCGTGGCTATGGCGTAGACCACGCCCACCAGCAGTGTGGGTTCGAGGCCTTTGGCGTCGAAAGTGCCGTTGCCCACCAGGATGGCCACGCCAAGGATGCAGCAGTTGGTGGTGATGAGCGGCAGGAAGACGCCGAGAGCCTGATAGAGCGAGGGCGACACCTTTTTGAGAATAATCTCAACCATCTGAACCAGAGCGGCTATCACAAGAATGAACGATATGGTCTGCAGATATTCGACCTTGAAAGGCACGAGCACGTAGACCTGCAGCAGATAGGTCACGATGGTGGCCAGCGTCAGCACGAATGTGACGGCGGCGCCCATGCCCAGGGCCGTCTCCACCTTTTTCGACACGCCCAGGAACGGGCATATTCCCAAGAATTGCGACAATACGACGTTGTTCACGAATATTGCCGAGATGATTATCAGTATGTATTCCATCTTATGCCTTCTTTATGCGGTTAATAATTGCGATCAGATAGCCGAGTGCGAGGAACGCGCCCGGAGCCAGCACGAAGGCCAGCATGCCATAGTCGTCGGAATAGAGCTTGATGCCAAAGACGGCGCCGCTGCCCAGCAGTTCGCGCACGGTGCCCAGCAGCGTCAGCGCGGCCGAGAAGCCGAGTCCGATGCCGATGCCGTCGAACATCGAGTCGAACGGAGTGTTCTTGGAGGCGAAGGCTTCGGCGCGGCCCAGCACGATGCAGTTGACCACGATGAGCGGGATGAAGAGGCCGAGCGACGCGTAGAGCGCGGGCAGGTAGGCTTTCATCAGCATCTCGAGCACGGTCACGAACGTGGCGATAATCACGATGTAGGACGGTATGCGGACCATGTCGGGTATGAGCTTCTTGACAAGCGAGATGACGACGTTGGAGCATATCAGCACAAACATGGTGGCAAGGCCCATGCCCAGACCGTTGATGGCCGAAGTGGTGGTGCCGAGCGTGGGGCACATGCCCAGAAGGAGCACGAATGTGGGATTCTCCTTTATGATGCCGTTGAGCAAAATATTCAGCTTATTCATATTCTGATACTCCTTTCTGATTATTCTTTGGTAGTTGTTGCGCCACTATTGGCATTGCGTTCGACAAACAGATGGTTATACGAAGCGTTGACAGCCTTGAGGAAAGCACGCGACGTGATGGTCGAAGCCGTGATGGCGTCCACATCGCCGTTGTCTTTGGAGACCTTGAGCGGCGTCGAGGGGTTGCGGCCGATGATGTTGCCCTTGTTGCGGAACCATTCGCCGGCCTTGGCGCCCAGCCCGGGCGTCTCGGAATGCTTCAGCACCTCGTAGCCGAGTATGGTGCCCTTGTCGTCGAAGCCGGTGAGCACGGTCAGCGGGCCGCCGAAGCCGTTTTCGGAACGCTGCACGGCCGTGCCGAGCGGCTTGCCCGAAGCGTCGGCAGTGCTATATATCACGAAGTCGACCTTGCCCTTGTCGTTGAGCACGGTGTCGACCTTGGTCAGTGTCAGTTCGCCTTCGGCTCCGCCCAGAATCACCTTCTTGATGCCGCTGCTCAGAGTGTTGGCCTCGACGATGCGGATGGGTTCGGCGGTCAGCTGGTTCATGTAGCCGAGCAATGCACCGGCCACCAACGACACCGATGTCAGCACCAGTGCCATGTTCAGTAATGTTGATTCTAACTTTTTCATTTCGTAGCTACCTCCCCAAAACGTTTCGGTTTAAAATATGTGTTGATAAGCGGAGTCAGCATGTTCATGATCAGGATTGCAAACGACATGCCCTCGGGATATGCGCCGAAGGTTCGGATGATGAACGTCAGCAAGCCGATGCCGAAACCGTAGACCAGCATTCCGCTGTGGCTCATGGGCGATGTCACATAGTCGGTGGCCATGAAGATGGCGCCGAGCAGCGCGCCGCCGGTGAGCAGGTGGAACAGCGGGCTGGGATAAGCGCTCGGGTCGGCCAGATAGAAGATGGCCGAGAGGACGGCTATGGTGCCGAGGACGGCAACCGGGATGTGCCAAGTGATGATTCGGCGCACCAGCAGAATGACGAAGCCGATGAGCAGCGCTATGGCGGCAACCTCGCCGAGCGAGCCGCCCATGTTGCCCAGCAGCAGGTCGGTGGTCGAGGGCAGATCAGCCACCTCGCTGACCGACTTGCCGTCGCGCAGCGCCTCCTTCATCAGGCCGAGAGGAGTGGCGCCCGTGGCGGCGTCGGCATAGCTCGTGAGCTGGCCGGGCTTGGGCCACGACGTCATCTGCTGCGGGAACGATATGAGCAGGAACACGCGGGCCAGGATGGCCGGGTTGGCAATGTTCTGGCCAAGGCCGCCGAAGGTCATCTTGGCGACGCCGATGGCCACCAGCGCGCCGATGACGATAATCCACCAAGGCAGGTTGGACGGCATGTTGAAGGCCAGAATGAGACCCGTGAGGGCGGCCGAACCGTCGCAAATGGTGGTTTTCACTTTCATGACGAACTTCTGAATCAGAAATTCGATCAGCACACACGACGCAACCGAGATGAGCGTCACCGCCAGAGCGCCGAGGCCGAAGAACCACAGCGAGGTGGCCCAGGCCGGCAACAGGGCAATGATGACGCCATACATGTTGCGCTTCACCGAATCGCCGCCATGAACGTGGGGCGACGGAGATATGGTTAATTTATTCATCGTTGGTATTTTTATTCAGTTTAGATTTCGCGTTAGAAAAAAACGTCTGTCGGTCACTTCTTGGCGGCTGCCGCGCGGGCGCGCAGGATGGCGCCCACCTTGCCCTTGCCGAGGCGGATGTAGTCGAGCAGCGGACGGTTGGACGGGCAGGTGAAGCTGCACGAGCCGCACTCGATGCAATCCATGATGTGCTCGGCTTCGGCGCGGTCAAGCAGACCCTTGGCCGACACCTTGGCCAGCAGGAACGGTTCGAGGCCCATGGGGCAGACGCTGACGCACTTGGCACAGCGGATGCAGTTGCTGGGCTCGGCGCGCTGCGACTCGGCCTTGCTCATGAGCAGGATGCCCGAAGTGCCCTTGATGACCGGCACGTCGAGGTGCGTGAACGCGCGTCCCATCATAGGGCCGCCGCCAATCACCTTGCCGCAGTCGTCGGGGACGCCGCCGGCCGCCTCGATCACCTTTTCGACGGGCGTGCCGATGCGCACCAGGAAGTTGGACGGACGGGCAAGCGTCTTGCCGGTGACGCAGACCACGCGCTCGATGAGCGGCTTGTTTTTCTGGACGGCCTCGTAGACGGCATAGGCCGTGCCCACGTTCTGAACCACGGCGCCCACGTCGATGGGCAGCTTGCCCGACGGAATCTGACGGCCGATGCAGGCGTCGATGAGCTGCTTCTCGCCGCCCTGCGGATAGCGCAGTGCCAGAGGCTGGATGGTGATGCCGCTGAAACTGGCGGCGAGCCTGGTCAGGTGGTCGATGGCGTCGGGCTTGTTGTTCTCGATGCCGACGTAGGCCTTGGCCACGTTGAGGGCCTTCATCAGGATGCTGACGCCGATGAGGATTTCCTCGCCCTTCTCGAGCATCAGACGGTGGTCGCTGGTCAGATAGGGCTCACACTCCACACCGTTGATTATCAGCGCGTCGCACACCTTGCCCTGGGGCACCGACAGCTTGACGTGCGAAGGGAACGTGGCGCCGCCCATGCCCACGAGGCCCATCTCGCCGATCTTCTTGACGATGTCGGCCGGCTCAAGGGTTATCTCGCGTTTGATGTCGGCCGAGCGGTCGATGCTCTCGAGCCATTCGTCGCCCTCCACTTTGATGACGATGGCCATCTTTCTGTATCCGTTGCCGTCGACGAAATCCTCGATCTTGTCGACCACGCCGGACACGGGCGAATGCACATTGGCCGACACGAATCCGGCCGACTGGGCAATGAGCTGCCCCACCTTCACCGAATCGCCTTTGGCGACCACCGGCTGTGCCGGCGCGCCGATATGCTGCGCTACGGGTACTTTCACAACTTCGGGCACAGGCAACGCCTGTATTGCACTGCCGGCCGACAGCTTGTTAGCGGCCGGGTGTATGCCACCGATTGAAAATGTCTTTAACACGTTATAGATGTTTATGTTACTAATTCTGTTACTTCAAAAACTCGACGATTGCCCGAGCGTCAATTCCTGGCCTCGGGAGCGGCCTCGGCGGGCTCGGCCTTGCGGGGCGGGAAATTGAGTTCGTGGATGGCGTGTGTCGGGCAGGCGGCCACGCACTTGCGGCACATCTTGCACTTGGTGAAGTCGATGTAGGCCACATTGTTCTCGACCGTGATGGCGCCGAAGGCGCACTCCTTGGCACACTTGCCGCAGCCGATGCAGGCTGCCGAGCAGGCCTTGCGAGCCACGGCGCCCTTGTCCTTGTTGACGCACGAAACCCAGATGCGACGATCCTTGGGCCCCTTGTTGCGCAACTCGATGATGCCCTTGGGGCAGGCCTTGACGCAGGCGCCGCAGGCCACGCACTTGTCGCCGTCGACCACCGGCAGACCGGTCTCGGGGTCCATGCCGAGGGCGCCGAAGGTGCAGGCCGACACGCAGTCGCCGCAGCCGAGGCAGCCGAACGAGCAGCCCGTTTCGCCCGCAAAGTGGGCCGACTGGATGGCGCACGAGCGCGCGCCGTCGTAGTTCAACAATCGTGGGCGGTTGGCACACGTGCCATTGCAACGCACCACAGCTACTTTGGGAGCCGAAGCCGCAACCTCCTTGCCGAGGATGGCCGCCACTTTCGACATCACTTCCGCGCCGCCCACCGGACACCCCATGCCCGAGATGTCGTCGGCCTTCGACAGGGCCTCGGCCAGGCCGTGGCAACCCGGGAATCCGCATCCGCCACAGTTGGCTCCGGGCAGAACGGCTTCCACTTCGCCGATCTTCGGATCTTCAAAGACTTTGAATTTCTGCGCCACAAAGTACAAAATGATGGATGCCACACCGCCAAGCAAAGCAAGCACGATGACTGTTATCAACACAACATTCATTTTTTTAATTTATTAAGTTTTGATTTTAAAGATAAACGTATTGCTTAACCTCTTCCGCAGCAGATAGACCACCGCAAAATAAGGTATCAGAATGCTTAGGGAAAGAATGCCGGCCACGGAGTCGGCCAGGCCGCACACCGAGCAACTCAGCAGCACGGACACAAGCAGCAGCAGCGGCACCACATAGGCTATCAGCACGGCCCTGAAGCCGCCCGAGAGCGCGCCAAGCACCACCACCCGCTGACCAACGGCACACTCGGGAGTGTCGGCACGGCGGCTGACCTCGACGAGCTTGCGCTTCTGCTCCGAGGCCGAGCACAGACTGCGGGCGCTGCAACCGCTGCAGGCCGACCGGCTCTCTATCTCGACACCTATCGAACTATCTGATACCGAGACCACTACCCCACTGTGTTCTATGTATTTCCGAGTATTCATGGTTTTTTGGCACTTCAAAAATATAACACTGATGCTAAAAGCGTAAGCCTTTTGGTTATTTGGAAGCTGTTTAAATAAATTTTCACATTTGCGTCGCAGTAATAAAGTATTGATTCACAAACGATTATCCGCCAACTTCAACCCGGAAAACAGAATAAAAATCATGTGCAAACGATTGGCAAAAACGCAACGACGCACCGGCCTGGCAGAACCGCCGGCATGGGGAAAAGAAAGGCCAGGAGACACGCCCCGCAACCCCTTGCGGCGGCACGGCGTGTCTTCGGTGTGTCTTCGGCGTGTCTTCGGCGTGTCTTGCATAGGGCTGCGGCATGGCCGGCAGCGCGAGGGGCGACGGTTGGCCGGCGTCGTGTACGACCACGGAGAGGCCGCGCTATTGCAGCCGCCGCCTGAACTCGCTGCACACCACAGCCGTGGCCGTGGCCACATTGAGCGACTCGGACGTGGCGGCGCCGGGAGGATAGCTCGGGATGAACAGCTTGTCGGTCACATACTGGGCCACCGTGGGGCTGATGCCGTTGCCCTCGTTGCCCATCACAATCAGGGCGGCCTCGGGCAGCGCGGCCTGATAGATGCTGCGTCCTTCGAGGAAAGTGCCACAGACGGGCAGATGCCACTGCTCGGCGTTGATTTTCAGATAGTCGGCCAAGTCCACCTCGACCACAGCCACACGGGCAAGCGCGCCCATGGTGGCCTGCACCACCTTGGGCCCGAAGGCGTCGGCGCAGGTGTCGGAGCAGACTATGAGGCCGATACCGAACCAGTCGGCTATGCGGATGATGGTGCCCAGATTGCCGGGGTCCTGCACCTCGTCGAGCACCAGCGCGAGCGACTGCGGCCGGCGGCGCGCCAGGGCCGAATGGTCGGGCTTGTCGAAGACGGCCAGCACGGGCGAGGGTGTGCGCAGGCCCGACACCTCTTTCATCTCGGCCTCAGTGCATTGCACGCACTCCACGCCGGCCGGAAGGGCCACGCCGGCCATGGCATCGCTGCCCTCGACGGTGGCTATGTAGTTGGGGCGCATTCCGCCGGCAATCAGGTCGGCTACCAGCTTGCGGCCCTCGGCCACGAATCTGGACTGCGAGTCGCGCATTTTTTTGGTCTGCAGCTGTCTGATGAGTTTCTTCTTGTTGATGCTGATCATTGCCTGGTGTTGGACATTGTACACATGGGGCGCAAAATTAGGCTATATGATTCGAAAAAAAGATAATTTTGGCAACGATTAGGCACACAGACATTTTTTTCCGGACCTTGATGCGTAAGCGATTACTATATACGGCATTGGCAGCGATAGCTACCTTGGCGGCGTGCAAGTCGACAAAGTATGTGAACGAAGGCGAATATCTGCTGACCGACGTCGACATCGACAATCTGCCGCGCCACATATCGCACGAGGAGGCCATGCGCTACGTCCGTCAGAAGCCCAACGTCAAGATTCTCGGGTTCTGGCGGATGAATCTGAACATCTACAACCTGTCGGGGCACGACGAGACCAAGGGCATCAACAACTGGCTGAGGCGGATAGGCGAAGCGCCCGTGGTCTACGACTCGACGCTGTGCACGCGCAGCGCCGAGCAGCTGACGCTCTTCCTCAGGAGCAAGGGCTACTTCGACGCTCAGATCAGAGACACGGCCGTGGTCAGGGGCCGGAAGAAGATGAAGGTCGTCTACCGCGCCGAGCCGGGGCAGCTCTACCGCATCAGCCGCATGGCCTTCACCGTCGACGACGACACGATGCGCCCGACCGTGATGGCCGACACCGCCCGCACGCTGCTGCACGTGGGCGACCCGTTCGACAGCGAACGCCACGACAAGGAGCGCGAGCGCATCACGCGGCGTCTGCAGGAGTCGGGCTACTATCATTTCAACAAAGACTTCATCTACTTTGCCGCCGACAGCTCGTATTCGGGCAAGTCGGTCAACGACAGCATGGTGCTCATCAAGGACAGGCTGCCCGAGCGTCTGGGCAAGGGCCTTGTGCCGCATCTGAAGTCGAAGATAGAGTCGGTGGTGTTCATCCTCAACGGGCATCATGCCGACACCGTCAGGGCCGACACCGTCAGCTTCGACAAATACGTGCTCATCAACAACGGCTGCCAGACCGACTTCGACAAGAGCCTGCTGAGCAAGTCGTGCTTCATAGAGCCCGGGCGGCTCTACAACGTGCTGGACGTGGAGCGGACGCAGGCCCGGCTCAACAATCTCAAGCTCTTCAGGAGCGTGGGCATCAGCTTCGAAAAGACCGACACGCCCGTCGACACCGCGGGCTGGAACGACTTCCTGAAGTGCACCATCAGCATCCGGACCAACACGCCGCAGTCGTATTCGGTGGAGATAGAGGGCACCAACTCGTCGGGCAACCTTGGCGGGGCCGGCAACCTGCGCTATCAGCACATGAACCTGTTCCGCAACGCCGAAGTGTTCGACATCAAGCTGCGCCTTGCCTCGCAGAACCAGTTTGCGCGCGACGGCAAGCAGCGCTTCTTCACGCTCGAGAGCGGCATCGAGATGTCGCTGACCTTCCCCAAGTTCCTGTCGCCGTTCAACACCGACGACTTCGACAAGCGCCGCAACCCCAACACCAGCCTGTCGGTGGCCTACGACTACCAGAAGCGCCCCGACTTCACGCGGACGGTGGTGTCGTCGCGCCTGAGCTACACGTGGCACGGCTCCAGATTCGTCACCTTCACGCTGACGCCGGTGGACGTCAACATCGTGTCCATTCCGGTCATCAGCGACAACTTCCACAACTACATATCGAACACCTATCTGCAATACAGCTACAGCGACCACTTCATCACCTCGGCCAACTATTCGTTCGTCTTCAACCAGCAGAAGTCGAACGTCAGCGAGAACTCGTGGTTTGCGCGGATGAGCATCGAGACGGCCGGCAACATGATGAACCTGATAGCGTCGATGCTGAAGGACGCCAACGCCGAGGGCTATCGCAACGTGATGGGAATGAGATTCTCGCAATACGTCAAGGCCGACATCGACCTGCGCTATCTGGCGTTCATCAACCGCGCCAACAGCGTGGCCTACCGCCTGTTCGGCGGCGTGGGCCTGCCCTATGGCAACTCCAAGGCGCTGCCGTTCGAGAAGAGCTATTTTGTGGGAGGAGCCAACAGCATCAGAGCCTGGCCGGTGCGCGGCCTCGGGCCCGGAGCCAGCAAGGGCAACAGCCTGCGCTATCACAACCAGACGTCGGACGTCAGGCTGGAGGCCAACGTCGAGTACCGGTGCAAACTGTTCTCGGTGTTCGAATGGGCGTTCTTTGCCGACGCGGGCAACATCTGGGCGCTGCCCCGCACCACCGACGCCGACGAGGAGAAATTCCACTTCGACACCTTCTACCGGCAGATAGCGCTCGGCGTGGGCGGCGGCCTGCGTCTGAACTTCGACTACTTCATCTTCCGAATCGACGCCGGACTCAAAGTGCATGACCCCAGCCGCGACGAGGGGCGCCGCTGGGTGATGAAAGACGAAAAGGTGAACTGGAACAGCGTCAACTGGAACTTCGCCATCGGCTACCCGTTCTGACGCCGCCGGAGCGTCATCAGACAGCCATCAATCAACGTTTTAGAAAAGGAGAAACGCGTCATCATCACTTGACCGAGATGACCTTGGCCTCGATGCGGCGGTTGCGGGCGCGGCCCTGCTCGGTGTCGTTGCTCTCGACCGGAGAGTCGAAGCCGCAGCCCCTGTGGGTCAGCTGGCGGACGGGCACGCCCTTGGAGACCAGATAGTCGAACGCGGCCCGCGCCCTGTCGGCCGACAGCCGGCGGTTATATTCGGCCGAGCCCACATTGTCGGTGTGGCCGCTGATTTCGATTACCAGATTGGGCCGGTCGGTCATTATCCTGACAAGCTTGTCGAGCTCGTAGCACGATTCCTCCTTCAGCTCCACCGAATTGGTGTCGAAAAAGACATTGCGCAGCGCCACCTTCTCGCCCGGGATGAGCGGCGACAGGTAGACGTCGATGATGCGCGGCCCGCTGCTGGCCGCGGCCTGCTTCATCTCGAAGTTTTCGGAGTGGAACAGATAGCCCTCGCGGCTGACGATGAGCGCATAGTCGTTGCCGGCCGGCAGCGATACCATGTACTGGCCGTTGAACTCGTCGGAAGCGGTGCGCACCTGGTCGACGCCGTCGGCAAGGCGGATGAGCGAGATGGCGGCGCCCAGCGGCTGACTGGTGCGGCGGTCGTAGACGTGCCCCTTGAGGTAGCTGACCGGCGTGGGCCGCGCCGCCACGGGCAGTTCGAAATAGTAGATGTCTCGGCCGCGCCCCCTGTGCTCGATGCCCTCGGAGGCGAAATAGGCGCGCGTGCCGGCGGCGTTGATCACGAGGCCCGTCTCGTCGCGGGCGGTGTTGATGGGATAGCCGATGTTCTGGGGCGTGTGCCAGCCGGCGCTGTCGCGGCGCGAGACGAAGATGTCCTTCTTGCCCACGCCGGGCCAGCCGTCGGACGAGAAATAGAGCGTGCGGCCGTCGGGGTGGATGAACGGCGAGGCCTCGTCGCCGGCGGTGTTGACCGAGTCGCCGAGGTTGACGGGCGTGTCGAAGAGAGGCACGCCGTTGGCCGCATAGCCCACGATGCGCGCATACCAGATGTCGTTCTTGCCCAGGCCGCCCGGGCGGTTGCTGACGAAAAAGAGCGTCTGGCCGTCGGCCGAGAAGCATGGCTGCGACTCCCAATAGGGCGTGTTGACCGGCGAGCCCACGTTGATGGGCTGCGTCCAGCCGCTGCGGGTCTTGCTCGAAAAGTAGAGGTCGCAGCTGCCCTTTGAGTCGTCGCGGCCGCAGGCGGTGAAGAACATCCAATTGCCGTCGGCCGAAAGTGCCTGTGCGCCTTCGTTGTAGGGCGTGTTGATCTCGACCACCGGACGGCGCGGCATCCACACGCTGTCGACGCGCGTGCTGGTGTAGAAGTCTTCCTGAAAGTTCTGCGACGTCCGGGGCAGCAGGCGCGAGCCCGCAAACAGCGCCGAGTCGCGCGGGACAAGCACGGTGAACATCATTTCCGACTCGTCGAGCGTCAGGCTGGGCCAGTATTCGTCGTAGGGCGAATTGATGGAGTCGCCGGCGTTGACGGGCACGAAGTCGACGGGATTCTCGATGAGCCTGCGGGCGGCCATGGCCTTTGCTATCCAGACGTCGGGGTTCATCTTGACGCGGCGGTTCCTGGAGAATCGCTTGTAGAGGTCGAACCACTGCATGGCGTCGTCGAAGCGGCCCACGTTGCACAGAGCCACGCCGGCGTGATAGTAGGCGGTGACGTACATGGTCGAGTCGCAGGCCACGGCGCGTGCTATGGCGGCGAACTGCTCGTCGTATTCGCCGAGGTCGCCGAGGATGTCGGCCTTGGCGAAATAGGCCTCGGCAAAGGCCGGCTCGATGGCCGTGGCTCCGTCGAAAAGGTCGACGGCCGACGCGAGGTCGCCGCGGTTGTAGGCCTCGACGGCCTGTTCGTAGAGCTCGATGGCCTTGCGCGATTTGACCGAATATCTGTTTCCCTGCGAGAACGCTGCAGCCGCTCCGAGCACAAGCATCAGCCCGGCTGCCACTATCGACGATTTGTTCATGAAAAAAGGATTGTGTGTGGTGGTGTCACTCTGCCCCGCCGCCGGCCGTCAGGAGTCGGTCGACTTCAGGTTTTTCTTTATCTGGCTCGGCGCGTAGCCGAAGTGCGCCCTGAACTGCTTGCTGAAATACTTGACGTCGGAATAGCCTATCTCGAAGGCCACCTCCGACACGTTGAAGCCCTTCTGAAGCAGGCGTTCGGCAATGGTCAGCTTTATCTGCCGCACGAACTCGAGCGGGCTGTTGCCCGTCAGGCCCTTGACCTTGTTGTAGAACACGGTGCGCGACATGTGGAAGTTCTCGGCGAACTTGTCTATCGACATGTCGGTGCGATAGTTGCTCTCGGTGAATGCCACGAGGTCGCGGATGAACTCCTCGTCCTTCGACATCATCTTGACCTGCAGGTGGGCGTTGACCACGTCAGTGTCCTTGGCCTCGCGCTCGGGCTGCTGCGGCTCGGGCTCGACGGGTGCGGCGGGCTCGTGCCTGCAGTATTTCTTGATCAGCTTTTCGCGCTGACGCGATATGCTGTCGACCACGGCCTTGAGATAGTCGGTGCTGAAAGGCTTGTGGATGTAGGCGTCGAAGCCCAGGCGGACGGCCTCTATCTCGTCGTCGATCGAAGCCTTGGCGGTCAGGGCAATGATGGGTATGTGGCTGGTGGCAAAGTCGTTGCGCAGAATCTTGATCATATCCAGGCCGTCCATGACGGGCATCATCAGGTCCGACACGATGACGTCGGGCAGCTGCTCGCGCGCAATCATCACGGCCTCGCTGCCGTTGGTGGCGCGCAGGCAGACGTACTGGTGCTGGAGCGTCTGGCAGACGTAGTCGAGGATTTCGGGATTATCCTCGACCACCAAGACCTTGCGCCAGGCGGTGTCGGCCGTGTCGGGCTCGCCGTCGGCAGGCAGCGCGTCGACGGCATAGCTTGCAGGCGCAGGCACGCCCGACTGATAGTTGACCTCGGAACCGATGCTGACCATCGGGTTGCCGTCGAAGTGGCGACGGCCGTTGCGCAGGCGCACGGTGAACGTCGAGCCGCGGCCGGGCTCGGAGTCGACGGTCAGGTCGCCCTGATGCAGCTTGACGAACTCGTAGGAGAGCGACAGGCCTATGCCAGTACCCGACAGCTCGTTGTTGCTCAGAATAGTATAGCGTTTGAAAAGTTCGGGCATATCGGCGGCGCTGATGCCTCGGCCCTGATCGCTGACGACGATGTCGGTGAAGGCCTCGTCCTGCCGGATGCTGAGGCTGACGCGCTTGCCGTCGGAGGTGAACTTGATGGCGTTGGACATCAGGTTGTAGACCACCGTCTCGATCAGGCGCGGGTCGACCCAGACCTTGACAAGGTTGTCGGGCACGGAGAGTTGCAGGTCGATGTGCTTGTGCTCGGCCAGCAGGCTGAAGCTGTCGAACGCCGGGCGCACCACGGCATCGATGCCGACCTCGCACACGTTGAGGTGCATCTTGTTGTTCTGCACCTTGCGGAAGTCAAGCAACTGATTGACAAGTAGCAAGATGCGGTCGGCGTTGCGCTTAATGATGAGCACCTGGCGGTTCACCTCGTCGGGCAGTCCGGCCTTGAGTATGTCGTCGATGGGCGAGAGGATGAGCGTGAGCGGCGTGCGGATTTCGTGCGATATGTTGGTGAAGAACTGCAGCTTTATCTCGTTGACGCGCTTGACGATGTCGAGGTCGCGGCGGTAGCGGTTGATGCGCATCACCGTGCGGATGACGATGGAGACGACGGCTATGAACACCACAAAATAGAAGAAAAAGGCCGCGCCGGTCTTCCACCACGGCGAACTGATGTGGATGCTGATGGTGGTGTCGGAGTTGCTCCACTCGCCGTTGCGATAGGTGCAGCGGACGCGGAACACGTAGTCGCCCGGGGCGAGGTTGGTGTAGATGGCGCGCGTCTGGTTGCCCACGTAGTTCCAGTCCTGGTCGAAGCCGTCGAGGCGGTAGGCGTACTGGACTATCTGGGGGTCGATGAAATCGAGCAGCTTGTAGTCGATGGCGATGCTCGACTGGTTGTGCTTCAGGTCGATGCGGTCGGAATAGGTGATGCTCTGCGTCAGGGGCGAGTTCTCGCCCGAGATGTCGGCGTTCTTGTTGGCAATCTGGAATCCGGTCAGCATCAGCCGGCCCTTGTAGGGCGACGAGGCCAGCTGCAGCGGCGACAGTGCCACAAAGCCCACGTTGCACCCGAAGATGAGGCGGCCGTTGTGCAGGCGCAGGCAGGTGGCTTCCGAAAAGCTGTTCGAAATCAGCCCGTTGTTGACGTTGAAGGTCTCGAAGGCCATGCTTTCCTTCGACTTGCAGTTGAGGCCGTTTTCGGTGGCAATCCAGAGGTCGCCGGCGTTGTCTTCGGTCACGGCGTAGACCACGTCGTTGCACAGGCCGTTGCTGACGTCGCAGTTGACAAAGCGGAGCGAATCGCCCTCGGCGCTCAGCTCGCTCAGTCCGCCGCCAATGGTCGAGAAGTAAATCTTGCTGTCGGACGACTGGTAGATGTGGCAGACGTCGTTGTAGCTCAGCGAGTTGGAATTGTCGTGATGCACAAGGTGGACAAACGGTATCTTGTTGCCGTTGAGATAGGTGCCGTCCACGCGGTTGACGCCCATGGTGGTGGCCACCCACAGATTGTTGTCGTCGTCAATCATCAGGTGGCGCACCTTGTTGGATGTCAGATTGCTGTTGTGGGTGTTGAACACGTCAATCTCGACGCCGTTGTCGTTGCGGCGGATGCGGCTCAGGCCGTTGCCGTAGGTGGCCACCCACATGTTGCCGTAAGCGTCCTGCACAATGCCGTAGGCGTTGTCGTCGCCCAGGGCCGAGCTGATGCCGAAGTGCGATGCCGACGTGCGGCTGCGATAGTTGTCGAACACCAGCGGCTCGCGCTCGATGTTGGCGAAGTTGACCTTGCGCTGCGACACGAAGACGCCGCAGCCCTTGGTGCATATCCACAGGTATCCGTCGCGGTCGGCATAGATCGAATAGGCCACCGAGGTGTAGTGATGGCCGTCGGAGCAGGCAAAGCCGTCGATGACGCGGCGCACGCGGAACTGCTCGTTGTAGACGTATATTTTGCCCGACTTGGTGGAGACCCACAGATTGTTGGCCGAGTCTTCCATCACGGCCCTCACCACGTTGTCCGACTGATATTCGGTGTCCTTGTCGGGGACGATGGTGGCGAAGGCCTTGTTGCTGGCAATCACCTTGACGAGTCCGCCCTGATACTGCCCGCAGCCAATCCAGAGCTGGCCCGAGTGGTCCTCGGCAATGCAGTGGATGATGTTGGAGGGGATGGAGCGCAGGTTGGCTATGTCGTTGCGGAAGAACTCGAAGCGGTCGTCGATGCGGTCGTACCAGGCCAGGCCGCCGCCGTGGGTGCCAATCCAGAGATTGTTGTTGCAGTCTTCCTTGAAGAAGTGGCGCTCCAGGTCGACGCTGGCGGCGCGGGTGGCTGGCGTCAGGCTGTAGAAGCGGGTCTGATAGTCGGTGAGGCTGATGCGCGTCAGGCCCAGCTCGCGGCAGGTGACCCACGCCTGACGATACTGGTCCACATATATCTGCTCCACGTGGCGCCCGTGCACGCTGAGCCGGCGCCGGAGCGTCAGGTCGTTGTCGAATATCAGGATTTCGCCGGCCTCGGTGGCCACCACGAACTTGCCGCAGGCGGTGGTCACTATCTTGCTGACGTGCCTGTCGGCGGGCGAGGCGGCGATGTAGTCGAACGACTGGCCGGCCGACTTGTAGACCAGCACGCCGTCGTTGCGCGTGGCAAAGAGCACGCACGAGTCGACCTGCACTATGGCGGGCGCGAACTCGGTGGTGGCGAAGAATATCTTGGCCTCGGGCGTGGCGCCGGAGCGCACCTGCGCCGACGTCAGCAGGGCCAGGCCCTGGGTGGTGGTAATCCAGAGGTTGCCGTCGGCGTCGCGCATCATGGCCTGGACGCGGGCGGGCTGGTTGCCGGCCGTGGTGGGCACAAAGGTGGCCGACGCATAGTTGTCGGCGCCGGGCCGCATGGCCAGCATTATGACGCCGGAATTGTGCGTGCCCACAAATATCAGGCTGTCAGAGTATTGCAGGAAGCAGGTGGCGCGGCCGGTCATGTCGTCGGAGTCCGACTGGTCGGGCAGCATGCGGAACGTCTCGTCGCGCTGGTTGAAGTAGTGGTAGAAGCCGTCGTAGGACTGCATCCAGATGAAGCCGAGACGGTCCTGCCAGATGTGGTCGACGCGGTTGTTGCTGCGCGACTCGCCCGTGGGCGTCAGGTTCTTGAAGACGCGGAAGGTCTGGCCGTCGTAGCGGTTGAGGCCGTTGGTGGTGCCCAGCCACATGAATCCGTTGCGGTCGAACAGAATGCTGTAGACGGTGTTCTGCGACAGGCCGTCGCGCGAGTTGATATACTCGAATCGTTGAATGTTTTGCGCGGTGAGATGTTGGAACGACAAAAACAATGCCGGCAGCACAAGCATTACGGCTATCGTTACCTTGCACAACCGACGGCTGCGCAGTGATGTGCGGTTGACCATAGTAGTAGAAATACGCTTAGTTAAGACAAAGGTAAAAAATACCTCCGATTGCGTAACTATTTTATACAAAAATTAAACATTAGCCCGCGCCCCGCACACATAAAACGAGCGGCACGACAGCGCCGGTGCGCTGTCGTGCCGCGTGGGGTTGAATTGCAGATTGGTGTTCTGATGGCCTTGGCCGCCTGCCGAGCGGCGCGCCGCTCAGTATTGCGGGCGCGTTCCCGTGATTCGGCCCGAATTGTCGTCGGTCAATCGCGTTGCGTTCGTTTCGCGTCGGGTGCCGGAAATGTTTGACCACTCGCCATTGTCTTCATCTGGAAAATATGGTGGCTGAGGACTGACAGACTCTTGCATTAACTTACTGTCTATCGCAAACGCTTCCAAGGCGGGTTTCTCGTACTTTTCTTTCATTTTTACGCTCTCCTTCCGCATTTTAGAGATGCAAAACTAAACAATATATTTTTCTGCGCAAACCCGGCGGTTCAAAAAAAGCAAAAAAGCACTCTTTCAGAACCCCTTAGCCCTGCGGGGGGGCGGCGTCATTGGGCCGGAGCAACAAGATCGCCGGCGCACTGCATCCACATGCGCGCCATCAGCAGGTGTGCGGCCGGCGTGGGGTGAATGCCGTCCCATATCCAATAGTCGGGGCGCGGGGCGGCGGGTGCCAGCGAATCGAAGAGCCGCGCAAAAGGCACCAGCCGTGCGCCGAACTCGGCGGCCAGGCGCTCCACCACGGCGTTGATGCCGACGCACTGTCGCGGCCAGAAGGCGGCGTCGGGCGTGCGGCTCATGCCGGCGGCGGCAAAGCACTGGCACACAACAAGCTGCACGTCGGGGTTGCTCCGGCGCACGTCGGCAAGTATGGCGCGATAGTCGTCTTCGAACGCCACAAGGTCGACCGTGTCGGAACGGAGCGAGGCGAAGTAGGCGTCGTTGATGCCCACCAGCACCGACACCACATCGGGGCTGAGGGCCAGCACGTCGGCGTCCCAGCGGCGGCGCAGGTCGGCCACGGTGTTGCCGCTGATGCCCCGGTTGATGAAGACGAAGTCGCTGTCGGGATACTGCGCCATGTAGTGTGCGGCGCAGTCGGCCATGAAGCCGTGGCCGAAGATGTGGTTCATGTCGGTGGTGCTGCGCTCGGCGCCGCATCCGCCCCAGTTGCCGTCGGTCACCGAGTCGCCTATGAAGAGGATGCGCCGGCCCTGCGCCGATGCCTGTGGCAGCGTCAGGGCCATGGCGGCCGCCGCTATCGCGATTGCTAACTGTCTCATTGGCAATGATGATGGTTTGTGTTGTGAGGAAACCTATTCGAGCTTGAAACTGTAGGTTATCGTTCCCTTCTGGATGGCGGCGGCGTCGGGCTTTTCGTTGAACTTGGCCTTGAGTGCGGCCTGCTTGGCCACCTCCCACAGCTGAGTGTTCTGTATGGTGGTGCCCTGCATCCGGACGTTGGCTCCGGTGACCTTGCCGTATTTGTCGACGGTGATTTCGACCACCACCACGCCCTCTTCCTGGACGTTGTAGCTGGGCTTGGGCAGCGCGCCCACCAGCGAGCGTCCGGCCAGGCTGAACGAGTTGCCGCCACCCACGCCCACGCCTCGGTTTTTGGAGTCGACCGAGCCGGTCAGGCTGCCCTGGTTGCCGGCGCCGGTGGTGCTTCCCTCCGACTGAGACGAGCCGGTGCCCTTGCCGGCAAAGCCTTTCGATATGGCGCTCTGTGCCTGCTGCTTGGCGCGGGCTTCGGCCTCGGCCTTGGCTCGGGCGGCAGCTTCGGCGCGTGCCTTGGCTTCGGCTTCGGCCTTGGCGCGGGCTTCGGCCTCGGCTTTGGCTTTGGCTTCTGCCTTGGCTTTGGCATCGGCTTCGGCCTTGGCTTTGGCATCGGCTTCGGCCTTGGCTTTGGCACGGGCGTCGGCCTCGGCTTTGGCACGGGCGTCGGCTTCGGCCTTGGCTTTGGCTTCGCGCAGTGCGGCGGCTTCTTCAAAATCTTGCGTATCAACCTTTTCGCCTGCTGCCTTGGGTGCCGGCGCGGGCTGCGCGGGAGCGGGCGGGGCGGGCTGCTCGGGTGCGGGTTCAGGCTGTGCGGCCGGCTCGGTCTGTCGTGCCGGCGCAGGCTCGGAGGCTCCCGACCCCGAGGGGCTGTCGCCATAATTGACCAGGAGGCCTTCTTCTTCGATGGGCGTGGCCGTGAGCGCTAGCACCGACAGCAGCACTATGAGCGCGGTGTGGAAGAGCAGCGTCAGGGCAATGCCCCAGCCTCGGTATCTGTTATCTTTCATTTTGTCGAAAAAACTGTTTGCACGCCATGCGCGCCCGGCGCGTCATTTGGCGCGAGTGGCAAGGATGAGCTTGTATTTGTTCTTTTTGGCAATATTCATGACGCGGACCACCTCGCGCATCGGCACCGACTCGTCGACGTGCAGTGCGATGTACATGTCGGGCTGCTCGCCGAGCTTGGCTTGGAGCATGGGCTCAATCTCGTCGAAGTCAACGCGCTTGGTCTCGATGTAGTAGCGCAGGTCGCGCGTAATCGATACCGACGTCTGCGGCTTGGCCGATGTCTGGTTGGCGCTCTGGGGCAGCAGCAGCTTGAGGGCGTTGGGGTGCACCAGAGTGGACGTCAGCATGAAGAAGATGAGCAGCAGGAAGATGATGTCGGTCATGGACGACATGCTGAACGCCGAACTGATTTTGCTTGATCTCTTGAGTGCCATGGCGTCAGTTTGCTGGTTCGTTGAGCACATCCATGAATTCGAGCGTGCGGGCTTCGAGAATGAACACGACCTTTTCGACGCGGGCCACCAGATAGTTGTAGGCGAAATAGGCCACGATGCCCACCGCCAGACCGCCCACGGTGGTCACCAGCGCGGTGTAGATGCCGCCGGCCAGGGTCGAGACCTCGATGTTGTTGCCGGCATTGGCCATCTCGAAGAAAGCCTGAATCATGCCGGTGACCGTGCCGAGGAAGCCGATCATGGGCGCTCCGCCCGACACCGACGCCAGACCGGCCAGGCCCTTTTCGAGACGGCTGACCTCGATGTTGCCCACGTTCTCGACCGTGGTGTTTATGTCGTTGAGCGGACGACCGATGCGCGATATGCCCTTCTCGACCATACGCGCCACGGGGTTGTCGACCGAGCGGCAGAGCTGGCGTGCCGACTCGATGTTGCCGCTGTGGATATAGTCTTTGATGCGGTCCATGAAACTCTTGTCCTCGTGGATTGCGCGGCGCAGAGCCAGCGAGCGTTCCACGAAAATGTAGACGGCATAGATCGACATGAGCAGCAGCACCACCATTATCCAGCCGCCCTGGCAGGCCAGGTCGATGACGTTGAGGCTTACCGGTTCGACGCTGACGGCTGCCGTGTCGGCCACGGCCTCGGTCGATGGCACCAGATGTGCCTGAATGTAAAGAAGTTGTGTCATTGCAGATTTAGTATTGATATGTTAATGTTTTCTGTTTTTCGCCTTCCGACCCGACAAATGTAACTAATTATCGTTTTGTGGCGCAGGCCCGACGCCGCTATTTATCGAATCGGGCACGGCGGCCGGGGCGGCGTCGGGGCCGGGCTGCTGCGCCGCCTTGCGCCTGCGGCGGTTGCGGCCGGTCACTATGGCCCAGTATTTCCGCATCAGCTCGCCAAACGTGTGGAACTCTTCGCGATAGGCTATGCCGACGCCCTGCGTGGTGGGCGACGACTCGTAGATGACGTCGTTGTTGGAATGCGTGTAGGCCTTGGCGCGCAGGTTGCCGCTGCGGTTGAGCTTGACCTCGACGTCGAAGTCGCCGATGATGCTGCTCTCGGAGCTCTCGACGGTGTTGCGCCCATAGCCGAAGTTGCCGCTCAGAATCACCTTGTTGTTGAGCACCTGGGTCGATATGGCCACCTCATATTCCTCGTTCTGGACCTCATCGCCCGGACGATAGTTGATGCCCACGCCCACGTTGTATTTGTTCTGCGACAGCCAGCTGCTCAGCTGGTTCGAAATCAGCTCCGACGCCGTGGTGCCGATGTAGGAGCTGCCGCCCGGCGTGCTCTGGCCATCGGTCGTCTGGTTCTCCGACGGCGGATAGAACCGGTTGGCTATCAGCAGCGAAAAGACCTGCCGGTTGAGCTCCTCCTCGGTGTTGACGTACTGGTCGAAAACGTACTGGCTGTAGTTCTGCGACGACGGGATTTCGATGCCGAACTTGATGTTCGGATTCAGCAGACGCCCGGTCAGATAGAGGTTGCAGTTGATGGGCACGCGGCGGCGCAGCTCGGCCATCTGCGACTCGGAGGCCGAACTGCCCGATGCCAGGTCGTAGAGCGAGGCCTTGACCTTGTAGGTGGCGCTGAGGTTGACCGTGGCGTTGTAGGGATTGCCGTCCCAGTGCGCCGTGCTGCCGGCGTTGACCACGAAGCGCTTGTTGAGGATGTTTTCGAACGAAAAGTTGTAGAAGCCCTCGGTCAGCGTGTAGTCGCCGTAGATCGAGAGCTGGCCCTGATTGTTGATGTTGAGGCGGATGCGCCCGTTGCCCGTGCCGCGCATCATGTTGTTGGTGCGCTCCTCGACAATGGCGTTGATGACGGCGTCGGGCGTGACGTCGAGCTCGAGCGTTGCCGTGACGCTCGACAGCAGTTCGGAATAGTCGATCTGCAGCTTGGAGTCGACCGATTTTTCGACGAACTTGATGTAGCTGTTCTCCGACAGGTCGGCCGACTCGAGCGGCGACACCGAAAAGAGCGTGTTCTCGCGCGTGCGGGCAGTGATGCCGATGTCGACGTTGGACGTGGGGCCCGTCACGCGCAGGCGGCCGTCGGCATAGACCGTGCCGTAGTAGGTGGGGTTGTGCAGCCGCGTGGTGTTGAGCACCAGCATGTTGCGACAGTCGAAACGCAGATTGAGCATCAGCCCCACGAACATGTTGTGGGTGATGTTGCCGCCGAAGACGCCGTCGTGCCCCACGGGGTCTTCGAAGCGCAGGTCGCGCATGACGATGTCGGAGGGCGTGATGATGATGGAGTCGCCGCCCGTGATGGTGTAGGGCACGTTGATCTGGCCCACATAGAGCGTGGTGCGGTTGACGCAGAGGTCGGCGTTGAACCTGATGTCGGACGGACGGCCGCTGAGCCGCGCGCGGCCCGAGGTGGTGCCCCGCATGTTCTGCACGGCGTGCGACAGGTAGAAGTTGAGGAAGCCCACCGAGAGGCTGTCGATGTCAAAGCCCACGTCCACGAAGTCGGCCTTGCTGCTATAGTGCCCCGTGCCGCGCACCGTGGGGCGCCCCGCACGGTCGGCGATGGTGGCGTTGAACTCCATGCGGCGCATCTCGGGCTGCCACGACGAGAGCAGCGTCAGCGTGCCGAGCGAGTCGCCGTCGACCACCAGATTCGTGATGTGCGTCTTGCCGTCTATTATCGGATTGCGGTAGACGTCGCCGAGGGTCAGTATCAGATTCATGCGGCCGGCAAGGCTGAAGCGGCTGTTGGCGTCGGTCTCGATGATTTTTTCGAGCACCAGGTCGCTCAGGCGTATGCTGATGCGCTTGTCGGCGTCGGACTTCGACACGGCGCCGTCGGCCTCCACGATGTGCGTGCCGCTCGATATGCGCAGCCCGTCGACGTCGAAGCCGTCGGCCGAGACGGAGGCCGAGCAGGGCGAGATGCGCCATGTGCTGTCGCCGAAGGCCACGAACGATTCGGCCACGTCGATGTCGGCCTCCATCTGCCCGTGGTGCCGGCTGAAGGCCGACGTCAGCTGCAGCGTGCCCGAGCGGCTGGCGCTGCTCCAGTTGTTCCAGACCACCGAGGTGCTCAGGGTGTCGTCGGCAAGCGTCTGGCTGACGCAGAAATTCTCGATATCGTCGAGCAGAGGCAGCGCAAGGCTGTCGGCCCGGAGCGTCATCAGCAGCTTGCGCCCGGGCTGTGCCGTCGACTCGAAGCTGAGGCCCTTGGCCGCCACGCCGTTGCTGGTGATGCGGTCGACCGACGCGCTCAGCCGCGACGTGCCCCGGCTGTGGTTGATGAATCCCGACAGGCGGCCGGCGTCGGCATAGACGGTGGCCGTGTCGAGCATCCGCACCAGATTGTCGGTGCCATCAAAGGTGAAGTCGAAGACGGCGTCGGTGGCGCCGATGGTGCGCGGCAGACGCAGCTGATGCGCAAAGAGCGAGGGTGCGGCCTGCTGTATCTGCTGCACGAACGACATGACGATGCCCGAGAACGTGAAGTTGCCCTCGATGCGGCCTTTGACATATTCGGAACTGACCGTCGCCACCTTGCCCAGCGTGTCCGAGAGCGTCACCAGCACCTCCGTGCGCTCCGAGCGCACGGTGCGGCCGTTGGCCCGCAGCACAAGGTCGGTCAGGGCCACGCGGCCCACGGCGTCGTCGGGCGAACTGCCGTCGAAATCGGCCGTCAGCGTCATGCCGAACGAAGCCTTGCGCAGCGACGGCGTCAGCCGCAGCGTGTCGAGGTCGACGTGGTCGAATGCGGCGCGGAACGAGCAGTGGGGCACGGCGCGGGCGGCGTCTATCTCGCCGTCGAAGGTCAGCCTCAGGTTGGGGTCGTCGACGCCGAGCGAGCCGTTGAAATGCCGGTTGCGGAAGTTGCCGTCGACCGTTATGTTGCGGCAGTCGTAGCCGTTGATGCCGAGGCTCCGGACGTCGCCCCGGACAAAGACCGACGGGTCGCGGCCGGCGGCGGCGTCCACCGTCAGGTCGACGTTGCAGCGGACGATGCCCAGCATGCGGCTGCCCAGGGCGCGCCCGAGGTCGAAGCCCTGCGTGGCCACACGTCCGCCAATGCGCACTCCGCCCGACACCACGCTCACCGTTGAGCTCGTGACGAGCGAGCCGGCCGTCGAGCGCAGCACGCCGTTGAGGCGGAGGTCGTCGAGATAGCCTTCGATGGTGCCCGAATATTCTATCGGGTCGGTGTCGGACCCGCCCTGCACGTCGGAGCCCGTCAGGCGGCGGATGTCGGCGAGGCAGGAGACCAGGCGGCTGCGGTCGACGCTGATGTGGGTGCGGGCGCTGTCGAGCGGGTCGGCCACCACGATGTCGAAATCGAGCATCGACCGGCTGCCGAAGCGCAGCATCATGTCGCTGCCGCACAAGCGGTCAGGCCCTCCGCTGACACGACCCGAAAAGATGAGCAGACCGGCACGGCCTGCGGCGTGGGGCAGCGATGCCAGCTCGGGCCCGCGCAGCACAAGCGAGTCGACCTGCGCCAGAAGGCTGCGCGGGAAACTCTCGCCCTCGGCGGGCAGGACGGCGCTGATACGCTGCGCCTTGAGCAGCGACGAGTGCCAGCCCGCGCTGAGGCTGTCGAACGTGAGCGTGTCGGCCGCAAGGGCCACCGTGGCGCGCACCGCAACCGGATGGCCGAGGCCGCGCTCGTAAAATCCCAGAGTGTCAATCCGCGCACGGAACAGGCTGTCGGTCAGACGTAAATCCGAAACCGAGAGGCAGACCGAATCGGCGCCGTAGCAACGGGCGGCGTCGGGGCGGAAACTGACGCTCCCGCCGTCCAGCTCGACACGGCCCACCGTGAACGCCGGCGTCGGGCCCTGCCCTGCCGGCGCGCTGCCGGCTGCGGCCACGATGTGCGAAAAGTTATAGGCCGCCGAGTCGACGCGGAAGACGTTGACATTGAAATCGCTGACCACGAGCGACTTGACGTGAAGCCGCCCGCGCACGAGCTGCCACAGGCCCACATCGACCATGACGCGTCCGGCGGAGGCGAGCGTGTCGGCCTGCGAATCCGCGACGCTGACGTTGCGGAGCTCGAGCGAGAGCATCGGCACATACGTCACACTTTCGATAGAAACCTGAGTGCCAAGTTGTTGAGAGAGCGCAACAGACATCCATTCCGTCAGTCGCTGCTGAACCGGAGGCAGGACGACCAGCAGCGCGACGTGCAGCACGACCGACAGGGGCGCGGCCAGCAGGATGATAAATATTTTAATGAATTTTTTTATAATTTCGCCCTTTCGGTTTTAATGGCGCAAAGGTATAAAAATGCGAGGCATTCGAAGCGCCGGTTCACAAACAGAATTCACGAAATGAACATAACAATACTCGGAATCGAATCGTCGTGCGACGACACGTCCGCAGCCGTCATCAGAGACGGAATAATCCTTTCGAACGTCACGGCAAGTCAGGCAGTGCATGAGCAGTATGGCGGCGTGGTGCCCGAGCTGGCGTCGCGCGCGCATCAGCAGAACATCATCCCCGTAGTCGACAAGGCGCTGAAAGATGCCGGCGTGGCTCCCGAAGACCTTTCGGCAGTGGCCTTCACGCGCGGCCCGGGACTGATGGGCTCGCTGCTGGTGGGCGTCTCGTTCGCCAAAGGCCTTGCACTGGCGCGCAACCTCAAGCTGGTCGAAGTCAACCACCTGCAGGGCCACGTGTCGGCGCACTTCATCAAGCGTTCGGCCGACGACGACAATCAGCCCCGCTTCCCGTTCCTGTGCCTGCTGGTGTCGGGCGGCAACAGCCAGATACTGCTGGTCAAAGACTACATGGACATGGAAATGATTGGCCAGACCATCGACGACGCCGCCGGCGAAGCCTTCGACAAGTGCGCCAAGGTGATGGGCCTCGGCTATCCGGGCGGCCCGCTCATCGACCGCCTGGCCAAGAGCGGCAACCCCGACGCGTTCCGGTTCGCCAAGCCCAGCATACAGGGCTACGACTACAGCTTCAGCGGCCTCAAGACGTCATTCCTCTACACCCTGCGCGACAATCTGAAACTGAACCCCGACTTTGTGGAAGACAACAAGGAAGACCTCTGCGCATCGCTCCAGAAAACGGTCATCGACATCCTGATGCAGAAACTGATAAAAGCCGCCAAAGACCTGAAAATAACCGAGATAGCACTTGCCGGCGGCGTGTCGGCAAATTCGGGCCTGCGCAGCGCGTTCGAAGAGCTGCACACCCGCCGCGGTTGGAGGGTGTTCGTGCCGCCCTTCGCGTTCACCACCGACAACGCCGCCATGATTGCCTGCGCCGGCTACCACAAATATCTGAAAGGCATCTTCTGCGACCAGACCGCCGCACCGTTCTCCAAAACCACAATCAAATAACTGACAACGAACACATTATGAAATACGTATCGAACAACAATTATGTACTGAACGACATTTGCGGCGAAAAGGTCCTTGTGCCCATCGTCAACTCGGTGGCGCAGATGGACTTCATCTACACGCTCAATTCGACCGGAGCGTTCATCCTTGAGCACATCGCCGAAGCCACTGAGACCGAGACGATTGTGGACCTGCTGCTCGAAAACTTCGAAACAGACCGCACCACAGCCGAGGCAGACGTCTGCGAATTTCTGAACGAGATGGTCGCCAAAGGATACGTCAGGACGGCCTGACCGACCGCAACAAGCCCAAAAACCGACAACCATGGCCACCACCATTGCCCGAAAATACAAGATAGCCAGCCTGCGGCTGCTGGTCGAGAACACGCCGGACCTGACGTGCTCCGACCGCCTCGAACCCTTTGCCACCGACGAGCCCGAAACCGACTACCGCCTGCGCTTCTGCCCCTCGGAAAGCGACGAGCCCGAACACGCCGAATGCGGCCCCCGGCTCGACAGCATCATCACGGACGAATACCAGTACCGCTGGAGCATCTACACCGACAGCCTCGGCCGCGAAGGCGTGACGCTCAGTTTCGACACGCACGAATGGCTGCAATGGGCCGATGCGCTGATAGACGGCCGCGAAGTGACCATTGCCTACCGCAAGAAAGCCGGCGCCGCCCTCGGCTCGACCTACATTTTCCCGCTGTTCAACCTGATAATGAACCGATTGCTCAACCGCAACCGAGGCATAGCCGTGCACTCGTCGGTGGTGTGCGACGGCGGCCGGGGCTACCTGTTCACGGCCGTGTCGGGCACGGGCAAGTCGACCATGGCGAAAATATGGGAGCGGGCCGGAGCCACCATCGTCAACGACGACGCCATAATGGTGGACACCAACCCCGAAACGCCTGTGGCTCACAATATTCCGATGCCCTACTACACCGACGTCCCGAAATCGGCGCCGCTTGACGCCATCTTCCTCATAAGCCAGTCGCCCGTCAACGTGCTCGAACCGGTGACGGGCGCGGCGGCCGCCATGCAGTTCATGACCAACACCGTGCACCACAGTCACGCCGCCGACAGCATCGAGCGTCACCTGCAGAGCATCAACAGGATATGCAGCCGCGTGCCCATATTCAGGCTCGGCTTCAAACCCGACGCCGACGTGGTGGATCTGATACGAAAGACGAATCTGACCGAACACCTGACGCAATGGAGAAAATCGACATCAGCCAACTGACCGACAGCCTTCTGGAACGCGACATCGCCTTCGAGATGCCGGCCGAGGGCACCAGCATGTTCCCGCTGGTGCTGCCCGGGACGCGCCTGCAGGTCAGAAAGGCCGACATAAGCCGGCTAAAGAAAGGCGACATAGTGGCCTACCGGAACGCCAACGACACATACATTGCCCACCGAATAGTGCTGATAGACAACGACATGATAGTCTGCCGAGGCGACTCGAACATGACGTGCGACCGGCCAGTGGGGCACGGCAGCATCATGGGCCTTGTGTTCGGGATGCGCTGCGGACGCTTCCGCTTCGACCTGCGCCGCAAGCCGTTCGCGCTCTACGGCCGCATGACGCAGGCGCTTCACCCGGCGTCCACAAGGCTGATAAACATCGCCTTGCGAAGCGGCAGAGCCGTCCGCCGGCTGTTTCGGAAAACCAAGCGTCCACCTCAAAACGCCGCGCAATGACCGACCCCGAAAAGACATCGCTCAAACAATCGATAGTATTCATAGTCAGAGCATTGCGCCTGATATGGAACAGCAGCCACAAGTGGTCGGCCATCAGCCTGGCAACCACCGTGCTGCGCGGCGCCATCCCCATCGTGATGCTCTGGACAATCAAGCTCCTGATAGACACGGTGACCGACCAGATAGGCACCGGCCACTTCGACCACCGCCACACCATCGAAGCGCTCGTGCTGACGGCCGTCACCTTTCTGCTCAACTCGCTGAGCTCCATCGGCGCGCAGCTTGTCAGCACCAAGCACGGCTACTGCGTCAACGACCACATAGCCAGAATCATCCACCGGAAATCGACCAAGATAGGCTACGGATATTTCGAAAACCCCGACTATCAGGACATGTTCTACCGCGCCCTGACCGAAGCCTCGTTCCGCCCCCAAAGGGTCTTCTACGGAATAGCCGGAGCGCTGCAGAACGCTCTGACACTCTGCCTGATAGGCATCATCCTGCTATCCATCCACAAGGCCATGCCGCTGATGCTGATTGCCGTGGCGATGCCCGTGGTTATTTACCGCATCCGGTTCTCGCGCAAATATTTCAACCTGATGCGCAGGCAGACAAGCGAGGTGCGAAAGTCCGACTACTACCACCGGCTGCTGACGGCCAAGGAGTTCGCCAAAGAAATCCGCCTCTTCGACCTCGGCAACCTGTTCCGCCACCGCTACGTGGCCACCACGCTGTCGGTCAGGCAGAAGCAGTACAGATTCATCCTGAGCCGGACGGTGCGCGAGATGGCCATGCAGGTCTTCATGTCGGCCGTGCTGCTCGCCATCTTCAGCTACGTCATCTGGCGGACCATAGGCGGCGACTTCAGCATAGGCAGCATGGCCATGTATTTCATGGCATTGCAGCGCGGCTACTCAAGCATGCAGGAAATGCTCACGCGCATCGCGTCGCTCTACGAGGACAACCTGTTCCTGAAGAATCTGTTCGAATATCTCGACATCAGGACCAGCGAAAGCACCGCCGTGGGCGACTTCCCGAGCCCGATGCGCAGGGGGATTGAGGTGCGCAACGTGTCGTTCAAATACGCCACGACCGAGCGCACCGTGCTCAGCAACATATCGTTCGAAATCAGGCCGGGCGAGACGGTGGCCATCGTGGGGGCCAACGGCAGCGGCAAGTCGACGCTCATCAAACTGCTGTGCGGGCTCTACGAACCCACCCAAGGCACCATCTGCATCGACGGCCGGCCGCTTTCTGGCATCTCGCGCGGCAGCATCGCCAAGAACGTCTCGGTCATCTTCCAGGACTTCATGCTCTACAACGCCAGCGCGCGCGACAACATCTGGTTCGGCAACATCAAGTGCCGCCCAACCGACGCCAACGTATCGATGGCGGCATCGCAGGCCGGCATAGCCCCGGTGTTCGAAAATCTGAAGTCGGGATACGACACCAGCCTCGGCAACCTGTTCCCTGACAGCGAGATGCTGAGTCAGGGCGAATGGCAGCGGACGGCCCTGGCGCGCTCGTTCTACAACGATTCGCAGATCATCATCCTCGACGAGCCCACAAGCTCGCTCGACGCCTTCACCGAGTCGGAAATAATCGACAACTTCAGGACCATCGTCAGCCGGCGGACGGCCATCATCGTCAGCCACCGGCTATCGACCATCAAGATGGCCGACCGCGTGATTGTGCTCAAGGACAACGGCATAGCGGAGCAAGGCAGACTGGCCGACCTGCTTGGGCAAGACGGCTATCTGAAGTCGATGATAGATAAGATGAAATGATTCTGCCGCGTGCGTGCGGCTGGCGGCTCACTCGACTGACACGAATTCGAACGGGACGTCGGGCAGGAGGTCGTGATAGTCTTCGCCGGCCTCGCACATGTCGGAGTTGACGGCCTGATATTTCCAGACAATCGAGGCGTCGCGCCCGTCGGTGCAGGCGCGCTCCACTATGCGGAAGAGTTCGAGCAGGCACTTCGAGCTGCTGGTGTTGAAAAAGTCCAGATACACGATGAGCCTCAGGTGGTGGCCGTCGTAGGCTTCCATCAGCTGCTTGAGCGGCTTGTAGAACGCTACGGAATCCTCGATATACGACCGGCCGACTATGGAGATGTCGCCGTTGTCGAACGTGATTTCAGGGCTTTTGCTTGTCTTTTTTGAAATGATTTCCATGCAAACTATTCGTCAATTTCTTCCAGCTCGACGGGGACGTGCTTGAGAAGCGTCTTGAACTCTTCGGCCGAATCGCGCATGTCTTCGTCGTCGGTGCGATATGACCATTTGATTTTGCACTCGCTGCCCGATGTGCATTTGCGGTCGATAATGAACAATAAATCCATCAGGCATTTCGAACTGCTGGTGTTGAAAAAGTCGAGTCCGATTTCGACCTGCAGGGGACCGTCGTGTTCGTTGATCATTTTCTTAATAGGGGCATAGAATTCTACAGAATTTTCCATGTAGGAGCGTCCCGTGATTGAAAACACGCCATCTTTGAAAGAAATGGTTGGAGTTCTGTCTGTTCCCGGAATTAAGGTGTTCATCGTCAAATGTCTTTATTGAGTGTGCAAATATACACATTTGCCGCCCGTTGGTTTATGCAAATATGCAAATAATGTTAAAACAAACTGTTCTTTGCGCTTCAAAATATCATTTGCCCCTGAGTTTCATCCCGATAGGCTGCACTAAAAATGCAGTGCCGGCATTGTGCTGATGCCGCCACTGCAGTGTGTCTCAGGTCCGCCATGCGCGCCGCAGGCTTGTCATTCGTCGACTGGAATCTGGCGTTTGAAGCTTTCTTCGAGCGAGATGATGGTTTCGGTCGACGAGATGCCGGGAATGGCCTGCAGCTTGTCGTGCAGGATGTATTTCATGTGCTCGTTGCTGTGGGCGTATATCTTGATGAAGATGGCGTATTTGCCTGTGGTGTAGTGACATTCGACTATCTGCGGGATGGCCTTCATGGCTGCCACCACCTCGTCGAAGAGGCTGGCGCTCTTGAGGAAGATGCCCATGTAGGCGCAGGTCATGTAGCCGACCTTGTTGGGGTTGATGATGAACTCGGAGCCCTTGATGACGCCCAGATTGATGAGCCGCTGCACGCGCTGGTGGATGGCCGCGCCCGACACGTTGCAGGCGCGCGCCACTTCGAGGAACGGGATGCGGGCGTTTTGGGTGATGAGTGATAATATCTTTTTGTCCAGAGCATCTATCTGCGGCAGGGCCTCAGATGAATTGTTGTATTCTGCCATATCTGTTAGTTTAAATTTCGTTGTCAGTAATTGGCGCAAAATTAGAAGTAAAATCAGTCGGCACAAATTAATTTTTTGCCGTGCGTTTTTTTTTGATAGCCAAATGTAAAAAAAGACGCACCGACTGACTTTGTTCCTTTTGGGTGAATCAGCCCCCTCGCGACGGGGCGGCGTTCAGATGCGGCGGGCCAGCCAGGCGTCGATCATTTCGCGGGCTATGCTGGCCGGGCGGGGCAGCTGCGGCAGATGATTACGGTCGAAGAAGGCGGCCTCGGCAAGCTCCTCGCGCTGGATGCTGATGGTGCCGCCGGCATAGTCGGCCACGTAGCCCACCATCAGGCCGCTCGGGTAGGGCCACGACTGGCTGCCGTAGTAGCGTATGTTGCGCACGCTTATCGACGTCTCCTCCATCAGTTCGCGCTCCACGCACTGCTCGAGCGACTCGCCTATCTCGAGAAATCCGGCCACAAGCCCGAAGTGGCTGCCCCTGAAGTTGAGGGCGCGCACCAGCAGAATCTCGTCGTCGCCGCGCCTGACAAGCACGATGGCGGCCGGCGCAATGGTGGGATAGATGATGTTGCCGCAGGCCGTGCAGGTCTTGGCCAGGGGCAGATTGTGGACCGTGGGCGCGCCGCATTTGGGGCAGAAGTGCGTGTTGGCGTCCCAGAACACTGTCTGCCAGGCGCGTCCGGCCATGGCATAGACGGCGTCGGGCACCAGGCCGAAGGTGCTGCGCAGCGGCACGAATTCGCATCCGGCAATGTCGACCGGCCGGCCGACCATAACCGCAAAGCATTGTCTGCCATCGAGTTGACCCACATTGTGCACCACGGCGTCGGCACCGAGCCGCAGAGCGTTGTCGAGCGTGGGGACGGTGGCCGATGCCTTGTCGACCATCAGACCGCCGTCGCTGAAGATGAAATATAATCCGTTCACGATAGTTTGAAGTTTATCGGTTATCTGATGTTGATTGTTGTGTCTGATCAATAGCCAGTTGCCGTGCGGCGCAGCGGTCGGTCTTTCCGGTGGCGGTCAGCGGGACGGCGGCGCGGACGATGGCTTTGGGCCGATGATAGCGCGGCAGGCGGTCGATGGCGGCGCGGAGGTCAGCCTCGGCAATCGAGGGATCGGCAATGAGGACCACGGCCTGGCCGAAGACGGCGTCGGGGCGCGAGGTGATGCAGAAGGGCGCGTGCAGCGTGGCGGCCAGGCAGGCCTCGGCCTCCTCGGCCTGCACCTTGATGCCGCCCGTGTTGATGACGTTGTCGGCGCGGCCGGTGACGCGGAAACGCCCGCAGCCGTCGGTCACGGCCATGTCGGTGGTGGTCAGCGGCTCGGGGCAGAGGTGTGGCGCGTCGATGACGAGCTGCCCGCTGTGGGTCAGCGAGATGGCGACGCCGGGCAGCGGCGTGTACCACTCGGAGGCTTCGGTGCCGCTGATGCGCCTCATGGCCACGTGCGAGAGCGTCTCGGTCATGCCGTAGGTCGACCAGACGCCGCCGGGCATTGCGCGCAGCTGCAGCTCAAGGTCGGGCGCCACGGGGCCTCCGCCTATGATGAGGCGCGACACTCCGGACAGCAGACGGCGCTCGTCGGGGCATTCGAGGGTGGAGCGGACCTGCATGGGGGTCATCGCCACAAAGAAGGGCGCCTCGGCCAGGCCTGCCAGCGGGTGCGTCGACGGCCTGACGGTGAGCAGATTGAGCCCGCCCACGATGGCTCGCACCACCATCATCTTGCCCGCAATGAAGTCGACCGGCATGCAGAGCAGAGCCGTGGTGCCGGGGCCGAGCCCGAGGAAGCGGCACGTGCCGAGCGCGCTGGCCGTCATGCGGGCCTTGGACACCTGCATGGGCTTGGGCCGCCCCGTGGAGCCCGACGTGCGGACGCTGACGCTGTCGGCGTCGGAAAACCACTGGCGCGCAAAGTCGAAGACGGCGCGGTCGGCGTCGGTGCAGGGCGCGCCGGCCAGCTGCGAGGGCGTGTAGGCGCGCCCGTTGATGATGATCTGATTCATTGCTGTTGATTGGTTGGGTGCGGGCAAAGATAGTCCGCGAACCGAAAAGTTGCGCAAAAACCATGGCCGAAGGTGGGCATCCGCGAAGAATCAAAACCCGGAATCACTCCCTCGCGCACTTCAGAATCCGACAATCGGCACAAAGCGTTTTAGTGGCTCGACAATTTACTTAGACAAGTGGATTAGCGAGGTTTTCGAATTCCGCGCCACTAACTAATCAGATAGAAAAACGGAAAAAGTCGGAATTGCCGTCAAATTTATGACAATCGCCTGTAGGGACGAAATCAATTCTACGAAAACATAATCAGACCATTGGCGCTGCAGATAAGTGGAGCATCCTCTGAAACAGAAAATAAACAAATATTAATGTCAGTTCAGACGATTTTGCAATTGAGCGTCCGATGCGCTATTTTAGCCGCCGGAAGCAGGCCTGCACGCTCTGCTTCGGAAGCTAAAAACGTAACAAATCAAATCATGAAAACGACAAAAAAGATTCTTCTCGCCGAGTCGGAGATGCCCACATCGTGGTATAACATAGCAGCCGACATGCCCAACAAGCCCCAACCGATGCTCCACCCCGCCACCAAGCAGCCGCTGAAGCCCGAAGACATGGAAGGCCTGTTTGGCAAAGAACTTGTGAAACAGGAGTTTTCGCAGGAGCGCTTCATCGAGATTCCCGACGAGGTGCGCGACCTCTACCGCATCTACCGCCCCACCCCTCTGGTGCGCGCGTCGGGCCTGGAGAAGGCGCTCGACACGCCGGCCAAAATATACTTCAAGAACGAGAGCGTCAGCCCGGTGGGCTCGCACAAGCTCAACTCGGCCATTCCGCAGGCTTATTTCAACAAGATTCAGGGAATCAAGCACATCACCACCGAGACCGGCGCCGGCCAGTGGGGCAGCGCGCTCAGCATAGCCTGCCAGCATTTCGGCCTCGACCTGAAAGTCTACATGGTGCGCATCAGCTATGAGCAGAAGCCCTATCGCAAGATGGTGATGCAGACCTACGGCGCGCAGGTCATCCCCTCGCCGAGCGACACCACCGAGGCCGGCCGCCGCATCCTGGCCATGCATCCCGACTCGCCCGGAAGCCTTGGCAACGCCATTTCCGAAGCCGTGGAGGTGGCCATGACGCAGCCCGACACCCGCTATGCGCTGGGCAGCGTGCTCAACCACGTCAGCCTGCACCAGACCATCATAGGCCTCGAGGCCGAGAAGCAGCTCGAAATGACGGGCGACTATCCCGACGTGGTGATTGGCTGCTTTGGCGGCGGGTCGAACTTCTCGGGCATCTCGTTCCCGTTCCTGCGCCACAAGTTCGCCGAGGGCAAAGACATACGCATCATTGCGGCCGAGCCGGCATCGTGCCCCAAACTGACGCGCGGCGTCTTCGAATATGACTACGGCGACACGGTGGGCATGACGCCGCTCCTGCCCATGTACACTCTGGGCCACGACTTTACGCCAGCCAGCATCCACGCGGGCGGACTGCGCTACCACGGCGCCGGCACGCTTGTCAGCCAGCTGCGCCGCGACGGCTTCATCGAGGCGCGCGCCATCGATCAGCTCGACACCTTCAAGGCCGGCGTGCTCTTTGCGCGCAACGAGGGAATCATCCCCGCGCCCGAATCGACGCACGCCATTGCCGTGGCCATCGAGGAGGCGCTCAGGGCCAGGGAAGAGGGCCGCGAAAAGGTCATCCTCTTCAACCTGTCGGGGCACGGGCTGATTGACATGGCGTCGTACGACAAATATTTCAGCGGTCAGCTCGAGAACTATCAGGTCAGCCAGCAGGAGATTGCCCAGGCTGTGGCCGGGCTCGACAAGCTGGCCAGATAGCCCGACGGCATAAACTAATCATCCGCCTGCACAGGCCTCACAATGGAAAAGTGGGGCGCGTGCAGGCGGATGATTTTTTTGCTTTGTGGCTTCGGCGTAGCTTCGGTGTAGCTTCGGTGTAGCTTCGGCGAAGGTTCGGAGTTGGTTCGG
>CALYZD010000008.1 GCA_945607565.1 uncultured Bacteroidales bacterium | reverse complement strand
GCCTCGGCCCACTGCAGGTGCAGCAGCGCCCGGACCATGCGCTGCCCGCCGCAGAACGGGCACGACAATCCTGTCAGCCAGTGGAGCGGGCAGATAAGCGGCAGCCGGCCGCCCTGCGGCGCCAGATAGAGCGCCACGCAGGCGCCCGCCGTCAGAAGGACGAGAGCGACTCGCAAACCCATTGAATTATTGGACGATAGAAGCGACATGGAGCAGCAAATATTTCGAAACGTTAAACCAAGCCAAACAAAAAACTAAAACTATATAAAATTCATGGCGTATAATAGCCTAACAAAAGAAACAAAAATCAATTAACCGTCAAATTTTCTAACAGTTTCTACTATGGGTATTTTAGATGCTATTAAAATTTGCTTCAGCAAATTTGCGACATTTTCGGGCCGTGCACGGCGCAGAGAGTATTGGTTTTTCTACCTGGGCAACACGCTGATTAACTTGCTGTTGCTCATCCTCGGCACCGTTGCCGGCGGGATTTTCTTCGTCATTTTGGGAATCTACAATGTGGCCATCATCATCCCGGGGCTGGCAGTGCTGGTGCGCCGCCTGCACGACACCAACCGCAGCGGCGCCAACGTACTGTGGGTGCTGCTGCCGCTTGTGGGCGAGATCATTCTGCTCGTCTTCCTGTTCTCGGGCGGGACGCCCGGCGCCAACAACTATGGCGACGACCCCAAAGCCCAAGAGGCATAAGTCGGAAACCTGAAAATCAGTGAAGTGCATCAGAGCCACGACGGCTCGGTGCACTTCTTTTTTTTGCGCGCGTCAGGCGGGCAGCGAATCGAGGCCGAAGCCCAGAGCGCGTCCCTGCCACGTGTCGCGCCGCAGGAACAGGCTGTCGACAAGATGCGTGAACTCGAAGTTCTTGATGTCCCACTGCGGAGCCAGCACCATGCCCCTTGGCGCCTGACTGACAAAGCGTTCGATGATGATGCGCGGATTGAGCCGCTCGGCAAAGTCGACGCAGAAATCGGCATAGTCGTCCGGCCGCCACAGGACGAAGCTCTCGGGAGACGAAGCGTAGCGCCCGGCAAAGAGCGAGCCGCTGACTATCTGCAACTGATGCAGTTTCAGAAAGTCGACAGGCAGAGCCGACAGCGTGTCGGCCTCCGACAGCATGAACTCGCGCGACTCGCCCGGCAGGCCCATAATCATGTGCAGACCCACGGCAATCCGCCTCTCGGCCAGGCGGTTGACGGCCGCGCACGTCTCGGCCCAGGTGTGGCCGCGGTTGATGGCCGAAAGCGTGGCGTCCGAACAGCTCTCGGCGCCGAGCTCCACGGCCACGTAGACCTCGCGCGCCATGTCGGCAAGGGCGTCGAGCAGGTCGTCGGCAAGGCAGTCGGGGCGCGTGCCGATGACCAGGCCGCACACCTTGGGGTGCGCCAGCGCCTCGCGATATTTGGCAAGGACGGCGGCGGTGTCACCATAGGTATTGCTATAAGCTTGAAAATAAGCCAGATAGTTCTGCGCCTGATATTTGGGGCTGAAAAACGCGATGCCGTCGTCGAGCTGGCGGCCGACGGAGCGGCGCGGGTCGCAATAGTCGGGGTTGAAGGTGCTGTTGTTGCAGAAAGCGCATCCACCCGTGCCCTTGGTGCCGTCGCGGTTGGGGCAGGTGAAGCCCGCGTTGACGGATATTTTCTGCACGCGTCCGCCAAAACGCCGGCGGATGTAGGCGCTGTAGTCGTTGTATCGTTTCATCTATTCGGTTTGATGTCCGGTCATCAGTTCGCGCACCATGGCTATACGCTCGCTCTCAGGCAGTTGCATATCGAGCCAGTGCACGTGGATGCCGCGCGCCTCCATGCCTCTGAACCACGTCATCTGCCGCTTGGCGAACTGGTGGATGGCGATGTTGAGCTGCTCGGTCATCTCCTCAAGCGTCAGCAGGCCAAGCAGATAGTTGGTCACGAACTTGTATTCGAGGCCGTAGTAAATCAGGTCGTCGGACGAAACGCCGGCCCTCATGAGGCCGGCCACCTCGTCGACCAGGCCCTCGCGCAGGCGGGCGTGGAGCCTTCGGGTGATGCGGCTGCGGCGCGTCTCGCGGTCGACCAGCGTGCCCACCACAAGCGGGCGCACGGGCGGCAGCGGCTGACCGGCTTCGGGGTGCAGGGCGTAGTAGCGCGCAATCTCGATGTTGCGGATGGCGCGGCGCGGCGTGTCGGTGTCGCTCGTGTTGTGCAGAGGGCGGTACGAGGCCAGGATATCGGCAAGCTCGGCGAGCGTCTTGCCGGCAAGAGCGGCGCGCAGCTCGGTGTCGGGCGGCACCTCGATGAAGCGGTATCCGCGAAGCACGGCCTCGATGTAGAGCCCTGTGCCTCCGCACATTATCGGCAGCCGACCGTGACGCTCCACCGTGCGCATGGCCTCGAAGAAGTCGGTCTGATAGCGGTAGACGTTATACTTTTCGCCGGCGGCGGCAATGTCAATCAGGTGATAGGGGACGGGGCGACCGTCGACCACATAGTCGGCCAGGTCCTTGCCCGTGCCGATGGTCATTCCACGATAGACCTGGCGCGAGTCGGCACTGATTATCTCGCCGTCGAAGGCGGCCGCCATCCGCGCTGCGAACGACGTCTTGCCCGAAGCCGTGGGCCCGAGCACCACAAGCAGATTATAGTCTGAGTTCATTTATTTGGTCGGATTGTCGGTTTTGGAGCGGCCGTAGAAGCGGGCCGAGATGCGCCCGACGAAGGTCCTCTCGAGCAGCGGGACGAGGATGGATGTGGCCACGATGCTGATGAGCACCACGTTGTAGGTGATGGACTGGATGTCGGAGCCTTCGAACACGCCGTACTGCATGGGCAGGCCGGCCAGCACGGCGGCGGCCAGGCCCTTGGGCGCCATCACTCCCAGAATCGACATGTCGCGCGTCGAGACGTCGGCCTTGCGCACCACGGCCTTGATGATGAACGGGCGCAGAAGGTAGACAGCCAGCACCATGCACATGGCCATCACCACAAAGCTGACGTGCCCCAACGGGATGCTGATGCCGAGGTAGACGAAGAAGAATATCTTGAGCAGGAAGACAATCTCCTTGTAGAGGATTTTTTCGGCGTCGGTGAGCACTCCCATGGGCTGGCGCGTGCCCACGAACTGCCGCAGACGGTAGCTGATGATGCTGTGGTTGCCCAGCACGATGCCGAAGGCCAGAGCCGCTATGGCGCCGCTGAAGCCGAGGCTTTCAGCAATGCCGTAGACGATGAAGACGATGGCGAACGTGGCGAACTGCGTGTTGGGATAGGTGCGAATCTTGTTGAGCAGACGCAGCCACACGAAGCCGCTGAGCGCGCCGGTGAGCATGGCCAGCACCAGCGACGAGATGAGCTTGCCTATCATGTGGCCGATGAGCAGCGTGCCGCTCTCCATGCTCTGGAGCACGCCGAGCGTGAAGACTATGCAGAGGACGTCGGTCAGGGCCGACTCGAGCACGAGCGTGGTGCGGCTCTCGCTGCCCACCTTGAGCACGTTGACCATCGGGATGACCACGGCCGACGACGTGCCGCCGCAGATGAAGCCGGTTATCAGCCCCACAAGCACCGAATAGCCGAACATGTAGTGCATCAGCAGGCAAGTGACCAAGGCGGTGGTCAGGAAGCAGAGCACCGTGACGCGCAGCGAGAGCGCCATGCTGCGCATGATGGTCTTGAACTCGAGGTCGAGGCCGCCGTCGAAGAGGATGATGATGAGCGCTATGGACGTGAAGATGCGGCCGGCGCCGCCGAGCATCTCGGGCGTCACCACCTTGAGCACCGGCCCGACCACAATGCCGAACGCGATGAGAATGAGAACGTCAGGAATATTGGAGCGATTGAAGAAGTGGGTCAGGAAATGACCCAGAAAATACAACACTCCCATGCTGATGATGGCTACTTCGACATCCATAAGCTGCGCTTTTTGTGCCCCAAATTATGAAAATTCTGCGAATGCGCGCACTAACAACGCGTGCGGGCCGGACTTTTTTGCCGAATATGCTAAAAAAGCATAATTATGCACAGGCGGCCCGGGCGCGGCTGCGGGCGTGGGACAAGAGTTAGTATATTTGCAGGCCTTAATTTTTAGAAACATACGGCTCAGGCATCTTCCTGTAATTCATCTTTCGTATTGGCGTCGGAAAAAGTTAATTGCATGTTGAATCCACTGCAATGGGGAATAACCGGAAAGTGCAAGCAGCAGTAAATTAACTTTTTATCAAATGCAATCATTCTCAGAAACAGGCCTTTCCGAAGACATACTGAAGGCCATCGAAGAGCTTGGGTTCGAAACGCCCACGCCCGTCCAGGAACGCTCGATTCCGGAAATTCTCAACAACGGTCAGGACATCATCTCGCTGGCGCAGACCGGCACCGGCAAGACGGGCGCCTTCGGCCTGCCCATAGTGCAGCTGACCGACACCTACTGCGCCGACACCCAGGCCATCATCATCTGCCCCACCCGCGAGCTCTGCCTGCAGATAACCAAAGACCTGACGGCCTTCGCCAAATACAAGGAGCGCATCCGCATAGTGCCCGTCTACGGCGGCAGCGACATGCGCGCGCAGATGAAGGCCCTGAAGCAGGGCGCGCACATAGTGGTGGGCACCCCGGGACGCGTCTGCGACATGCTGCGCAAGGGCTGCCTCAAGATAGGCGACATCCGCTGGCTGGTGCTCGACGAGGCCGACGAGATGCTCAACATGGGCTTCAAAGACGACCTCGAAACCATCCTCAACGAGACGCCCGAGACACGACAGACGCTGCTCTTCTCGGCCACCATGCCGCAATTCATCGAAAAGATAGCCAGCCAGTACATGCGCAACCCGATGGAAATCAGGATAGGACGCACCAATCAGGGCGCCGACACCGTGCAGCATCACTACTATGTGGTGCGCGCTCAGGACCGCTACTTGGCGCTCAAACGCATCGTCGACATCATTCCCGACATCTACGGCATCGTCTTCTGCCGCACCCGACAGGAGACCAAAGACGTGGCCGACAAGCTGATGGGCGACGGCTACAATGCCGATGCGCTCCACGGCGACCTGTCGCAGGCACAGCGCGACACCGTGATGCAGCGCTTCCGCATGAAGCACCTGCAGCTGCTGGTGGCCACCGACGTGGCCGCGCGCGGCATCGACGTCAACGAACTGACGCACGTCATCAACTACGACCTGCCCGACGACCCCGAAGTGTACGTGCACCGCAGCGGACGCACCGGACGCGCCGGCAAGAAGGGCATCTCGATTTCGATAATCCACAGCCGCGAGATGTCGCGCATCAGGACCATCGAGAAGATGTCGAACAAGAAGTTCGAGCAGAAAATGGTGCCCAATGCCGACGAGATATGCGAATCGAAACTCTCGCACTACATCGACGCCATTGTCAACCAGCAGATTGACCTCGACTCGCCGGCCGCCAAGTTCATACCCACGATAGTCGAAAAGCTGTCGCACTTGAGCACCGAGGAGCTGATTGGCAAGTTCGTGTCGCACGAGTTCGAGACGTTCAACGCCTACTACGCCAACGCCATCGACATCAACGTCAGCGCCGAGAGCAAGAAGAGCAAGACGCAGAGCGCACGCTTCACGCGGCTGTTTCTCAACGTGGGCAAGATCGACCAGATGCGCGCGGCCGACATCCTCGGCATGGTCAACGACTTCACGCGCGAAATGCCCGTCAAGGTGGCCGTGGGTCACATCGACATCATGCGCAACTTCTCGTTCGTGGAGGTCGATTCGGAATATGCCGACGACGTGATCAGCCGCATCAACGGGCAGGAAATCAACGGTTATAAGATAATAATGGAAGCCGCCTCGCCGCGCCAGGGCAAGGAGGCCGGCGGCGCCGCAGAGCGCAGCGGCCGCCGTCAGCGCCGCTTCGACGACAAGCGCGGCGGCAGCCCCGACCGCCCGCGCCGCCGCCACGACGACCGTCCGGCCGACCGACCGCGACGCCGCCGCTGACAGGCGCGCCGACGACGACGCACACACACCGGGAGAGGCTTCGGGAGAAAAGGACGCACTTTTTTCCGCGAAGGCCTCTCCCGCCTTTTTTTAGGGAAACATTCAGCACAAAGGCTATCAAATGTTAATCTGCATGAATATTAATGCGATTTTGATGCAATGACATTTATTTTGCAGCCGTGTCGGCCCGACGGCCGGCGCGCAAAAGACGGACAAATCAATATCATCAACCTAAAAAAGATCCACCAGAGATGATCAATCGTAAGTTTTTCACCCTCGGCATGGCCATGTGCCTTGCAGCATCGGCACTCCAGGCCGAACCAATCGACAGCAGCCGGGCCATAGCGATAGCCCGCGAGTTTGCAACCGGACGCGGCGGCCTCAAGAGCGCATCGGCCGACGCCTGCCGGATAGCCTTCAGCATGATGCCCGACGCCGGCAGCACGCTCAAGTCGGCCACCGACGCCACGCTCTATGTGGTCAACACGCCGCAGGGCTTTGTGGTGGTGGCGGGCGACGACGAGGTGCCCACACCCGTGCTCGGCTACTCGGACGGCGACGCCTTTGACCTGGCCACGGCCGCCCCGGGAGCCCTCTACTGGCTCGGCGCCCTCTCGAACGACATCTGCGCCCTGCGCAACGGGCTGACCTCCGACGCCACGGCGCCGCAGACGGCCAACAAATCGGCACAGGAAGCCGTAGCGCCGCTGCTGGGCGGCATTATGTGGGGGCAGAGCGAGCCCTTCAACAACCTCTGCCCGCTCGACGGCGACAAACGCTCGGTGGTAGGATGCGTGGCCACGGCCATGGCCCAGATAATGAAGATGCACGAATGGCCGTTCAACGGCTCGGGCACCAAACGATACACCGCCAGCTCGCTCGGCAAGAACCTGACGGTCAACTTCGGCACCACATATTACGACTGGGCGGCGATGCTCGACGTCTACACAAGCGGCTACACCGACGCGCAGGCGCAGGCCGCCGCCAAGCTGAGCTACCACTGCGGAGTGTCGGTCGAGATGGACTACACCGGCGACGAGAGCGGAGCCAGCAGCACCAACGTGGCCGACGCGCTGATAAACAACTTCAGATACGACAGCGACGTCACGTTCTACAGCCGCTGTATGCCCACGGCCGAGTGGACCAGCCTGATTCTGAACGAACTGCAGGCCGGGCGCCCCGTCTACTACAGTGGCTCGGGCACCGGCGGCGGACACGCCTTCGTGTGCGACGGCTACGACGGCGACAGCTATTTCCACTTCAACTGGGGCTGGAACGGCGTGAGCAACGGATATTTCCTGCTGTCGGCACTCTCGCCCCTCGCACAAGGCATAGGCGGCAACTCCGACGGCTTCAACAACAGCCAGGACATCGTCATCGGCATCCAGAAGCCCGACAGCCAGACCGAGACGCGCCGCAGCCTGCTCTGCCTCAACACGACGCCCGCCGTCAGCACGAGCGCCACGCAGCGCAACACCGAGTTCAGCGTCGACCTGACCTACTACAACGCCTGCAGCATCAGCTTTACGGGCTCGGTGGCCATCGCCATCGAGGACGCCGGGGGCAACTTCAGCGTCATCGGCACCAAGACCGGCACCTGCCAGGACCTCGGCGTCTATTCGGGATATGCGCTCAACTCCGTCAACAACAAGGCCATAGTGGGCAGCGACGTGCCCGACGGCAACTACAACCTCTGCCTCGTCTACCGCAGCACCTCCGAAAGCGACTGGCACAAAGCCTATTGCCTCGACTTCTGGGAAGTGTGCGAAGTGCCCGTGACCATCAGCGGCAACAACGTGGTGTTCGGGCAGGCGCAGGCCGAGCTGACGCAGACCAAGGCCCTGACCACCACCAGACTGCTGAGCGGCTACGCCTCGGTGTGGACGTTCGAAGTCAGCAACCCCGGACGCCCGTTCGCCGACACGGTCGGGATTGAGGTCCTGGACAGCGACGGACAGACAGCCTGCACCTTTGCCGACGCCTTCTTCATAGCCGAGGGCGAGACGCGCACCATCGAGTTCAGCACATCGGCACTCGAACTGACGCCCGGCACCTACAAGGCCTACACTTACTACATGGACGGCGAGACCGACAAGACATACTTCGACTCGGCCAACCCCGCGACCGTGACGGTGGGCGACGAGGAGGCCGCGCCCGAAATCAGCGTCAGCTTCAGCTTCAAGGAAGACGACACCGTGGTGATAGGCCAGGAGTTCAGCTTCGACGCCTACGCCGCCAACGCCGGCGGATATTTTGCCGGATACATCTACCTCTACCTCTTCCCCGAGCAGCAGAACACGGGCACCCACCAGACCAGCTCGGCGGCATTCGTCGACAACGGCCGGACCGAAACCGTCGGCATGTCGTTCATCCCGACCTGCGACAGCGGCAACCACCAGCTGGCGGCCTACATCAGCGACAGCGAGGAGGGCATGAAACGAGTGTCGGACTTTATCCGCCTCCGCTTCGTGACCGACGCCTCGAGCCACGCCGACGTGCAGACCCAGGCGCACGAGGTCAGCATCTACCCCAACCCGGTGGCCGGCCAGGCGCACATAGCCACGGGCGAGGCCGTGATGGAGCGCTGCGAAGTCTACTCGGCATCGGGCCGGAGAGTCATCAGCCGCTACGTGGGCGACACCTCGGCCGACATCGACATGAGCGGATGCACGCCGGGAATACACCTCGTGCGCATCGTATTTGCCGACGGCAGCGAGGCCGCACAGACCATCATCAAAAAATGACGTCAGCATGAAAACAGCACCTATAATAATAGCCGCCGTCCTGAGCGCCTGCTCGTCGGCACAGACGGCCACCGAGACGGCCGCCGGCACGCCCGCTGCCGCACCGGTCAGGAAACTGTCGTCGGCACCGGCACGCGCGGCGGCGCACACCATCATCTACCGCACCACGGCCGACTACGACACGCTGGTGCCCGTGGGCATGGACGCCGACCGCAGCCGCATTGTGAGCTATCCGGCCCCGACCGACATCAACGACAGCCAGCGCCCGCTGAAGCTCGACGGCGGCTACCTGCTCGACCGCCGCGGACTGACGCCCGGCTCGGCGTTCGTCGACATCGGCTACGACGCCTACAGCCGCCTGCAAGGCATCTCGGCCGCCGAACTGATGGGCCACATAGTGGGCGGGCAGCCGTTTGTCGAGATGTGGGACTGCGGCGTCCACACCCGCCTGAGCGTCGACGAGGCCAACCGCATTGTGGCGTCGGGCTTCGAAGGCTGCATGCGGATTCTGTGAGGACAGCCAGCCGAGCATCAGCCCAAGACATAAAAACAGCTACGCCGGCCATCGCTGCTATTGCGATGGCCGGCGTAACCGTTTGTGGCACAGGAGCGTCTCACCAGATGCCTTCGGACGTCATCCGGATGGGGCGGATGCTGCCGTCGGGCTCGTAGGTGAGGCGGTCGATGCAGACCGAGCGGCGGAAACTGCCGCCATTGACGTCGGCGCCGCCATTGTGATAGATGAAATACCAGTTGCCGCCGAACTCGACGATGGCCTGATGGTTGGTGTTGCAGTTGCCGGCCAGCTCGTTGAGCACGCCCTTGAACTCCCACGGGCCGTCGATGCTCGCGCTCATGGCGTAGAAGATTTTTTCGGGAAACTCGGCGGCGTATGACAGATAATAATGCCCGTCGTGCTTGTGAATCCAGGGCGCCTCGGTGTAGGACGGGAGGTCGATGGTGCGAATTTCGCCCTCGATCTCGGTCATGCCGGGAGCCAGACGGGCCATGTAGCAGCGGCGGTTGCCCCAGATGAGATAGGCCTGGCCGTCGTCGTCGACAATGACTGTCGGGTCGATGTCGTCCCACATCATGCCCGACTCTGGCGAGGTCATACTGTTGGAAATGAGCGCACTGCCGCGCGCGTCGCGATAGGGCCCCTCGGGACGGTCGGCCACCGCCACGCCCACCGACTTGCCGCGATCGGTGGCGTGCTCCACGGTGACGTACCAGTAGAACCGGCCGTCGCGCTCCACCACCTGCCCGGCCCAGGCCTCGCCGCGCGCCCACGCGAAGTCGGCGGCACGCAGCGGCACGCTGTGCTCGGTCCACGTGCGCAGGTCGGCCGACGAGAAGCAGAGCCACTCGTCGATGTGGTAGTGATTATGCGGAGGCGGGCATACGTCGTGGCCGGCAAAGATGTACATGCGGCCGTCGTGGACCAGCGCGGCCGGGTCGGCCGTGTATTTGTGACGGAAAAGAGGATTCCCCGTGGCCACCAACGTGGTGTCGGGGCCCGTGGCCGATGCGCAGACCGACACGGCTGCGGCGGCGAGGCTGACAATCAGTGTTTTCACGATGGATTCTAAAAAATTTGGTTCGTAATTCGGTCGGCGGCGGCCTGCAGGAGGTGCCGCCTGTCGGTTTGTCCATCACAAAAATAGACATCTGCGACGCCAAAGCCGGTGGACAAAAAGGCAGCAAAAGGTGGACGCCAAGACACCGGCAAGGGCGCCGATGTGTAAAAAAAATAGACAAAATGAGCGTCCGAAGTGCAAAACCCGACCGCCGCGCGACGATTTTGCCAAGCCGAAATCTAATTTAGCGGCATCGGAAACGACATTAAAACAACATTAAAACAGCAATATCCATGAGAAAACTAACAATCGTATGTGCACTGACCATCTCGCTGCTGGCGACGTCGTGCATCGCATTCGGAAAAGGAAAAATGCTCGAGGCCACCGGCAACGATAAGACCGTGCTGCTGACCGAAAACGTCATCAACGAGCTGGAGGTGGAGGCGGGCAACAACTTCGGCGCCAGCCAGAGCTGCATCATCAACGTGAGCAACGGCGACAAGCCGTCGGTGAGCATCACGGCCGACGAAGCCCTGATAGCCTGCCTGCAGAGCAAGCTGCACAAAAACGAGCTCAGCATCAAGTTCCGCGACGAAAAGGGCAACAGCGTCGGCATCCGTAACGGCCTGATAGTTATTAACCTGACCATGCCCGAAGGCATCGACTTCTGCATAGAGGCGGGCGGACAGGTGACCATCAAGAGCGAGGCGGCCGCCTTTGGCAAATTCAAGCTCGAGTGCGCCGGCAGCGCCTCGTCCGACATCAAGAACCTGACGTGCACCGAATTGGACATCGACCTGGCCGGCTCGTGCGGGATGCAACTTGCCGGAAAGGCCGACAAGGTCGAGATTGACTGTGCCGGCTCGGCCACCGTGCTGGCCCGCGACCTGATTGCCCGCGAAGTCAGCATCGACGCGGCAGGCTCGGCCACCATCGAGGTCCACGCCTCAGAGAGCATCGACATCGACACGGCTGGCTCGGCCACAGTCAACTACTATGGCAACCCGTCGCGCCGCAGCATCGACACGGCCGGCTCGGCCAGCATCAACCAGAAATAGCATCGCAGCAGACAAGAAAAACAACGACAGACTGAAAACCGAGAAAGCGAGGGACGGCGCCTGAGTCACAGGCGGTTGTCTCTCGCTTCTGATTTTTTGCGCGCTGACGGCTACAGGATGGACAGCGCGATGGCGGCGCAGGCCTCGGCGTCGGCCAGGGCGTGGTGATGATTGCTCAAATCGTAGCCGCAGCGGGCGGCAATGGTGGCAAGGTCGTGACGCCCCTCGGACCATTTGCGGCGCGACGCCACACAGGTGCAATGAAACTCATAATCAGGATAATCCATCTGATAGACGCGGAAGACGGCCTTGAGGCAGCTCTCGTCGAACGCCTTGTTGTGAGCCACCAGCGGCAGCCCGGCTATGAGCGGCTCCACCTGCCGCCACACCTCCGGGAAGACGGGCGCGTCGTCGGTGTCGGCGGCGCACAGGCCGTGGACCATGGTGCAGTGATAGTCATAATACTCAGGCTCAGGCTTTATGAGCGAATAGAACCTGTCGACCACGCGGCCGCGGCGCACTGTCACTATGCCGACCGAGCAGACCGAACTACGCGAACTGTTGGCCGTTTCGAAATCAATTGCTGCAAAATCTCGCATTGTTTGTCAGGATAAACATTATTTTCCAATCATGTTTTTTTCAGCGGACAACCATCCGCACCGACTCGGTGCCGCCGCCCACCGTGGCCACCACCACATAGACGCCGCGCGCCAGCCCGCTGCAGGGCAGTACCATCTGCGCCCCCGCCACCGGATTGGCATGGCGCGCCACGCATCGGCCCGACATCGAACGGACCTCGGCGCGGCTGATGGCCCGGCCGTGGAGCGTCACGAAGCCGTTGGCCGGATTGCCCGAGAGCGTCAGGCGCGGCTGTGCGGCGATGTCATCCACCGAGCTGCCGCCCGTCAGCTTCAGGCTGGTGATGATGGGATTGTGGTCCGAGCAGCGATAGAGCGTGGGAGTCGTCTCCACAGTGCAGTCGTAGCCCATGCACAGCGGCTCGTCGGCGTTGATGTGCCACGGCGCGGCCCCGACCACCTGAGGCACAAGCGATTGCGATGCCAGCGAATGGTCGAGATAGCCCACGGCCGAATTGTAGACGTAGCTGTAGCCGTCGGGCGCAAAGCGCGTCAGCTGGTTGTCGAAACCGGCGTCGGCAAAGGTGCGGATGGGATCTTCGAGCGTGTACGAATTGAGGTCGCCCAGCACCAGAACGTCGTCGTCGCCATAGTACTGAGTCACAGAGTTGTATAACTCCACGCACTTCTCGGCCTCGGTCACGCGCTGGGCATTGTAGCTGCCCTGGCCGTCGCCCTTGTCGGCATTGGCACCCGAGCCGGAGCCCGACTTGGCCTTGAAATGATTGAGGCTCAACACTATCCGTGCACCATTCTGCTTCAGCTCGAAGCACTGCACCACATGACGGAGTTTGAGATAATAATAATCATAAGTCTTGAAGTCGAGAAACGGGCTGACGGTCTGCGTGTTATAGACAAAGACATTCTTGGTGTAGGTCGATACCTCATCGTCGCCCGAATCGATGTAGGCATACCGGCGGCTGCCGCACGCCTCGTTCATCGCCTCCACCAGATAGGCCACCGTGTAGGCGCCCTCCTCCACCTCGCACAGCGCGTAGACGTCGGCATCCATGGCCAGCAGCGCCGCCAGCAGCTTGGCGTGCTGACGCTCGAACTGCGCTGAGCCCGACGCGCCATAGCCGCTGCCCCAGCTCGACGGGCTTGCCAGATAATATTCCATGTTGAAACTCGCCACACGCAGGTTGCTGCCCTCGACCTGCGCCGGACGCGCCGTGCGGGCGTTGCCGGCAAACACCGGAGCCACGGTGGGCGTCAGCGTGTAGCGGCTGCCCGACTTGCCCACCACGCCCCGCAGCCCCGACGCGCTCTGGCCCACGCGCAGCGTCCCATCGGCGTCGAGGCAGTCGAAGCCGGAGGCGAGCAGGCTGAGCTGCGACGCCGAATTGGCCGCCACTATCGACTGATAGTCGGCACTGCCCGGGAGAGCCTCGTCGGTGGGGGCGCGCAGCACGCGGTCGGCCACTATGACCGTGCCGTTCAGCGACTTGCCATAGGTCGAAACCACATACACATCGTTGGTCAGGACGACCTCGGAGCCCACAAGCGCGTCGTCAAAATCGTCCGGAAAGCGGACCTGCTGCTGCGCCACAAGGCCGGGCACGCACCCGAGGCAAAGCAGCAAAAGCGAAATGCGAATCATGTCAGAACTAGTTTTCGGTTGAGTTTTTATACAGGACAAAAGTGCGGATTTTGGGCGACAAAGCCGAACACCCAAGCCCTAAAATCGGCCGCCGGGCGCAATTATGACGCCGTGCAGGCCGCACTTTTTTTGGCACCGCCATGTTGCACATATCGAAAAATAGCCTATATTTGCACCGCATTTCGACGGAATGCTTCAGAACACATATTGGAGAGATGGCAGAGTGGTCGATTGCGGCGGTCTTGAAAACCGTTGAAGTGTGAGCTTCCCGGGGTTCGAATCCCTGTCTCTCCGCAAGGCATTGAAAGACATGCAGAACCACATTACCCGACTTTACCGCGAATAAGGTCGGGTGATTTTTTTTTGCCTGCGGCGGACGCGGAGCGACGGCTTCGGCATCCGACATGCTTTATGCCCCGCCCGGCCGCAATTTCGGCCGCCTTTTTGTAACTTTGACGGTCCGAAATCATAACAAAAAACATCTGCCGATATGCTGATTACCATCATTGTGCTTGTTCTGGCCACCGTCTTCTTCGTCAATGGCAAGGTCCGCTCCGACATCGTGGCGCTGTGCGCTCTGGTGGCCCTCATGGTCACTCACGTGCTGACGCCCGAGGAGGCGCTGTCGGGCTTTTCGAGTTCGGTGGTGGTGATGATGATAGGGCTGTTTGTGGTGGGCGGCGCGGTGCTTCAGACCGGTCTGGCCAAGATGATAAGCTCGCGCATCCTGAACCTTGCCGGCAACAACGAGACGCGCCTTTTCCTGCTGGTCATCATAGTCACGGCCTCAATCGGGGCCTTTGTGAGCAACACGGGCACGGTGGCGCTGATGATGCCGATTGTGGTGAGCATGGCGGCCGGGTCGGGCATGAACCAGAGCCGGCTGCTGATGCCGCTCGCCTTTGCCAGCAGCATGGGCGGCATGACGACGCTCATCGGCACACCGCCCAACCTCGTGATTCAGGACGTGCTGGTGTCGGCCGGATTCGAGCCTCTGTCGTTCTTCAGCTTCCTGCCGAGCGGCCTGGTGTGCGTGGCGGTGGGCATAGTGGTGCTGCTGCCGCTGAGCAAGTGGTTCCTGGCCTCGAAGCACCGGACCGAGAGCAAGCGGCAGGGCGGCAAGTCGCTGACGCAGCTGGCCAACGAATACAGCCTGTCGTCCAACCTCTTCCGCGTGCAGGTCGACCGCAGATCGGCACTCTGCGGCATGAAGGTGGCCGACATCGACCTGAGGCGCAAGTTCAACTGCGACATTCTCGAAATCCGCCGCAGCGACGTCAAGCACCACCGCTTTCTGAAGACGATAACGCAGAAGCTGGCCTCGGCCGACACCGTGCTGCAGGCCGCCGATATCCTCTACATCCGCGGCGACGCTGAAAAGGTCAGCCTCTTCGCCTCCAAATATCAGCTCAGCCTGCTCGACAAGCACACCACCGAAGACACCAAGGGCGGCAGCAGCGCGCTCGACTTCTACGACATCGGGATTGCCGAGATTGTGCTGATGCCGGCTTCTGCCATGGTCAACCAGACGGTCAAGGAGGCCGGCTTCCGCGACAAATACAACGTCAACGTGCTGGGCATCAGGCGCCGGCAGGACTATCTGCTGCACGACCTGGGCCAGGAGCGCATCCTCAGCGGCGACGTTCTGCTGATTCAGGGCACATGGAGCAACATAGCGCGCCTCGGCTCGACCACCGACTGGGTGCTCATGGGCCAGCCTCTGGCCGAAGCCGCCAACGTGACGCTCGACTACAAGGCGCCCGTGGCCGCCGCCATCATGGTGATGATGATTGTGATGATGGTGGTCGACGCCATCCCCATTGCGCCCGTCACGGCCGTCATCATCGCCGCGCTGCTGATGGTGCTGACGGGATGCTTCCGCAACGTCGAGGCGGCCTACAAGACCATCAACTGGGAGAGCATTGTGCTGATTGGCGCCATGCTGCCCATGTCGCTCGCGCTCGAAAAGACCGGCACGTCGACGTTCATCTCCGACACGCTTGTCAGCGGGCTGGGCAACTACGGGCCGGTGGCGCTGATGGCCGGCATCTATTTCACCACATCGCTCATGACCATGTTCATCAGCAACACGGCCACCGCCGTGCTTCTGGCGCCCATAGCCCTGCGCAGCGCCATGCAGATCGGGGTCAGCCCCATGCCGTTTATGCTGGCGGTCAGCATTGCGGCCAGCATGTGCTTCGCGTCGCCGTTCTCCACCCCGCCCAACGCGCTGGTGATGCCGGCCGGCCAATACACGTTCAACGACTACATCAAAGTGGGTCTGCCGCTGCAGATAATAATGGGGATTGTGATGGTGATTGTGCTGCCGATGCTCTTCCCGTTCTGACAATCAGCCAAATAAAAATTGCACACACGATGACTTCGAACCGAAACGCCATAGTCGTGCCCCAAGGGGCCGAACGCCTGCTGCTGCACGCCTGCTGCGCGCCATGCTCGGGCGCCATTGTGGAATGGATGCTCGCCAACGGCCTGAGGCCCACCATCTTCTACTTCAATCCCAACATCTTTCCACGGTCGGAATACGACATTCGCAAGGAAGAAAGCAAGCGCCACGCGGCCATGCTCGGGCTGCCGTTTGTCGACGGCGACTACGACCACGACCGCTGGCTTGCACTCATGTCGGGCCTCGAAGACGAGCCGGAGCGCGGCCTGCGCTGCCGCAGATGCTTCGAGATGCGGCTGCGCGCCGCCGCGCTATGCGCCAGAGAGCTGGGGCTGAGCGTGTTTGCCACCACACTGGCATCGTCGCGCTGGAAAAATCTGGAGCAGGTCAACAATGCCGGCCGATGCGCCGCCGAGTCGGTCGGAGGCACCGTGTTCTGGGAGCAGAACTGGCGCAAGCACGGCCTGAGCGACCGCCGCAGCCAGCTGATTCGCCAGTACGGGTTCTACAATCAGACCTACTGCGGATGCGAGTTCAGCCTTGCTGCGGCGCAGGCGCACGCTCACCACTTGTAGGCCAGGCCGAAGCCGAACATCTGCTTGCACTGCAGGCGGGCGCCGCGCTCGCGCTTGACGGCGTTGCCATCGTCGTCGACAATGGTTTCGATGTATTTCGTGTCGTTGTCGAAAAGAAGGTTGAACTTGAGCAGCGCCGTCAGGAACTCGTTGACGCGGAAGTTGAAGCCGGTCTCGCAATCGACGTCGATATACTGCGGGTCTTCGACCAGATTGGAGAAGAACAGCGAGCGCAGATAGAAGTCGACGTTCTTGACCAGATTGTCTTTCTTGATTTCGATTTTGGCCGTGGCACCGTACTCGGCGCGCAGCTTCTTGCCGGCATCGAGGCCGTAGGTGGTCGACAGCACGGTGTCGGTCACTATGGTGAGCCTCGACGTCAGCGGCGACAGGTAGGCCATGAAGACGTCGTTGGGCTTGTAGAGCAAACCGAGCGAGAGGTTGATGTAGGCCGGAGCGAAAAAGTCGGAGATGCGCGTCGTGTCGGCCGAGGTGTATTTGTAGCCGCTGGCGAACTGCGTCTTGATGTCGAACAGAGCCGAATAGAACAGCTTCTGACGGGCCGCGTTGTAGCCGTATTGCGACGAAAGATAGATCTTGTCCTCCGACTTCTGCAGGTCTTCGTGGCTGTATTTGGTCATGCCGTAGCCGATGTCGAGCGTGTTGTCCCAAGTCATGTTTTCGGACTTGTAGTTGGCGAACGTCTTGAAAAGGAACGTGCCCGACATCGAGTTCTTGCCGCCGGCAGCCCAATAGCGCAACGACACCTGATTGAAAGTCAGCGAAGTGTTGCCGCCCAGCGTCCAGTGCGACAGCGAGTCGGCGCCGGCCTGGGCCGATGATGCGACGGTCAGACCGAGCATCACGATTGCAATAAGAAAAGATTTCATAAAAGAATGATTATTGAATTTGAATTGTTTCATAGTCAGCGTGTTGCGTCGCAGTAGGGACGCACGTCGGTCAGCATCATGCCGGCGGCCCTTGCGGCCTCGAATCCCGGGACGCCGTCCTCGAACACCTCGCAGTCAGCCGGCGCCACGCCCATGAGCTCGGCGCAGCGCACGAATGTGTCGGGCGAAGGCTTGTGATTGACCACGTCGTCGGAACAGACGATGGCCTTGAAATATCCGGTCAGGCCGGCATTGTCGAGCATCAGCAGAGCGCGCTCGCGGTTGCTGCCCGTGCCCACCGACATCGGCAGGCGGCCGGAGTTGTCGCGCACCACGCGCACCACGGCTTCGATGGGCTCCACCTCCGTGAGGCGTTCGAGCACGTACTGCTCCTTCTGGCTGCGGATGAGTATGGGGTCGGCGTCGGAACGATAGTGATCCACAATGATTTTGGAGATTCGCTCCGAAGCCTTGCCGGCCTGGCTGAAGAAAAAGTCGCGGTCGAGGTCGATGCCGTGCTGCCGGCACACCACCCGCCATGCCTCCCAATGGAGCGGCATGCTGTCGATGAGCGTGCCGTCGAGGTCGAATATCAGACCCTTGGCCATCGGGTTGGCTTTCAGTGTTTTAGTCATAATTGTCAGGTGTTTGTTTTGTTCCGACCGCGAATATAGCAAAAGGGCCGCAAAACGTGCGTTCTGACCCGCCGGCCGACAGCCGGACTACGATGTTTTTGAGTAAATTTGGCATCGGCAACCATCAATCTCACCTGGACATGGACATCTTCCAACACATCATCGACAGCCTCGGCGCCGTGGCGGCCGACGAAAAAATCGGCATCGGCACATGCCTGTTCAAACTGCTTATGAGCCTGCTGCTTGGCTCGGTCATCGGGTTCGAGCGCCAGATGCGGCGGCGCGACGCCGGCCTGCGGACGTTCACGCTCATCTGCGTGGGCTCCACCATGGCCATGCTGGTTTCAATCTGGATTCCGCAGAACTACCCCGACTTTCTCAACGGCGACCCGGGTCGCATAGCCGCACAGGTGCTCACCGGCATAGGCTTCCTGGGCGCGGGCGCAATCATACAGAGCAAGGGCGGCATCTCGGGACTGACCACGGCGGCCTGCATCTGGCTGGTGTCGGCCGTGGGACTTGGCGTGGGCGCCGGGCTCTATCTGGCCTCGGCCGTCACCACCGCACTGACGCTCTTCGTGCTCTGCTCGCTCGAGCGGTTCGAAAAGCGATTCTACCTCAACGGCGTCAACAAAGTGCTGTCGGTCAGATGCTCAGCCGCGCAGCCCGACACCGAACACATAGCCCGCGTGGTGCAGCAGGACGGCAAACTGACCATCATGAGCACGTCGTTCGAGCACAACTTCGACACCGGCACGTGCACCGTCACCTATCACGTCAACGTAAAGCCAACGTTCTCGCAGACAACGCTTTGCCGCCAGCTGTCGGAGCTCGACTACGTGACCGGCGTCAAGATGGTGTCCTGACCGACGGCGGCCGTCAGCGCCTGCCGCGCCTCTTCTTCTCGACCGAAAAGCCGAATTTGCCCAGCTTGCGGCCAAGCGCGAAATAGCCGCCGTGGACGTAGGCCATCAGCCCCGACGCGGCAAGGTCGAAACTGCCCGTGCGCGGGTCGATGAAAGCCTCGTCGGCCGCAACGTTCACCACCCTAGCCACATACATATCGTGGCTGCCAAGGCGCAGCGTCTGCTCCACCCTGCACTCGATGCTCAGCGGCGACTCGGCAATCAGCGGCGCACCGACCACCGAAGCGGGCACGGGCGTCAGACCCATCTCGTCGAACTTGCGATAGTCGCGGCCCGAACGCACTCCGCACCAGTCGGTTGCACGCGCCAGACGTTCGGTGGTCAGGTTGATGACGAACTCGCCCGTGCGCTCGATGATTGAATGCGAAAAGCGCTCGGGTCTGACCGAAATGTAGCACATGGGCGGGTCGGAACAGACCGTGCCCGTCCATGCCACGGTGATGATGTTGTAACTGTCGGGCGAATCGCCCACGCTGACCATGACCGCCGGCAGCGGATAGAGCATGTTGCCCGGACGCCAGTTCTGCTTCGCCATAGGTGAAAAGTCTGATAGCCGATTGGTCATTTGATGATTTCCATCTGCTTTTCGGTGGTCACCTTCTCGCAGTAGCGGCACTTGAGTTCGAGCGGCTGCTTAGACTGCACGGCAAAGTGCGTGACGATGGGCTCGTGATTGGTTATACACTTGGGATTGAAGCACTTGACAATGCCAACCACCTCGTCGGGCACGTTCACCACGCGCTTCTCCACGACCTCGTAGTCGCGGATGATGTTGAGCTTGGCCTGCGGCGCCACCAGCGATATCTTGTTGATTTCGGCATCCTCGAAAAACTTGTCGGCCACCTTGATGATGCTCTTGCGGCCGAGCTTGCGACTTTCGAGATTGGTGCCGAAAGTCACCTGGTTGGGTATGTTTTCGAGCCCCAGAATCGAAATGACTTTGAAAAGATTCTCGGCCGGAATGTGGTCGATGACCGTGCCGTTCTTGATGGCACTGACTTTGAGTTCCTTATTGTTGACGTTGCACATAATTTTCCTTGATTGATTGCTGGTTTATTTGACTCCGAGAATGGACGCGATGATGGCCATGCGGGTGTAGACGCCGTTTTCGGCCTGCTTGAAATAATATGCCTTCGGGTTCGAGTCGACATCGGTGCTGATTTCGTTGACGCGTGGCAGCGGATGCAGGATGCGCAGATTGGGACGGGTCGATTCGAGCATCGAGTTGTGGAGGATATACGCATCCTTGACCCGCTGATACTCAAGCAGATCCGAAAAGCGCTCCTTCTGGACGCGCGTCATGTACAGAATGTCGACCTTGTCGATGACCTCGTTCATGTCGCGATGCTCCTCGAACGGAATGCCGTGCGCGCGCAGGAAATCCTTGTACTCGTTGGGCATTTTCAGTTCGTCGGGCGCCACGAAATAGAACGTGGGCGAAAAGTGCGACATGGCCTGAATGAGCGAGTGCACCGTGCGGCCATACTTGAGGTCGCCCACCATGGCAATCTTCAGATTGTCGAGCCGGCCCTGGGTCTTATGCATCGAGAACATGTCGAGAAGCGTCTGCGAAGGATGCTGGTTGGCACCGTCGCCGGCGTTGACGATGGGCACGCGCGACTGCTCCGAAGCGTAGCGGGCCGCCCCTTCGAGCGGATGCCGCATGACGATGAGTTCGGCATAGTTGCTGACCATCTTGATGGTGTCTTTGAGCGTCTCGCCCTTGGTGGTCGAGGTGGCGTTGGCATCGCTGAAGCCTATCACCCTGCCGCCCAGACGGTTGATGGCTGTCTCGAAACTCAGCCGCGTGCGGGTCGAGGGTTCGAAAAACAGGCTCGCGATGATGCGCCCTTCGAGCAGACGCTGGTTGGGATCGGCCTCGAAATCGGCCGCCAATTCGATGATGCGCAAGATTTCGTCTTTGGTGAAATCCGTGATCGACACTAAGCTTTTGTTCTTAATCATGGCTATGTATTTTCTTCTGATTTTGCTCCGACATGAAAAAACAAAGACCCTAACCGCAAAGGCTAAGGTCTTTCAAAGAATATTGATTCACAATCAGTTGACACCTGCACCCGATTGGGCTGCGAACAAACGCCGGCGGCATGGGCGGATGCCTGCGTGACTGGCTTGCGGACTTGGCTGAAATTGGCGTACATAAAGATGTTCATCGTGTGGTTCGACACCACAAAGGTAGTCGAAAATGGGCTTGGCAACCCACGATGGCGCCAATTAATTTTCAACAATCCGGAACATTCGCCGCGTTTACACTTTTTTTCAGTCGGGCCGGGCAGACCCTGACACGGCGGCCGGCTATGGGTGATTTTTTGTCGGAGCGGACGCGCCCCGGCAGCCGCCGGCCACAGCACCCGCCGCCGGCCACGCGCACGGCCACTGCACGATAGCCACATGATTATCAGCCCATAAAACGTCGGCGCCACTCGGAAAACGGGTCGCATTTATCAAAAAAACGTGTGCTTTTTGATTAAAATAATTTATCGCCCTACATATTATTAATATTTCATAACATTTGCATCACCGAACAACATCGCCGCACCTGGCGATGCCCAAGAACGAAAACAAAACAAACATAAAGCATGAAAACGAAAAATATTGTTTATGCCTCGGTCGCCATTGCGCTGACAGCCTGCGCCACACAGCCCCGGACCGACAGATTTGCCACGGCCTTTGCACAGGCCGACTCGCTTGCAGCCTCCATAGCTGCGCCCACCTTCCCCGACGTCAGGATGAGCATCGACGCCTTCGGAGCGTCGACACAGGCCGACGCCGCCACCAACAAGGCAGCCATCTGCGCAGCCATCGACTCGGTGTCGGCACTGGGCGGCGGAACGGTGGCCGTGCCCGCCGGCAGCTGGCTGACCGGCCCGCTGACGCTCAAGAGCCACGTCAACCTGTGCATCGAAGAGGGCGCCACGCTCATGTTCTCGACCGACCACCAGGACTACCTGCCGGCAGTGCTGACGCGCTGGGAAGGCGTGGACTGCTACAACCTGCACCCGCTCATCTACGCCTACGGACAGACCGACATCGCCATAACCGGCAGCGGCACCATCGACGGCTGCGGAAACGAAGAGAGCTGGTGGTTCATGAAGGGACGCCCGCAATACGGCTGGCGCGAAGGGCTGCTGTCGCAGGAGCTCGGCGGACGCGCACGACTGCTCGAATTTGACCAGAACCAAGTGCCCGTGGAGCAGCGCATCATGACCATCGAAGACGCGCTGCGCCCACAGCTCATCAACATCTACAACTGCTCCAACGTCCTGATAGAGAACGTCACGCTGCGCAACTCGCCCTTCTGGGTCATCCACCCGCTGATGGTCGAAAACATGATTGTGCGCGGAGTCAGAATCGACAGCCATGGCCCCAACAGCGACGGCTGCGACCCCGAATCGTCGCGCAACGTCCTGATTGAAAACTGCTTCTTCAACACAGGCGACGACTGCATCGCCATCAAGAGCGGCCGCAACTTTGACGGACGCCGCTGGAACCGCCCGGCCGAGAACATCGTGGTGCGCAAGTGCGAGATGAAGAACGGACACGGCGGCGTGGTCATCGGCTCCGAGATTGCCGGCGGATTCCGCAACCTGTGGGTCGAGAACTGCACCATGGACAGCCCCGAGCTCGACCGCGTCATCCGCATCAAGACCAACGACTGCCGCGGCGGCGTGATTGAAAACATCTTCGTGCGCAACGTCGAGGTCGGACAGTGCCGCGAAGCCGTTGTCAAAATCAACCTCAAATACGAGCCCGACGAGGTGTGCACACGCGGCTTCGTTCCCTACGTCTGCAACGTCAACCTCCAGAACGTCAACAGCCGCAAGAGCAGGCACGGCATCTTTGTGGTGGGCCTCGACGAGTCGGACGAATATGTCGACGGCCTGACCATCGAAAACTGCAGGTTCGACGGCGTCGAAGACGGCAACCGGGTGTCGCAGATGCGCAACCTGCACTTCGACAATCTCCTCATCAACGGCCAGCCGGCGCAGGAATAAGAAAAGAACCGCCGGGCACGGCACACAGAAAAAGCAGAGGGTGGGAAATCAAGTTCCCCACCCTCTGTTTTTATTAGGAGCGTTTTGAGTTGCAGCGCATCAGCGCTTGCGATAAAGCTTGCCGTTGAGGATGTAGACCTTCGCGCTATCGTCCACGCGCTGGCCCGAAAGGTTGTAGCGGATGTTGTCGTGCTGACGCGGACGGGCGTAGATTTCTTCGATGCCGTCGCTCACCGTCTGAATGAGATTAACCTGAGTCACGATAAGATAATACCCATTGACATACATTCCACTCGCTTTCAATTCGGTAGCATCGGTTTCGGTCAGCGTAATCTTGTATTTTGTCGAACCCTGTGCAACCGTTGCGCAATACCATTCATTCAAATCAGAAGCGTTGCCTTCAAGAGCCGTTTCCGGATCAGAACCGGAGTAAATAGTCTTGATTTGCCACCAAGTGTTCGGGTTGGTATCGTCGGTTGTATAGATGAACTCCAAAACATCGCCGGCCTTCACATCTGCTTTCTCAAAAACATCGGCGGCCACCGAGAAACCATTCTCCCAGTTTCCGAACGTGCAGCTTCCTTCCCAAATCTTGTCAGTTGTGGTTTTGAGCGAAGACTCAAGCTCCACCTTGGTGAGGACCGCGTCGATACCCTGAATGACCACGCCTTGTTCTTTAATTTCGGCAAGCATCGTGGTCTCCACCGGCGTTTTGGTTCCGGACACATCTTCCTCAATTGTGGTCAGGTCGGCGGTGATTTCTACCGTATACTCCGCTTCGGTGTCGGATGTCACACTGATTGTCTCGGCAATGCCCGCCCAGCCCGCTCGCTGCGTCTTGACGAATATCTGCGATCCCCACTCCCAGTTAGTGGCCGGAATGGATTTGGCCGTCAGGATAAGCTTGTCGCCGGCCTTGGCGTCGGCAACCTTTCCAATAATCTGATTTCCGGACCACGACTCGTCGAACTCCGTTGCGCCCTCCCACAAGGTGGTCCGGGTTTGAGCATTCGTGCCCATGGCGCAGCACATTGCTGCTGCCATTGCCAATAGTGTAATGTTTTTCATACTTCGCAATGTTAAGGTTGATTAATTTGTGAGAAATTTGTTTTAGTGTCATAAATATACTAACTCCTCGATTCCGCCATTTAATTATTTGTAATATAATTTGTTACATGACAAAACAGCACGCGAATGGCAACAAACCAACCTCATCGGCCGGCAGCCGGCGCGCCGCCTATTTGCCCGACTTGCGCCGGTTGCACTCGCGGCAGAGCATCCGGCAGTTGTCGGCAACGGTTTTGCCACCGGCGTGCCACGGCGTCGTGTGGTCGGCCTCCATCTGTTCGAGGCCGAAATGCCCGCCGCAGTCGGCGCAGATGCCCTGCTGGCGTTCGTAGGCCTCGCGCTTCATGTTGTCGGTGAAGGCGCGGATGTTCAGCGCGCGCTCGCGGCCGGTGAGCACATAGTCGTAGATGCCCGCCTTGTTGGTCACGTCGTCGTCAATCATCAGCCGCGCCACTTTCCGCTCCAGGTCGTTGGCGTCGAAGGGTTTGTCCTTCAGGTCGTTGTAGAGCAGTCCCCACGGCACGCGCTGCATCTCGCGCCGATGCTTCGGGAAGAGCAGTTTGGCCCAGTTTATCACCGAGGCAAAGTAGAGCCACAGCTCGTTGGCGTTCGGGTCGTGCTGGTGGTTGCCCATGTAGATTTCGATGTTGCCTTTCGAAATCCAGCCGATGGCCGTTTCGAGGTAGTCCTGGCGGATGGGCGAACCGCTCATGTATTTGCTTGCCAGGCCGTAGGCCGCGCAGCCGTTCTTCGAAAAGTAGCGCTTGGCGTCGCTCACCCACGAGCCGCAGTAGACGGCGTTGCGCAGCTCCTGTTCGGTGAGTTTTTCGCCGGCAATGTTGATGGTCCTGAACCACTGCAGCTTTTCGCTGTCGGTGCCGCTGCACACATACACCATCAGTTCGTAGTCGAGGATCAGCCGTTGCTCATCGGCGTGCAGGTTGTGGAAATAGCGCATGTCGAACGGAAATTCGCCGTTGACGTACTGGCAGAGCGAGATGGTGCGCTGCTGCCCGTCGATGACTTCGAACGTGCCGTCGGCGCGCACGGCCCAGTACATGACGTTGAGCGGGAAGCTTTTCATTACGGTTTCGATGACCGCATTGCGCTGCTGGTCCTTGTAGATGAACTCGCGCTGGTAGGGCGGGCGGATGTCGAGCCGGCCGCCGTAGCCTGACACGCCGTTCTCGGCATTGTCGGCGTAGCCCTCGGCCAGTTCGCGGACTGTGATTTTGCGTAATTCGATTTGCATGGTATTTTATTTTTTGATTTTGCGGATAAGGATGCGGGCGTAAATCTCTTTGTCGTTAATCTTAAAACGATGCCCATAATTAGGATTATCCTCAATGTATCTATCAATCCCCAATATTTCAAACTGTTCCGGATTGTATTTGTCCAGAAACGTAATCGGCACGCCCATCACGCCGTCGTAGTCGCAGGGGATGTCGGCGGTTTTGTCCACGTTGATGGCGTCGTAGTTGTCGTACTTCGGATACTCTTGGGGCGAATAGGTTTTGTAGAGAATCAGATCGTCGTGACGCTGCGGATAATCCAGATTCGTGAACCAGCGCACGCCTTTCACACGGATGAATTTGCGTCCATCACTGTCCACACGGCTTCCGGCGGCGTTGAGCGGATAGCTGTCGGGCACCTGAAATTCTCTGTCGCCGCTGTGAATGCTTGCGCCCATCCACATTCTGTTTCCCTTTATCAGCGGAAAAATCTCCTTGTATGTCACGGCGTTCATGTTGCCGATTATCAGGAACTTCTTGTCGAACTCGACCAGCTGCGCCACATATTCGCGGAAGAGCGAGAACGGCGGATTGGTGACCACGATGTCGGCCTCGCGCAGCAGTTCCACGCATTCGGGCGAGCGGAAATCGCCGTTGCCGTTGAGGCGCGTGAGCACGTTGTTGTCGTTCTTTATCAGCCACTCGGCGTCGGCAAGGTTTATGGCGCCGTCGCCGTTGTTGTCAGTCACTTCGGTTATTACGATTTTGTGCGGGATGCCGGTCCGGAGCCGGTCGGGGCTGTCAAAGGCCGAGAGCTGCGTGCCGGCCACGGGCGAGCCGTCGTAGCAGGTGGCTATCAGCCTCTTGAGCCCGTAGGCATTGAAGTTGAGGGCAAAGAACCTGAAGAAGTTGCTTTCGAAGGGGTCGTCGCAGTTGCAGAATACGGTTCTGCCGGCGAAGTGGGCTTTGTAGTGCTTGAGTTCGTTGGAAATGTCGTCCTCCTGCGTGTAGAACTCGTCCTTTTTTGCACGGTTGGCTGCGTGCAGATTTGTGTTTCCTGCCATGGTAACGATTGATAGTTTGCGCATCACTATCAATCACACCGAAAACAGGACAAAAAGAAAGGTGTGAGCCTCTCTCGCGTTCACGGGAAGCCTGAGAAGAAACCCGCCAAATACCAAGGGAACTCACACCCATTCGGGCTGAGCATCAACGTTTGGTATTTGTAGGATTACCTTCGGGTCGGCCATCCGTGAACAATCGCTAAATCCAATTTTCGAAGAAAATCAGTTTCTCAGGCTTTTTTCTCGAACGCGAATAATAGCTAATGCTGTTGAACTTTATTTTTATGTATATGTCTCGATTGCACGCCGGGCGTGCTGCATCATAGTGCTTTCCGTTTTTTTTTTACGATTGCCAAAGATAATGCAAAACGACGGCGCCGCAGCCCGCGCGCCGCAAAAAAAAGAGCCGCCCGGCTGGTGCTCGTGGCGGCTCGTGAGAGTGTTTTCGCGTGGTCTTGCGGCGCGGCTTACTTCTTGTTGCAGAGGCAGGTGCACTTGATTTGCTTGAAGAAGTCGTTGCCCTTGTCGTCGACCAGGATGAAAGCCGGGAAGTTCTCGACCTCGATTTTCCAGATGGCTTCCATGCCGAGCTCGGGATATTCGACGCACTCGATGCTCTTGATGTTGTTCTGCGCCAAGATTGCCGCCGGGCCGCCGATAGAGCCGAGGAAGAATCCGCCGTGCTTCTTGCAGGCGTCGGTCACCTGCTGGCTGCGGTTGCCCTTGGCCAGCATCACGAGGCTGCCGCCGTGGCTCTGGAAGAGGTCCACATAGGGGTCCATGCGGCCGGCCGTGGTGGGGCCCATCGAGCCGCAAGCCATGCCCTTGGGCGTCTTGGCCGGGCCGGCGTAGTAGATGGGGTGATCCTTGATGTACTGCGGCAGGTCTTCGCCACGGTCCAGACGCTCCTTGAGCTTGGCGTGGGCAATGTCGCGGCCCACAATGATGGTGCCGTTGAGCGACAGGCGCGTGGCCACCGGATATTTCGAGAGTTCCTTCAGGATTTCGGGCATCGGGCGGTTCAGGTCGATGCGGACGGCCTCGCCCTCGCCGGCTTGGCGGAGTTCGGCCGGGATGAGTTCGCCGGGGTTCTCGTCGAGCTTTTCAATCCAGATGCCGTCCTTGTTGATCTTGCACTTGATGTTGCGGTCGGCCGAGCACGACACGCCAAGGCCCACGGGGCACGATGCGCCGTGACGCGGCAGTCGGATGATGCGGACGTCGTGCGCGAAATATTTGCCGCCAAACTGTGCGCCCAGGCCGATGCGGTATGCCTCTTCGAGCACCTGCTTTTCGAGCTCCACGTCGCGGAAGGCGCGGCCGCCCTCGTTGCCGGTGGTGGGCAGCTCGTCGTAGTAGTGGGTGGATGCCAGCTTGACGGTCAGCAGGTTCTTCTCGGCCGAGGTGCCGCCAATAACGAATGCGATGTGATAGGGCGGGCAGGCAGCCGTGCCGAGGGTCTTCATCTTTTCGACGAGGAAGGGCACCAGCGTGTCGGGGTTCAGGATGGCTTTGGTTTCCTGATAGAGGTAGGTCTTGTTGGCCGAGCCGCCGCCCTTGGTGACGCAGAGGAACTTGTATTCCATGCCCTCGGTGGCCTCGATGTCGATCTGGGCGGGCAGGTTGCACTTGGTGTTAACCTCTTCGTACATGCTCAGCGGCGCGTTCTGCGAGTAGCGCAGGTTGTCTTCGGTGTAGGTCTTGAAGACGCCAAGCGAGAGGGCCTCTTCGTCGTCGTAGCCGGTCCAGACCTGCTGGCCCTTTTCGCCATGGATGATGGCCGTGCCGGTGTCCTGGCAGAAGGGCAGCAGACCTTTGCAGGCCACCTCGGCGTTGCGCAGGAAGGTCAGGGCTACATACTTATCGTTGGCGCTGGCTTCGGGGTCGGTGAGAATCTTGGCCACCTGCTCGTTGTGCGAACGTCGGAGCTTGAACGAGACGTCGTGGAAGGCGGCGTTGGCCATCAGCGTCAGGCCTTCGCGGGCCACTTTGAGCATCGGCACGCCTTCGAACTCGCCAACCGATACGTAGTCTTTGGTCAGCAGACGATATTCGGTGGTGTCGCGCTGAATGTCGAATGTTTTTTGGAATTTAAATTCTGCCATAATCTATTACTTTGATGTTTTGTGGTTTATGCTAATCGTGAGTGCAAATCTACACAAATCTTGCAGCCGCTGCCCTCGGCGCGCCCGCTTGATTGGGCGGGTGTTTGTTATTCTTAACGGCATTTAAACAAAAAGAACATTTAGGGCCATGCAGATGCCGTATATTTGCGGCCACGAATATAAACGTAAAAGATTTATGGTTACTAATCTGCTTCAGGGAAAAAGAGGTATTATTTTTGGTGCTCTCAACGACAAGTCGATAGCATGGAAGGTTGCCGAGATGGCCAAGGAACAGGGTGCCGTGTTCACCCTGTCGAACACAGCCGTGGCATGCCGCATGGGCGAGGTGATCGAGCTTGGCAAACGCTGCAATGCCGAAATCATTCCGGCCGATGCCACCAGCGTCGAAGATCTTGAGAACGTGTTCCGACGCTCGATGGAAGTGCTTGGCGGCAAGATCGACTTCGTGCTCCACTCCATCGGAATGTCGCTCAACGTCCGCAAAAAGAAGCTCTACTACGAGTTGGACTACAACTTCTTGAACAAAACTCTCGACATATCAGCCATTTCGTTCCACAAGATGCTCCAGGTGGCCTATCAGATGGACGCCATCAGCGAATGGGGTTCGGTGGTTGCACTGAGCTATGTGGCCGCACAGCGCACGTTCTACGGCTACAACGACATGGCCGACGCCAAGGCTCTGCTCGAATCGATTGCACGCAGCTTCGGCTACATCTACGGCCGCGAAAAGCACGTCCGCATCAACACCATCTCGCAGTCGCCCACGGCCACCACAGCCGGCAGCGGCGTCAAGGGCTTCGACGGCCTGATGGACTTCTCGGACCGCATGTCGCCGTTGGGCAACGCTTCGGCACAGGACTGCGCCAACTTCTGCGTCACCATGTTCAGCGATCTGACCAAGAAAATCACCATGCAGAACATCTTCCACGACGGCGGCTTCTCGAGCGTCGGCATGAGCCAGAGAGCTATGACGCAGTACAACAAGAGCTTCGGCGACACGGCGGAGGAGAACAAATAACTCCCCCACCCGAGCATCCGGACTCATACAATATTATATATGGCAAGAGGTGTGTCTGTCGGCACGCCTCTTTTTTTGTGCCGATGCGTGGGGAAATATCTATGAACATCAGCCTGAAAACCAAACTATTGCACCCATCAGAATAAAAAAGGCGAAAAAAGTCTTGACTCGTCCCTAAGGGCAGGGTGTAACTTTGCTGACGTAAATGATTCGCGAACACATTACAACAATGGACAAGAGTAAAAACAAATTTAAAATCGGAGAGTTTTCCAAGCTCAACCGGATCTCGGTCAAGACGCTGCGGCACTACGACGAGATCGGCCTGCTGCGCCCCAACGAGGTCGACGAGTGGACCGGCTATCGTTACTACGACGTGTCGCAATTCGTAAGACTCAGCATCATCCTGAAACTGAAGCAACTGCGCTTTTCGCTCGACGAAATCAAAAACATGTTCGACGACGGCCTTGAGCTGCCGACGGCCGAGATGATCCGCGCCAAAATCGACGAATGCCGCGCCGAGCAGGACCGCCTGGCGCGCCAGTATGCCGAACTGATTGGCCTGGAAAACGACATCCACGGAGGAAAAACAATGGAAGAAATTTTCATGAAGACACTGCCCGCCGTAACCGTGGCGAGCTACCGCAAGAAAATACGCTGCTACGACGAGCTTTTCACGCTGTGTCCCAATGTGATAGGCAAGGAGATGAAGCGGCTCGGCTGCACGTGCAACAGCATCGAATACGGCTTCACGATGGAGCACGACCCCGAGTACAGGTCGGAGGACATCGACATCGAATACTGCGAAGCCGTTGACGCGCCGTTTGCCGAGAGCGACTGCCTCAAATGCAAGCACTTCGACGAGGTCAAGACGGCCATCTGCATCAACCATCGCGGCGGCTACAACAACTTTCAGGAGTCGATAACCCGACTGCTGCAATATATTGAGCAGCACCGACTTACCATTACCCAGCTGCCGCGCTACTGCTACATCGACGGCATCTGGAACAAGGATGACGAACGCGACTGGCTGACGCGGATCGAAGTGCCGATAGCGGCCGAATAGCGACCGACAATCAGACACCGACAGACGAGCCCGAGGCGCACACGCGGCGCACTCGGGCTTTTGGCGCTCGTGAGCGTGAGCATAAATTGCGTACATTTGCGCCGCACAGTCAGGAAAATCAAAAAAAAACATCTCAGCATGACAGCAGACAACATTTCCATCCGCATGGCCACCGAGGCCGACACCCCACTGATACTGAAACTGATACAAGGCCTGGCCGACTACGAAAAGATGTCCGCCGACGTCGAAGCCACCGAAGAGGAGCTGCGCAAATGGCTTTTCGAACACAGGGCGGCCGAAGTGCTGATAGCCTCCGACGGCGGCGAGGCGTGCGGCTTTGCGCTGTTTTTCAGCACGTTCTCGACGTTCGTAGGCCGACCGTGCCTCTATCTCGAAGACCTTTTCATCTTCCCGCAGTCGCGGGGCAAAGGCATCGGGCGGCGGCTGCTGAGCACCGTGGCCTCGATAGCCGCCGAGCGCGGTTGCGGCCGCCTCGAATGGGAATGCCTCGACTGGAACGAGCCGAGCATCGGGTTCTACAAGCAGATGGGCGCCGTGCAGCTGACCGACCGCCGCAAGTTCCGCCTGAACGACAAGGCGCTGAAAGCTCTCGCCACGCGCGGTTAAGGCCGGTCGCGTTCGATGCGCTTGGCCTCGTCCCAGATCTCGTCCATCTGCGCCAGCGTCATGTCCTTGAGGCTGCGACCCTGGGCTATGGTTTTGGACTCCAGATAGTTGAAGCGCTCAATAAACTTGCGGTTGGTGCGTTCGAGTGCGTTCTCGGGGTTGATGTTCAGATGCCGGGCCACGTTGATGAGCGAGAACAAAAGGTCGCCGAACTCGTCTTCCATGCCGTCGGCATTGCCGGCTTCGACCTCGGCGCGGAACTCGGCCATCTCCTCGACCACCTTGTCCCACACCTGCGCGGCGCTGTCCCAGTCGAAGCCCACGCCGCGGGCCTTGTCCTGGATGCGGCCGGCCTTGACGAGCGCGGGCAGCGTGGCCGGGACGCCGCCAAGCACAGTCCGGTTGCCGCCTTTCTCCTTGAGTTTCAGAGCCTCCCAGTTGCGCGTCACGGTCTCGGCATCGTCGGCACTGACATTGCCGAAAATGTGCGGATGCCGATATATTAGCTTGTCGCACAGCGAATTGATGACGTCCGAAAAGTCAAAGAGGCTGTTTTCCTGGGCAATCTTGGCATAGAAAGCCACGTGCAGAAAGACATCACCCAGCTCCTTGCGCACATCGTCGGCCGAGTTGCGCGCCAGGGCGTCGGCCAGTTCGTAGACCTCCTCGATGGTCATTGTGCGCAGGCTCTCCCAGGTCTGCTTGCGATCCCACGGGCACTCGCGACGCAGGCGGTCGAGGATCTGATTAAAACGTTCAAATGCTTCGTTCACAACTACTACGATTATGTTTCGACCAAAAGAAAATGCAAGTGTGTCTGACACTTGCTAATTCACAAATAAGTTGTTTCTTTTGTGCGCCAAAATTAAAGGAATAAAGTCAAAGCATGATTGAAAAAATAATCTATTTGGATTCGGTGGATCTGAGCGAGTTCTGCGGCGTGAACAACTCGAAGCTCGAACTTATCCGGAACCGTTTTCCGAAACTCAAGATAGTGTGCCGAGGCAACTGGCTCAAGGCGATGGGCGATGCCGAAGAAGTGGCTGATTTTGAGGAAAAGATCAACAATCTGCTCGAATATTGCAACCAATACAACGTCCTGACCGAACAGGCCATCATCGATATCACCAGCGGCGACACCACCTCGCTGCGCAGCAATTCGTCGGAGACCATCATCTACAGCGTCGACGGGTTCCCGATAAAGGCCCGCAACGCCAGCCAGACCGAAATGGTGCGTCAGGCGCTGGCCAACGACCTCCTGTTCGCCACCGGACCGGCCGGCACGGGCAAGACCTATCTGGCCATAGCGCTGGCCGTCCGCTCGCTCAAAAGCCGCGCCACCAAGCGCATCATCCTGAGTCGCCCGGCGGTGGAGGCCGGCGAAAAGCTCGGTTTCCTGCCCGGCGACATGAAAGAGAAAATCGACCCCTACCTGCAGCCGCTCTACGACGCCCTATCGGACATGATTCCACAGATGAAGCTGAAGGAACTAATGGAAAACGGCACCATCCAGATAGCGCCGCTGGCGTTCATGCGCGGCCGCACTCTGAACAACGCCGTGGTTATTCTGGACGAGGCGCAGAACACCACCACGCAGCAAATCAAGATGTTCCTGACCAGAATAGGCAACAATGCCAAAATGATTGTGACCGGCGACATGACGCAGATTGACCTGCCGCGCGAACAGAAGTCGGGGCTGGCGCACGCCATCAGAGTGCTCAGTGGCGTGCCGGGAATAGGCTTTGTGGAGTTCGACAAGAAAGACATCGTGCGCCACAAACTTGTGACGCAGATTGTGGAAGCCTACGAACGCTTCGAGAAAAAGCACCACGACAAAGAGCAGTAAAAACATCAAATAATATCATGGATATGAACGCATTAACCAAAACAGAATTCAACTTTCAGGGACAGAAAAGCGTCTACCACGGCAAAGTCCGCGACGTCTACAACATCAACGACGACCGGCTCGTGATGGTTGCCACCGACCGCATCTCGGCCTTCGACGTTATTCTGCCCAAAGGCATCCCGTTCAAAGGTCAGATACTGAACCAGATAGCCGTCAAGTTCCTCGACGCCACCACCGACATCTGCCCCAACTGGAAACAGGCCTCGCCCGACCCGATGGTGACGGTCGGCGTGATGTGCGAGGGCTTTCCGGTGGAGATGATTGTGCGCGGATACCTGTGCGGAAGTGCTTGGCGCACATACAAAAGCGGCGTCCGCGAGATATGCGGGGTCAAGCTGCCCGACGGCATGAAGGAGAACCAGAAATTCCCCGAACCAATCATCACGCCCACAACCAAGGCCGAAATCGGCGAGCACGACGCCGACATCTCGAAAGAGGAAATCCTGGCACGCGGACTGGCCACGCCCGAAGAGTACACACTGCTCGAAAAATACACGCTGGCGCTCTTCAAGCGCGGCACCGAAATGGCAGCCGAGCGCGGCCTGATTCTTGTCGACACGAAATATGAGTTCGGCAAGCACAACGGCCAAATCTACCTGATGGACGAAATCCACACGCCCGACTCGAGCCGCTATTTCTACAGCGACGGCTATGCCGAACGCTTCGAACAGGGTCTGCCGCAAAAGCAACTGTCCAAAGAGTTTGTGCGCGAGTGGCTGATGTCCAACGGCTTCCAGGGACAGAAAGGACAGACGCTGCCCGAAATGACCGACGAGATTGTGGCATCAATCAGCAATCGCTACATCGAGCTCTACGAGCACATAACCGGCGAAAAGTTTGCCGGAAGCCAGGACGCCGACGTGGCCGCACGCATCGAGCGCAACGTGAGCGCATTCCTCAGCAAATGAGCACGATAGCAATCACACCAGAACGCAAATCGCCACGGCGCGGTTTGCGTTCTGCATTTTGGGCAATGACATTGAAACACATTTAGAAACACTGTCAGAAAAATGAAAAAAGTCATAGGATTCGTTGCGCCGATAGCAATTTATTTCGTCGTCGAATATTTCGGCGGACCGCTGTGGGGAATGGTGGCCGGATGCGTCCTGAGCGTCATCAGCCTGATTGCCAGTCGTGTGCGCGGCGGCAGCCTGACCTGGGGCAGCTTTGGCGACCTGGGCCTCGTGGTGCTGCTCGGCCTTGTCGACATTGCCACCGAACGGCTTGGCAGGGCCGGCATCGGCGAAGCAGCTTTTGCCCTGATAATGTTCGGGTTACTGAGGCTTTGCATAGCCGGCAAAATAGACATGATGCCGACCGAATCGGTGCCGATGCTCAAGCGCATCTACGCCAACCCGTTCAACCGCAGCAACTTGGCCGACGCCCAGCGGCGAATGTCGTGGTGGTGCCTGGCGGTGGCGGCCGTATATCTGTGCGTGGCGGTCGGCAAGCCCGGCAGCGCCATGCAATGGATTGACAGCTACGCACTTGTGATTATAGGCGCGGCGTTTTTTGCCACCGAGCTGGTCCTGAACCGGATGCGGATGCGCAAATACAGGCACTGCGAGTGGGTGCCGCTGGTCGACGAGCAGGCCAACGTGCTGGGCAACTGCCCGAGGCCGCTGGTGCACAACGGCAGTCACTGGCTGCATCCGGTTGTGCATCTGCACATTATCAGCAATCGCAGACTGCTGCTCCAGCTCAGGCCGATAACCAAAAAAATCCAGCCGGGCAAGTGGGACACGGCTGTGGGCGGACACATTGCGGCCGGCGAAAAGATTGAGGACGCGCTGGGACGCGAGGCTTGGGAAGAGACGGGCATCAGAGGGTTCAGGGCGCAGCTGTGCAAGCGCTACGAGTGGCGATGCGAGGCCGAAAACGAATATGTGTTTTCGTTCTGCACGGAGCACGACGGCCCGTTTGTGCCCAGAAACGGCGGCGAAGTCGACGAGCTGCGGCTGTGGTCGGCCGACGAGCTGCGCGACGCCCTGGGACGCGGCATCTTTACGCCCAACCTCGAGGACGAACTGAAAAAGTGGGTCTTGGAGCGTCTGGAACAGTGACCCGCATCAGTTCAAAAGCCGTGCGCCGTCCCCCGAACGTGGGGCGGCGCCCGGCTTTTGTTTGAATGCCCGCTCAGCCGGACGGTCAGCCGCATACCGAATATATTACCAAAGCATCGACTTCAGTTCGGCCAAGTTGCGGGCCACCGGAAATTCGGGATAATCGGCCACCACATTGTCGGGCGGGCAGAAGAGAATGCCACGGTCGGCGGCCTTGAGCATCGAGATGTCGTTGTACGAATCGCCGAATGCAATCACCTGATAGTCAAGACTCTTGAAAGCCTCGACGGTTTTGCGCTTGGGGTCGGACTGACGCAACTTGTAGTCGACCACGCGGCCGTCGGCGTCGATGACCAGCGAGTGGCAGAGCAGGAACGGGAAGTCGAGCTGGGCCATGAGCGGCTGTGCAAACTCGACGAACGTGTCGGAAACGATGGTGAAACGCGTGACTTCGCGCAGCCACTTCGAAAACTCGTAGGCGCCGTCGAGCGGACGCAGTGTCGAGATAACTTCCTGAATATCTTGAATTTTAAGATTATGCTTATCCAAAATCTGCAAGCGGTATCGCATAAGTTCGTCATAATCCTTTATGTCGCGAGTGGTCAGTTTGAGTTCGTCAATCCCTGTCTTTTTGGCCACGTTGACCCAAACTTCCGGTACAAATACGCCTTCCAAATCGGCACATACAACCCACATATATTCTGATTTTTTAGTGATTAATGGGTGCAAAAGTATGGATAAAAATTAAAAATGCACTCCATGTTTAACCAATTAAACCACCCCGATTTGTCGGCAAAAGACCTAAATTGCGAAGGTTTCAAAACATCACACCAAAAACACATCAGAAATGAAGAGCGACCCTAAGGAATGTCTTTATTGTCAGAACAATGAGACTTTGAAAAACTTGATGATCGAGATTACGCACCTGAACGTTTCGCGCGTTTTCCTGTTCAAGGAGCAGACCTATCGCGGCAGGTGCCTTGTGGCCTACGACAGGCACGTCAACGACCTTTTTGAGCTGACGGACGAGGAGCGCAACGCTTTCATGGCCGACGTGACCCGCGTGACGCGCGCGATGGACAAGGCTTTTGCGCCCGAAAAAATCAACTACGGCGCCTACAGCGACAAGCTGTCGCACCTGCACTTCCACCTTGCGCCCAAATATGTCGACGGGCCCGACTACGGCGGAACGTTTGTCATGAATCCGGGAAAAGTCTACCTGAGCGATGCCGAGTATGCCGAGATGATAGAGAAAATCAAAAAATATCTGTAACCGAGGCATTTGCGCATCCTGCCAGACAAAGCGAAAAAAAACTTGCACCGTCCGCCCGGGCGATGCAAGTTTTTTTTTTGTGACTGTCGGCCGCCCCACCCTATCTGACTGTGGCACAGATGCTCCAGAGCACATTAACAAGCGGCGCGTTCCAATTGATGGCAATCTCGTTGGTCGAATAGCTGCACAGCTCGTCGGCGTAGGCGGCTGCGGGATATTGGCTGCGCGAGGCGGCGTCGTTGCAGTCGTTGGGCACGTCGAGGTTGGGGCCGCCCACAAGGAAGCCTGGCACGGGCCGGTCTACGCCGTCGGCAGCCGACGGGCGGTGGTGGATGTTCATCGACGGGCGCGAGCCGATGCCGGTCTCGTAGCAGTAGCCGGTAGCGTTGCGGCCAAGGAGGTAGTGTACGTCGTCGAGCGTGGCGGCCAGATAGCGCTCGTCGGCCGTGGCCCTGAAGGCGGCCATCTTGAGCATCGACTCATTGGCAATGAACGAGTTGCTGCCCCACTCGAACTTCGCGAGGCCGAGCCTTGCGGGCGACGCCTCCTGTGCCGCCACCAGATTGTCGGCCAGCGACCGGAGCCTGCCAAGGGCGTCAAAGTCGGGCATGGCGGCAGTGGTGTCCTCGGTCAGCGAGAGCAGGCCGAGCGCGGCTACCGAACTCCAGCTGGGCACGCCAAATTCAACCTTATCCATCTCGATATTAGACAGATAACCACCATCGCCGGTCAGCAGATACATCTCCACCGAAGCCCAGAACCACTCGTCGGCAAGGGTGTCGTCGCCATACTCGCCCGTCGAGACGTCGGCCGGATTGCTGAAGATGTTGCCGGGCTCGGCCAGCGCGTGCCTGTAGGCCGACGCGGCAGCCGTGGCGCACGTGGCCGACAAGTCGGTCAGGCCGTAGCGCACGAGCAGGCGCGAGGCGTAGGCGGCCGTAGCTGCGAAATCGAGGTCGGCAGCGGTCGATTTGGTCACCAGATAGCGCTGATTGACAGCCTTGTGCGGCATCACGAAGCCTTCGAACGCCAGCGTCGTGAGCTTGTGGTAGACGCCGCCGTCAGTGGGGTCCTGCATGGTGAGCATCCAGTTCAGATTGTAGAGCGCCTCGTTGAGCAGGTCGGGCAGCGAATCGGCGCCTTCGGGTATGTTAAGGTTCTGACTGTCAGAATAGTCGGCAAGCGTCGAGAGCGTATAGAGAAGCGTGTAGGTCGATATGCCGCTGTTGACGATGTATTTGTTGTAGTCGCCGGCATCGTACCAGCCGCCGGGCGACGAGACGACCGTGCCCTCGGGCCGCGCCTCGGAAGCCGCCGACGAATGGATGAGCACGCAGGTGTCGGGATGGCCGGCCGGACGCGCCCACTGGCCGCCCCAGATCGAGTCGATGGCCATGCCCGAGCGGTTGAAATAGAAGGCGCGGGCGGCCGCCATGGCTGCGTCGGCATAGACGTCGGCCGAAATGCGGAACGGATGGGAATATATGGAGTCGGCCACCACGATGCGGTACCGGCCCGGCTCGCTGAGGCTGCTGAAGTCGGCTATGCGAATGCTGTCGCCCGACTCGGCCCAATAGCGCGCCGGCGAGGCTTCGCCACGATAGACAACACGGTGAGTCTGAGCGTCTTCGACGGCAAAACGCGCGCTGTCGGTAAGCAGGAAAGCCTGCTTGGCCGACGCGGGCAGATAGCCGCACTGGTCGACCCGGACAAGGTTGCAGGCATCGTCGGCTGCCGGTGGGTTGCAGCATCCGGCCACGACAGAACTTGCGACTGTCGCCCATAAGAATGTCTTTACTGATTTCATGTTTGTGATTTTTTAGATTAATGACGCGAATTTAACATTTTTCCACACCTCGGGAGAATCTTTGTGTAGATTTCGCACTAAGCGGCGCGCAGCATCGGACAAAAAAAATCTCCGGCAAGCCGCAACCCACCGGAGACTTCACATCCAAAAATACAAACTAAAAAAACTATTATTTCTTGCGAGACCAGAGCTGGCTCATTTCTTCGAGAGTCCTGCCCTTGGTTTCGGGCACACAGCGCCACACGAACAGGGCCGCCACGACGCAGATGGCGCCGTAGAGCGAGTAGGTTCCGAACGGGCTGAAATTGTACATCGAGATGAACGTACTCGAAACCAGATAGTTGAATATCCACTGGAAAGCCACCGCTATGGCCACGGCCTTGCCTCGGATGGTGTTCGGAAAAATCTCGGCAATCAGCACCCAGCAAATAGGGCCCCACGACATCATGAAAAACGCCGAATAGACGAAGACGCTGAACACCGGCGCGTAGCCCTTGACGTCGAACGTGTCGCAGAGGGCCACGGCAAACGCGCCCACAGCCATGCCGAGCGAGCCGACGATGAGCAGCGGCTTGCGCCCGAGCTTCTCGACCGTCAGGATGGCGACGAGGGTGAACGTGATGTTGACGATGCCCATATAGACCGTGCTCATCATGCCGTCGACGCCGACGCTTTCGAAGATTCGGGGCGAGAAATAGAGCACGGCGTTGATGCCCACAGCCTGCTGAAAGACCGAAAGCAGGATACCGATGACGACCACCCACAAGCCGTAGGTCAGCAGCGGCTCGCGCTTTTCGATGGCCGTCTGCTTGATGTCGTCGAGAATCGAGTGCGCGCGCTCGGTGCCGTTGACGCGTTCAAGGATTCGGAACGCGCGGTCGTAGTCGCCGCACATCACGAGATAGCGCGGAGTCTTGGGCACGGCAAACAGCAGCAGGCCGAACAGCCCGGCCGGGAAAGCCTCGCTGACGAACATCTGACGCCAGCCGTTGGTCACAAGCTCGGCCTCGGTGAGCCCGCTCTTGATGACGTAGTTGACAAAATAAACCACCAGCATACCGAATATTATGGCAAACTGGTTGCACGAAACCAGAAGTCCGCGAATGTTGCTTGGCGCGATTTCGGCGATATACATCGGGCAGATGGCCGAAGCCAGACCCACGCCAATGCCGCCAAGGATGCGATATAGATTGAAAGTTATTATCAGATTTGTGGAGACGTCGCCCTTTTCGAAGAACAGAAACTCGGGATAGTAGGAGCCCAAAGCCGAAAGAAAAAAGAGCAACGCGGCAACTCTCAGCGAGTTGCGACGACCAAGCTGCTGCGCGGCAAAGCCCGAAATGGCGCTGCCGATGACGCAGCCGATGAGAGCACTCGAACAGGTGACGCCATGCAGGAAATCGCCCAGCTGGAAATGGGCTTTCAGCGCGCCCTCGGCACCCGAAATCACTGCCGTGTCGTATCCGAACAGCAGACCTCCGAGAATCGCCACCGCCGTGACGCTTATCAGATAGAGTCGGCTACCATTGACATTGGTTGGCATAATACGAACTGTTTTTAAAGGTTTTTGTTGATTTATGGTAAGTAAACCGGTTTTTGTGCCAATGCACAAAAACCGGTTTCTATTATGGTTGATTAAGCTTCTGCAAAAAGCTGATTAGCAATACATATTGACGATTGCCTCATAGAGTTCCTGCTTGCCGCTGGTCTGCTTGGGCTCGCCGTTGGCCTTGGCATAAGCCACCACGTCTTCGAGCTTGAGCTTGCCTTCTTCGAACTCCTTGCCCTTGCCCGAGTCGAACGATGCGTAACGGGCGGCCAGCATCTTCTTGTAGGGCGACTTCTCGAGCAGTTCGGCTGCGTTTTCGAGAGCGCGGGCCATGGCGTCCATGCCTGCGATGTGGGCGATGAAGATGTCTTCGAGGTCGGTCGAGTTGCGACGGGTCTTGGCGTCGAAGTTGGTGCCGCCGTTGCCCAGACCGCCACCGCGGATAATCTGCATCATGGCCTGAACGAGCTCGAAGTTGTCAATCGGGAACTGGTCGGTGTCCCAGCCGTTCTGGTAGTCGCCGCGGTTGGCGTCGATCGAGCCGAGCATGCCATTGTCCACAGCCACAGCCAGTTCGTGTTCGAACGTGTGGCCGGCCAGGGTTGCGTGGTTAACTTCGATGTTGACTTTGAAATCCTTGTCGAGATTGTGGGCCTTGAGGAAGCCGATTACCGTTTCGGTGTCGACATCGTACTGATGCTTTGACGGTTCCATGGGTTTGGGCTCGATGAGGAACGTGCCCTTGAAGCCCTTGGAGCGGGCATAGTCGCGGGCCATGGTCAGCATCTGTGCAAGGTGCTCTTTTTCGCGCTTCTGGTCGGTGTTGAGCAGGCTCATGTAGCCTTCACGTCCGCCCCAGAACACATAGTTCTGACCGCCGAGCTCGATGGTGGCGTCGATGGCGTTCTTGATCTGTACGGCAGCGCGGGCCACCACGTCGAAGTCGGGATTGGTGGCGGCGCCGTTCATGTAGCGCGCGTGACCGAACACGTTGGCCGTGCCCCAGAGGTTCTTGATGCCCGTTTCGGCCTGCTTCTGCTTGATGTAAGCCACCACTTCCTTCAGGTTCGACTCGTACTCCTCAATCGACGAGCCTTCCGAAACCAAGTCCACATCGTGGAAGCAGAAATATTCGATGCCGATTTTCTGCATGAATTCGAAGCCGGCGTCCACCTTCTGCTTTGCGATTTCGACCGCATTGGCGCCCTTGGCCCACGGGAAAGCCTTGGTGCCGCCGCCAAACTGGTCGCCGCCCTCGGCGCACAGCGTGTGCCACCATGCCATGGCGAACTTGAGCCAGTCTTTCATTTTCTTGCCGGCAACCACCTTTTCTGCGTCGTAGTAGCGGAATGCCAGCGGATTCTTGCTTTCTTTTCCTTCAAACTTGATTTTGCCGATGCCGGCGAAATACTCTTTTGTAGCCATTTTTCTTGATTGTTTTTTATGTATGATTGTTCGAAATTCAATTTGCCATTGATTTTTCCAGACGATGCTTCCAGGCCTGGTAAGCGTCCTGATACTCTTGCTTTTTGGCGACGTTGGGTTCAATCACGTCGAGCTTTTCGAGCGTCGCGAACGCCTCGTTGTGGTCGCTGTATATCCCCGCGCCGATGCCAGCGCCCTTGGCCGCGCCCACAGCGCCGTCGGTGTCGAAGAGCTCGATGGTGGCGCCGGTGATGCCCGCCAGAGTGTCGCGGAAGATGGAGCTGAGGAACATGTTGGCGTGGCCTGCATGAATCACCTTGACCGGAATGCCCATCTGCTCCATGATGTCGATGCCGTATTTGAACGAGAAGACGATGCCCTCCTGAGCCGCGCGCACAATGTGATGCTTGCCGTGAGTGTTGAAGTTGAGGCCGCGTATCGAGCAGTTGATTTCGCGGTTTTCGAGCATGCGCTCGGCGCCGTTGCCGAACGGTAGGATGCTGACGCCCGCGCTGCCGATGGGAGCCTTCGAAGCCAGCGTGTTCATTTCGTTATACGAGATGCCTTCGGGCGCCACATTGCGCTTGATCCACGAGTTGAGAATTCCCGTGCCGTTGATGCACAGCAGCACGCCGAGCCTTGTCTGCCCGGCCGTGTGGTTGACGTGCGCAAACGTGTTGACGCGCGACTGCGGATCGTAGTTGACCGTGCCGTTGACACCATAGACCACACCCGAAGTGCCGGCCGTCGAGGCAATCTCACCCGGATTGAACACATTGAGCGACAGAGCGTTGTTGGGCTGATCGCCGGCGCGATAGGTTATCGGCGTGCCCTCTTTCAGGCCAAGCTCGGCAGCCACGTCGGCCTTGATGCGCCCCTGGTCGCTGAACGTCGGCCTGATGTCCGGAATCAGCGAACGGTCGATGCCGTAATAGTCCAGCAGGACGTCGGCCAGCCGGCCCTCCTTGAAGTCCCAGAACATGCCCTCGCTCAGGCCCGAGACGGTGGTGCAGATCTCGCCCGTCATGCGCATGGCGATGTAGTCGCCCGGAAGCATAATCTTGTATATCTTTTCATAGACCTCCGGCTCGTTGTCCTTGACCCACGCCAGCTTGGACGCCGTGAAGTTGCCCGGCGAGTTGAGCATGTGCTGCAGGCAGCGTTCGCGACCGATGGCCTCAAACGCCTTCTGCCCGTAAGGCACGGCGCGCGAGTCGCACCAGATTATCGAAGGGCGCAGCACGCTGTGGTTCTTGTCGACGCACACAAGGCCGTGCATCTGATACGAGATGCCGACAGCCTTGACCTCGGCCGCGCTCACCCCCGACTCCGACATCACCGACGCGATGGAAAGCTTCATGTTCTCCCACCAGCTCTCCGGATCCTGCTCGGCCCAGCCGGGATTGACGGCCGTGATTTTGGCCTCGGTCTTGGGGAAGAATGCCGAAGCCACACATTTGCCCGTTTCAACGTTTACCAGACTCGACTTCACCGAGGAACTGCCTACGTCAATACCTAATGTATACATATACTGTTCTGTTCTGATTATTTTATAATAAAAAACTACTTTCTGTTTTATAACGATTCGCGTATTATCATTCCTGACGGCACCTGGACGCACACCGTCTTGTCGGCGGTGACGAACTCGGCCGCCGCCTTGCCCATCTTCTCAAAGTCGGTCGAAAAAACGGTAACACCCTTATTTATAAACTTTTTCATCGGCGTTTCGTTATACGACACTATGCCGACATCGACACCCGGCTCCAGTTTTTTGGCGCGGCACTGCTCCAAAATCCGCCCCAGCATTCGGTCGCTGACGCTGATGTAGGCCTCGCCGGCATGCACGTCGAGGCATTCCGACCCGGTCTGCACCAGATGCTTCAGGCCGTTGTCGATGCAGAAGGACGTGAAATATTCGACCGTTTCGGTCGGGTGGTTGGTGAACTCCGGATAGAGAAAAATCACTTTCTGATATTTCTTGAACAGATGCTTGACTTCGGCCATGCCGTCGTAGAACGTCCGGCCAAAGTCCTGATAGATAACGCTGTTGCCGTCGCGGCGGTAGAGATTCCAGTCGATTATCAGGAGCTTATCGGCCGGAATCAGCGCGAGCGCGTCGGCCACCTTAGGGTCGTGGAAAGGCATCACCACATATTTGGAATAGCGGCCAATGCTTTCCTCAATCAACTTCTTGAAAATCTGGGCGTTATAGTGATGAAAATTAACGTCGGCAATCACGTTGCGCGGCAGATTCTTGACGAACGAATCGTAGAGGACTTCCTTGTAGGCCTTGAAAGTGTCGAGGAAGACGAAGACCTTGCGCAACTGCTCGGCCACAAAGTAGCCCTTGTTCGGCACGCTGTCGATTATGCCCTGCTCCTTGAGCATCGAATAGGCCTTGAAGACGGTGTCGCGCGAGAGCTGATATTCGCTGCAGACCTGATTGACCGACGGAAGCGCGTCGCCACAGTTGAGGCTTCCCTGCGCAATGGCATTGTTCACCGAATCGATTATCTGCCTGAACTTCGGGAAGTTCTGACTGCCATCGATCGAGAATCGGAAACTGCTGTTTGGCTGAAGTTCGCTCATTGTGGCTTCTGTGCTGGTCTGTTATGGTTGCAAATATATCAATTACTGCTATACATACAACAGTTTTTTACACAAAAAGCAACGTTCATAATCCACCCCCCTGAAAACATGACGGTTACGACAAATAAAAAATCGACACATGGCTTTGAGCCATGTGCCGATCTGTATCGGTTTGCTGCCAGTGGGCAATCAGAATGGCAGATCGTCTTCGGGTGCCGAGGGGGCCGGGTTGACCGTGGGCTGCGTGAACTGAGGCTGGGCTGCCTGAGGAGCGACCTGCGGCTGTGGTGCTGCCTGATTGAAGGGCTGCGCGTTAGCGGCTGCCTGGGCATGGTCGATGCGCCAGGCCGACAGCGTGTTGAAATACACTTCCTGGCCCTGCGGATTGGTCCATTTGCGGCCGCGCAGATCGAAGGTGACGGTGATCTGGTCGCCCACATTGAAGTTGTCGATGAGCGAGCACTGATTGTTAGTCAGCTGGAACTGAACGAAATCGGTCCATCCGCGGTCGTTGGATATTTCTATCACAAACTCGCGGACCGAGAACGTTGCGGTGCGCTGCAGGGTGTCTTTCTTGACGGCCAGACGGCCGGTTGCAGTATAGTTCATAATTATGCTTTTTTTGATTTGTTACTCTTCGATTATCTCAACTTTCTCGATTTTGTCGCCCTTGCGAATCTTGTCAATCACCTCAAGGCCTTCGACCACCTTGCCGAAGCAGGTGTGCTGGCGGTCGAGATGGGCGGTCTGCTCGCGACTGAGGCAGATGAAGAACTGCGAGCCGCCGGTGTTGCGCCCGGCATGGGCCATCGACAGCACTCCGCGGTCGTGATACTGGTTTGCGCCCGAAGTCTCGCAGTTGATTTTGTAGCCGGGGCCGCCCGAGCCCACGCGGGGGTCGCTCATGTCGCGCGAAAACGGACATCCGCCCTGGATGACAAATGTCGGGATGACGCGGTGGAAGGCCAGCCCGTCGTAGAAGCCGCTCTTGGCCAGCTTGACAAAGTTGGCCACCGTGTTGGGCGCGTCTTTTTCGTAAAACTCGATTTTCATCACACCTTTGGCCGTGTGCATTTCAGCTCTCATAATTCTATCTTGCTTTTTGATTTAATATTCTGATTCTTCGGCGTTTGCAAGCGTCTGCCCGCCAGCGGCAAAACGTCCAAAGATAGTCATTTTAGACAGACAAAGCAGAACACCGCCCGACAAAAAACTGTCATTGCAAGCGATTGCCTGCAATGACAGCGTGCTGTGCGCCATGCGGCGCAATGACTTGTGCGCGTGCGCGTTACTCTTCGATCGAAAGAAGCTCGACGGTGAAGATGAGCGTGCTGTTGGGCAGAATCTTTTCGCCGCCGCCCGCTTTGCCGTAGGCCAGATCGGAGGGGATGTAGAGTTCCCACTTTGAGCCGACGGGCATCAGCTGCAGAGCCTCGGTCCAGCCTTTGATGACGCCCGTCACCTTGAAGGTGGCAGGTGCGTTGCGCTCGTAGGAGCTGTCGAACACGGTGCCGTCGATGAGGCGGCCCTCGTAGTTAACCTTCACGCGGCTGTCGGCCGTGGGGCGGGCGCCGGTGCCGGCCACGAGAATCTTGTACTGCAGGCCCGACTCGAGCATCACCACACTGTCTTTGGCAGCGTTTTCGGCAAGGAACTTCTGGCCCTCTTCGAGATTACGGGCGGCAAGCGTGTCGCGCTCGGCCTGTTTGCGGGCTTTGACGGCCTCGAACTTGAGCTGGCAGACGATGTTGGCCATCTGCTCGTCCATCATTCCCTTTCTGAAACGGATCTGATGGATGAAGCCGTGCATGAATGCGTTGACGTCGAGCGTGTCGAACTGGTTCCGGCGCATGTTCAGATATTCGTCGGTCAGTGTGCTCTCGGCAAACGACTGGGCCAGCAGCTTGCAGTCGAGCGAGTCGAACGGCATGCGCGAAAGCATGTTGTTGAAGCCGCTGCCCTCGAAAAAGCCCAGGGCATAGCTGACGCTGTCAACCTGATTCTTGAGTTCGATGCTGTCGGCATTTTTGGTTTTCTGGCATCCGGCAAGCATCGAGGCTATGGCCACTGCCGCCACCAGAGCGATTCTTAAACTTTTCATTGTTTCAATAATATTTACTTAGTTATGTGTAGATTAAACGATTCCGAGCAGTTCCACCTCGAAGATAAGCGTGGTGTGGGGGCCGATGTCCTCGCCGGCACCGCGGGCGCCATAGGCAAGGTCGCTGGGGATGAAAAGCTTCCACTTGGAGCCGACCGACATCAGCTGCAGAGCCTCGGTCCAGCCTTTGATGACGCCGCTGACGGGGAACGAGGCGGGAGCGCCGCGCTGCACCGAGCTGTCGAACACCTTGCCGCTGATGAGCGTGCCGTGATAGTGGCAGCGGACGGTGTCGGAGAGCGTCGGGATGCTGCCCGAACCCTCGCGGAGCACCTCGTACTGCAGGCCGCTGGGCAGGGTGACGACACCGCTGCGCTTGGCGTTGCGGGCCAGGAAGGCCTTGCCCTCTTCGATGTTGCGCGTCTGGCGGGCCTCTTCGAGTTCGGCGAAGAACTTGTTGAGAATGCTGCCGGCCTCGTGGCTGCTGAGCTCGGGCTTGCCGCCCGATAACACTGCCGTGAGCCCTGCCGAGAGCGATTCGACGTCGAGGCTGTCGACGCCCGACTGCCTGAGGTTTGCGGCAATGTTCATGCCTATTGCATAACTTACTTTATCCATATTGTAGTTTTAATTTGGCGCGAAAATACATTTTTATATCCATTCTGACGCACTCGGCCGCATTTGCGTTCACTCTTTTTCGCTCAGTTCGAGCCAGCGCATTTCCTTCTCGTCGAGCGCGGCCGACACGGTGCTGTGCTCGGTCGACAGGCTGACGAGGCGGTCGGTGTCGGTCAGGCCGCCGGCCAGCAGGCTTTCGATTTCGGCCTTGCGCGCGGTCAGGGCGGCAATCTCGGCGTCCAGACTCTCGAACTCGCGGCGCTCCATGTAGGTCAGGCGCTGGCGTGTGGCGGCCGGACGCTCCTGGGTGCGTGCCGGCTCGGCCCTGCGCGTGCGGTCGGCCCGCTGCTGCTCGCGCTGGCGGGTGCGGTCCCACTCCAGATAGTCCGAATAGTTGCCGGGGAAATCCTTGATCTGCCCGTCGCCCTCGAAGACGAACATGTGCTCCACAATCTTGTCGACGAAATAGCGGTCGTGCGAGACGATGATGACCGTGCCGGCAAACGAGCTCAGATAATCTTCGAGCACGTTGAGGGTGAAGATGTCGAGATCGTTGGTCGGCTCGTCCAGAATCAGGAAGTTGGGATTGCGGATGAGCACCGTCATCAGGTAGAGACGCTTCTTTTCGCCGCCGCTGAGCTTGGACACAAGCACATGATGCATCTCGTTGGGGAACAGAAAGTAACGCAGAAACTGCGCGGCCGACATGGTGCTATCACCGGTGCGGATGTTGTCGGCGATGTCGGTTATGACGTCGATGACGCGCTTGCCCTCGTCGACCACAATCCCCTCCTGCCGATAGTATCCGTAGACCACGGTGTCGCCCGTGTCGACGGTACCAGAGTCGGGGCTGAGGGCTCCGGTGGCGATGTTGAGGAATGTGGTCTTGCCGGCCCCGTTGCGCCCGATGATGCCGACCCTCTCGCGTGGCGCGAACTTGTAGCTGAAGTCGCGTATGACGACCTTGCTGCCGAACGACTTGCAGACGCCTGTCATGTTGAGCACCTTGTTGCCGAGGCGCGATGCGGCCACGTCGAGCTTCATCTGCCGTGCCTGAGGCGCCTGCTGTGCGCGTGCCTTGAGGTCGTGGTAGGCGTCGATGCGATACTGGGCCTTGGTGCCGCGTGCCTGTGGCTGGCGGTTCATCCACTCCTGCTCGCGCCGCAGCAGGTTGCGCGCCTTGTCGACCTCGGCTTCGGCGGCGGCCAGGCGTTCTTCGCGCTTGCGCAGGAAATAGCTGTAGTTGCCGTCGTAGTGGTAGAGGCGGCGGTTGTCGAGCTCGTAGATGTCGGTGCAGACGCGGTCGAGGAAGTAGCGGTCGTGAGTGACCATGAGCAGCGTGGAGCGCGAGCGGGTCAGATAGTCTTCGAGCCAGTCGATGATGTCGAGGTCGAGATGATTGGTCGGCTCGTCCAGAATCAGGAAGTCGGGCTCGCTTATCAGCACCGAGGCCAGCGCCACCCTCTTCTGCTGCCCGCCCGAGAGCGTGCGCACCGGCTGTTCCATGTCGTTGATTTTGAGCTGCGAGAGCACTTGGCTGATGCGCTGCTCGTAGTCCCAGGCCTTGAGGGCGTCCATGCGTGCGGTCAGGTCGGCGATGAGCGAGGCGTCGGCGCTCAGGAGGGCCTGCTCGTATTGGCGGATGACGCGTGTGGTTTCGGTGCCGCTGTCGAACACCTGCTGGATGACGGTGTTGGAGTTGTCGAACACGGGGCTTTGGCGCAGATAACCCACGCGGATGCTGTCGTTGTAGACCACGCGGCCGCTTTCGGCAGGCTGGTCGCCGGTCAGGATGTTGAGCAGGGTGGTTTTGCCCGTGCCGTTGCGCGCAATCAGCGCCGTCTTCTGCCCCTGATTGATGCCGAATGTCAGATTATCGAAGAGTTTGATGTCGCCCCAATGCTGTGTCAGGTTCTCTACCGAAAGATAGTTCATTGTGCCTTAATGTGTTAAATATAGATTGTCCGCTTTGCGCGAAATCTGCGAATGTAGCACAAAAACGG
>CALYZD010000007.1 GCA_945607565.1 uncultured Bacteroidales bacterium | reverse complement strand
ATGGCGAACTTCAGTCTCGCCTTGTTGGAATCAATGGAAAAGCCACCGGCATAAGTGCCTGCCTCGGCGTAAGTCCACCAATGGAAGAGAAGCCTGTCGCCGTCGGGGTCTTCGCTGCCTGAAGCGTCAAGAACGACCTTCTCCCCCACCCGGGCCTTGATGTCCTGCGCGGCGGACCTGAGCTTTATGACCGGGTGATGATTGGCTGAGGCATAGTCCCTCACGCACCAGTCGGCCCTTGCCGCGAAATCATTCTGCACGTCGATGAGTCATCGCCACAAGGGCTTGAAATAGTCTGTGCGCATCGCCACAAGCGCGGGGTCCTTATAGTGCTCCATCGCCTTCGACCAGCTGTTGCCAAAGCCCCATTGCCCCTCAGGACGTACAAAGTCCGACGAAGGGGCGGGGTCCATCCACACGTTGTTCCTTACCTTGAGATAGCAACCGCCCCAACCGCCGTAACCTGGACTCTCCATGTTGCGCAGCCCGTTGTCGATGGTGTGGAGGAAAGCCGGGGTGTCGCCCTCCCCGTTGAAGGCGCCGTTCTTGTCGGGGTAAGCGTCACACAGGGCGCCGTGTCCGTCGATGATATGTTCCGTCATCCATTCCTTGCCGAAATACGGCCGCACCTGCGACGGAAGCACCTTGTTCCAGATATATGCCATGCAATCAAACTGGTCGGATATTATCGTCGGGATGTTGAAATGCTCCCAGTTCGGGCGGATATAGCGCTGGTAGGCCTCGTCCTGCTCCCATATCAGGAACAGACGCATTCTGGCCGCCACCTCGGGCATCTTGTCGGGATGGTCTTCCTGAATGATTTTCAGAGCGGAGGCCAATGTATTGCATCCACCCCAAGCCCGAATCCATAATGGGCGTGGATCGCCGTCGGCCAAGAGCACGTCTGCCATGAACCGGGCGCCGTCGGTCCTCTCATCGTAATTGCCGACACCGTCGACGTTCTCGACCTTCCATTTGCTTAATAAGGAGTCGGGCGACGGGAAACCCTTGTCGTGCAACAGCAGATTGGGATACACCTTGCGGTAATATCCTATGTATTCCTCCACCCATTCCGCGGGGTGAAAAGCGTTCCAGCCCTTGCCGCCGACCCAATGGAACTGCGAGCTGCTATTGATTATTCCCTCAACGTCAAACTCATTGGAAGAAAGCAGGAACCTTACCATCGAAGCCCTGTCGTCCGCCTCGCCGTCGGTGGTGACGATGATGCGCGGCCTGGCTGATACGAGTGACACGTGCCGTGTGGTCTGAGCCGTCGCCATCATGCCATGAATCAGCACGATAGCCGTCAGAAAAAACAGTCTTTTCATTTCTCCGTTCGTTTTTTGAGTCGCCGCAGCCGTTGCGCGACGGCGGTTGCTCAGGTCATTCTACGGCAAAAATCATCAAACAGTGCCGAACGGCCAAACCGTCACGGAAAATTGCGCCTGAAGCGCGGCGGCCTTTTCCGAAATCGCCCCGAAAAAAACGTGCAGCATCGGCCAACGGAAAGACTGATGCTGCACTCTACTTTGTTAAACCTATTGAAGTATGAAGTATGAATGAAAAAAAGTAGTCGATTCTGGGGGCGGCTGCCGTCGCGACCTTCGATGACACGAAACTACAATGCGGCACGCAAAGAGCGCAGCCGCAGCGTTACCCGATTCTGATGCCTGCATTACAAGTCGGCTCGGGCGTGTTACGTTTTTGTCAGCCAACGTAACACAATCGCCGCAAATAGCTGATAATACGCACATTGCATCAACCCATAAAAATGCCGAGGCGGACATCTGCAATACCGGTCCGGAGAGTGCAGATATCCGCCTTGGTGCCGACGCCGTGTGGCGGGCGTCAGTCGATTTCCTTCATGTCGATGAGATTGTTGAGGACGGCATAAATCGTCAGGCCTGAGACTGAGCGGATGCCGGTTTTACGCACAATGTTTTTGCGATGCGAGATGACCGTGTGCACCGAAATGCTGTGAGTGTCAGCAATTTCCTTATTGGTCATGCCGCGAGCTATCGAAACCAGGATGTCCTTTTCGCGCACGGTCAGTTCGTTGCCGTCGGCGTGGTCGGGCGAGCTCTGTTGCATGCGCTGCTGCAGCTTGCGTACAATCTGCTCCTCGGAGTCGGTGATGTTGACCACGGCATGGAACGATTTGAGGACGTCGGGATCGACGAACTGGTAGACGATGGCCGCCACGGCCGAGCAGCCGGTGTCGGACACTAGGCGGTCGACGAACGAGCGCTTGCGGCTGTCGAGCATCTGCGGATTGACCAGGACCAGGTCGGGGTGGCGCGTGGACGACAGGATGTCGGCCTGCTGGAGGTCGTCGGTCTGGCCGACCACCTCGAACTGCGCCGATGCCTGCAGGACCTCGCGCAGCCCGGCGCAAATCACTGCCGAATAGTCGGCTATCAGAACTTTTGTCTTTCTACTGCTCATTGGTCATGTCGTTGATTTTTAGCGCTCAAGACTCCTGACAAGCGGCACCAGAATCTTGTTTTCGATGTGGGTGTGCTTGCTCAGGTCGTCTTCGAAGCGGAAGATGTCGAACAGCAGATTGATCTTGACGTTGCCGGCATCGTTGATGTGCAGATATTTAATGACGATATTGATGAGATCGCTCAGTTTGTCGTCGATGTTTCCGTGATTGTCCTCATATTTTTTCATGGAATAGCCATCGTCTCCACCCTGCCCCGTGGCTATGGCGCTGACGTAGGGAAAGACGACGTTCTCCTCGTAGTCGAAGTGCCTGATGACCTCGCGCCGATAGTCGGCGAAGAACGACGAGAGCAAATCGCAGTAGGAGCCTTGCAGCTTGGCCGACAGACAGTTGAGCTGCTCCATGATGGCGTCGAGCCGTTCGGCGTAGTATCCGTGCGAACGCTTGAGGTAGGCCACGAGCTGCAGCGGCGGAAGGCGGTCGAGCATGTCGCGCGTGGGGCAGAAGCGCGAAAAACTGTAGACGTTGCAGACCGTCAGGAACAGGTCGGTGCTGACACCGGCGGCCGCGCAGCACTGCTCCACGGTCATGTTGCCAACGCCCAGATCGAGCCCGAAGCGCGGCAGCACCAGCAGCAAATGATAATCGGCCTGAATGATGTCGGCCAGCATCATATCGGGATAATAATTGTTGTTCATCGGCTACGTTTGTGATTTTGAAGCCGTTGCACAGGCCGTCACGCACCGGCGCCGACCTCCGCAACGCCAGCAAAACTACTACGACGCCGCGTGATGCGCCATAGCCACAAATGGCTAAAAAAGCGGCCGGCGCATAGCCTTTTGGCGCTATGCCGGTGGCAATTTGTGGCGACCGGGCCGAAAACAGAAACACCCCGAAACCAGCAGCTCCGGAGTGTTCCTACAGTTTAACCTATAACCCAAATCTATGAAAAAAACATCTCTGTGGCAATCAAAAACCGTGCCAAACGCTACTGTTCGAGCACACGCGAGCCGCCGCTTTGAGTTATCTCGCGCGTGGCGGGGTTGCCCTTGAAGCGGACCTCGCTGTCGTTGCCGGCCGCAATACCCAGATAGCCAGACGAATAGACAAACGCCTTGGACGCCAGCGTGACCGACGCCCAGACCTTGGCGCAGTCGAGGCCGAAGGCGTTGAGCTGGCTGCCGTTGTCCACGAAAAAGTCGGCCGAGCCGGCCTTGCCCACCAGCCGCGCGTCGGAGCCGGAGCCGATTTTGAGCTTGACGTGCTCCACGTCGAGCGACAGGTAAAGGTCGCAGCCGCTCTTGGCAACTATCTGCATATCAGACGACCGGATGGGCGTTTCGCTGCGGATGTCGCTGCCCGACGAGCAGGTGATGCTGTTGATGGGCCCGTCGTAGGTGACGTAGACGTCGATTTTGCGATTCTTCTTCCACGTGTATTTCCCGACCGCGATTATCAGCGTGCCCTCCTGAACGTCGCAGAAGACCTTCGTCACGGCCGTGCGCTCGCCTTCGATCCGAATCAGATGCTCGTCGGAGGCCGTCAGGATGACGTTGATGCCCGAGCCGACCGACAGATCGGTGAACGACCTGACTTTCAGTAGTTCGCGCTGGCTCTGCGCGTCAAGCCGGAGTGCCGGCGACAGGAAAGCCATCAGGCCGAGACACAACAGAATGTTCTTCATTTGCACAAGATTTTTTTTTTGACCGGGCAAAGATAAGTCAAAAGCCGCTGCAAAACCGCGATGCACGGTCGGCGCGGCCTTATTTGCATAAGATTCAGCAAAATAGAAAAAAAAGACTACCTTTGCAGCCTTGCTGAAGCCGGCCAATCCGGCAAAAATAAGGTAAAACGAACTAACAATCTGACACTTAGATGGGAAACATAGTAGCCATAGTAGGCCGACCCAACGTCGGCAAATCGACATTGTTCAACCGCCTGACGCAGACCCGCCAGGCCATTGTGGACGAGGCATCGGGCGTGACGCGCGACCGCCAGTACGGCAAAGTGACCTGGAACGGACGCGAGTTTTCGGTAATCGACACGGGAGGCTATGCCGTCAACTCCGACGACATTTTCGAAAAAGACATCCGCAGGCAGGTGATGCTGGCCATCGACGAGGCCACGATGGTGCTTTTTGTGGTCGATGTGCTGACGGGAATAACCGATTATGACGAGATTGTGGCCGACATGCTCAGGCGCAGCGGCAAAAAGGTGGTGGTGATAGCCAACAAGGTCGACACCAACGAACGCATGGCCGACATGCACGAGTTCTACCGCCTGGGCCTCGACGACATCTACCCCATTTCGTCGATCAACGGAGCGGGCACGGGCGACCTGCTCGACCACATCCTGGCCATGCTGTCAGAAGACGCTGTGGAAGAGCAGCTTGAAGACCTGCCCAAGTTCGCCATCGTGGGCCGTCCCAACGCGGGCAAGTCGTCGATACTGAACGCGCTGATCGGCGAGGAGCGCAACATCGTGACCGACATTGCCGGCACCACGCGCGACGCCACCTTCACGCGGTACAACAAGTTCGGCAAAGACTTCTATCTGGTCGACACGGCCGGACTGCGCAAGAAAAACAAGGCCAAGGAGGACGTCGAGTTCTACTCGGTGATGCGCTCGGTCAAGGCCATCGAAAACTCCGACGTCTGCCTGCTGATGATCGACGCCGAGCGCGGATTCGAGATGCAGGACAAGAAAATATTCGGATTGGTGGAGCGCAACAACAAGGGCGTGGTGGTGCTGGTCAACAAGTGGGACCTGGTCGAAAAGCAGAACAACACGACCAAGCAGTGGGAGGAGCACATCCGCCGCGAAATGTCGCCGCTCACCGACTTCCCCATCATCTTCACGTCGGCACTGACCAAACAGCGCATCCACAAGGCCATCGAGACGGCCGTGGAGGTGTATGAAAACATGAAGCGCAAGGTGAGCACGCCCAACCTGAACGACTTTTTCCTGCCGCTGATCGAAAGCTATCCGCCGCCCTCGACCAAGGGAAAATTCATCAGGATAAAATACGTCACGCAGCTGCCGGCAAGCACGCCCACCTTCGCGTTCTTCTGCAATCTGCCGCAGTACGTCAAGGAGCCCTACAAACGCTTCCTCGAAAACAAGATACGCGAGCAGTGGGACTTCACCGGAGTGCCGGTCAACATCATCCTGCGCCGAAAATAGCGACGCCGAAAAGCGACAGCCACCGCAAACGATTAGTTTTCAGATGCCGGCTGTCGCTTTTTCTTGTATCAGAAGGCAACCATTGCAACGCCCAATCGTATCACGACCAAACATAATGCAATGAAGATTAAAGACATATACATCAATGCGACGACCACCGAAATGCTGGAGCGCGAATTCGCCTTTGCCGTCGACCTGATCATCTGCCTGACGCTGGCCATTTTCCCAAAAATAGGCTGGATTTTCGGGTCGCTCTACTTCTTTGCCAAAGACGCCATCCCGACCACAGGCGGCCGCAGCTTCGGCAAACTGCTCTACGGGCTCAAGACCGTGAGCGTCAGCACCAACCAGCGCGTGCAAATCGAAAAATCGATTATCCGCAGCCTGATAATGCTGATTCCGATTCTGAACATCGTCGACATCATCTCGTTTCTGAAAACGGGCACGCGCCTTGCCGACCGCTGGATCGGCACCAAAGTCGTCAAAATCGAAGAGGCCGGAGAGCCTGAGGTCTGACGACCGACTCCGCTACTTCCCGAGCGGCAGCTCGACGTAGAAGCAACTGCCCACGCCGACCTCGCTCTCGAACCAGACGCGGCCGTTGAGCCCCACCACAATGGCCTTGACGATGGCCAGCCCGAGGCCCATCCCGGTCGACTTGGTGGTGAAGTTGGGCTTGAAAATCTTCTCGCGCACTTCGGGCGCAATGCCGCGGCCGTTATCGCGCACCGAAACCAGGACACGATTCCCCTCATCCACAATCGAAACGTCGACGCCAATCGTCACCTCGCGGCCCTGCGCCGACTGTATGGCATTCTTTATCAGATTGTTGAACACGCTTGTCAGCTGCTCGCCGTTGGCAAAGACCACCGCACGGCCCACCTCGTCGGCGCCGGCAAGGCTGATGCGGCACCCGTCGACGCGCTCGAAAAGCGCCACGGCATTGCGCAGGCGGTCGACCACGTCGATGTTTTCGGGCTGACCCACAGGCATTTTGGCCATGCTCGAGAACTCCGAAGCAATCACGGTCAGCTGGTCGATCTGCTCGATGAGCGTGGTCGAGACGCGGCTGAGATAGGTGCCGTATTCGGCGCGGTGCTCGTCCCAGGCCTTCTGCAGATACTGGACGCTCAACTTCATGGGCGTCAGCGGGTTCTTGATTTCGTGGGCAATCTGCTTGGCCATTTCGCGCCAGGTCATGTCGCGCTCCGACACGGCAAGCTTTTCGGCGCTCAGGGCCAGCTCGTCGAGCATCCGGTTATATTCCGACACGAGCAGGCCGATTTCGTCGTCGGTGCCCGAGTAGTTGATTTTCACATTGTTCTTTCCAAGGCCGATGTTCTTCAGCCCCTCGCTTATCGACATCAGAGGCGACACGATGCGGCGCGACAGGATGATGGCGAAGCCGATTGCGAGTATGACAAAAAACAGGTAGCTGTTGGTCACCGCCACCACCATGGCGAGGACCTGGTCGTGCAGGGCGTCGGCGCCCATGAAGAACGGCAGGTTGACGTAGCCGACGGTGCGCCCCTGCTCGTCAGAGATCGAGGCGTAGCACGAGTAGTAGCTGAGCCGGCCGATGCTCTCTTCGGCGATGTATTCGGGCTCGTGGCGGCTGCCGAGCGCGGCAAGCACTTCGGCGTTCATCTGCGGAGCGGCCACGCCCATGTCGAACAGTTCGCGGCGCGATGTGGCAATCAGCTGGCCGTCAGTAGAATAGAGGTGAACATCGAGCATGAAGATGTTGGAGCATTTCTGCAGACAATTGTCAATCTGGTCGTTGTCGATGACGCCGTATTCGTCGTTCAGCTCGGCCAGCCCGGTTTCGAGCTCGCGCACCACCGAGCTGAGGCTCTGCGACATCTGCAGACGGCTGTTCTCCTCGAAGCGGATGCTCGAATAGAATCCCGAAACGACGCACAGAAGTATGAGCAGAATCATCACGAACATGATGAACGAGAACTGAATCCGCTCCTGAATGGACGTGTGGCGGAGGATGAGATTGTTGGCTGGCTTTATCAGGAAAAGGACGAGCGAGATGAAGATGAACATCCCCAGAAAGACATAAGAGAAGTCGACAACGAACTGTCTGACTGTCAGTTTGGGATAGCTAAGGACAACCACCTGCCTGTCCTGCACGGTGTAGACGAGGTGCGAGAAGCCGTCGTAGTCGACCTTGGTCTTGACGCCGGCGGGCGGCTCGCGATACCAGGTGTCGGAGGTGTTGTAGTTGAAGTCGCCGTGCCTCGACACGAGGCGTCCGTCGAGGTATTTGGCATAGGAGAATCCGTGCAAGGGCTTGATATTGACGCGGTCGCGGCTGTTGGTCAGCAGTTCGGGATAGCCGAGGCCGAGCGACATGGGCTTGGCGTTGATCTCGATGTAGAGGTGCATCCACGAGTTGCGCTGCGGGCGGTAGAAACTGAACTTGCCGAAGTAGCTGGGGCGGCCGTCGCTGTCTTTGAGGCAGTAGAAATTGGACTTGGGCGCGATGCGTACTCCGAAGATTGACAGCATGTTGGCAAAATAGCTGTAGCATTCATACGACTCGTTGCTGCCGGCAATCTGCAAAGTGCTGTGCGCGCCGTAGCACGGGATGACCTGCATATCGTAGCGGGTGAAGTATCCGTCGAAAAAGCGCTCGCGCAGATAGCTGTAAATGATGCGGTTGTCGGTCTCGTCGGTCGAGACGTAGGCCTGCAGCGTGGAGTCGGTGCGGAGGCTGCTTTCCATCTGGAGCAGAAGCATTTCGGCCACGGGGTCGTCTTCGCGCATCAGCTGGAACGACAGGTTGTGAACCAGGAGGTTGCACGTGCGGCGCTCCTTCTCGATGTTGAGGAACGACATCCGGATGATGACGAACAGCGCGAAGAGGAACATCATCCACACGAATGTGCTGTATTTCAGACCAATGGCGCAATTGCGCTTTATCATGAAATAAATCAGGTTGATGATGATGAACCAGACGAACACGAAGAGTCCGAGCCAGTCGAAGAGAAGCGATGCGGGAAAGACGGCCAGAACGGCGAACAAGGCGATGGTTGTCAGGCATTTGCGCCAGCCAATCCGTGGCACTATCTCGACATAGACGCGCTCGAGCACCAGCCAGAAGGCCAACGTCAGCAGCGAGATGACGGCAAGCTTCATCATCGAAGCGCCCGAGACGTCGAGCGAACCGATGTAGATGGCCAAGTCGACCGAGTGGCGCACGATGATGTCGATGGCGACGTTGAGGCCGATGTAGACCAGCAGAAGCAGCAGTAGCAGAAGGACATAGAGGAACGTCGGGTGGTGCAACACGAACGGATGGCGCTCGACGATGCCGAAGTCGAGGAAACGGAAAACCCAGTAGCACCACACCGAAATGATGACTGAAAGCAGGAAAAGGTAGCCCAGCGACGGCATCCAGTTGGCGTAGGCGAACACCGACGGCGAAAAGACGAACCACTCCGACATCTGCGGCGAGAGTTGGAGCGAGAGCATCAGCCCATAGACGCCGGCGAGCATCAGCAGCGAGCAGAAGAGCGCCAGATTGCGGTGTCCGTAGCCGATGAGAATCAGCTGGCCGCTGCGGACGGTCTGCATCAGCGTCAGGACGAGCAGCAGGAGCATGACGAAGTCGGCCACGAGCACAAAGGTGGGCTGTTCGTTGGTGTCGCTGAGGCGGATGCTGAAGAGGAAACTGCCGTCGGAGGTCAGGATGCGGGCGTCGGTCGGGCTGTCGGCACTGCTGACGCGCAGGTTGCCCGAGAGGCCGAACGATGGGTGGAGCGCGTCGTCGAGATATTCGTTTTCGAAGGCGTAGCGCGACTTGATGCGGAACAGCCCGAAGACCGACAGCGTGTCGGAGCGGAGGCCGGCCACGTAGTACCAGCCGTTGTCGAATCGCATGAAGCGTGCGCGGAAGGTGCCCGGCGTCAGGTGCGCCAGGGGGACCACGGCCCGATGCCAGGCCACGAGCGTGTCGGCGTCGAAGACGTAGTAGCTGTAGGGCGAATCGTTGAGGAAGCGGCCCACGTCGGCCACGCGGTGGCTGGGCCCGAGGGCGGCGGCGCTGTCGGCTATCTGGTGCAGCTCGCGGTGGATTGCGGCCTCGTGTCGGCTGAAGACCTTCTGGAGGCGCGCGGCGTTGTAGTCCTGCAGGTAAAGGCGGGCGCGGCTGCTGTTGAGCACCACGTGTGCCGCGACGAGCACCGCCGACATCAGCGCCCACCACGCGAAAGCCCTGAACTGTCTGCCCGTGGTCATCATGGCGCGCTATCGGATATGGAAATCCATCATCTTGCGGTCGCCGATGTAGGCTTCGAGACGGTCGCCGATGGCCACGGGGCCGACGCCGACGGGCGTGCCGGTGTAGATCAGGTCGCCCATCTTGAGCGTGAAGTATTCGGAGACGTGCGAGATGATGGTGTCGATGTCGAAAATCATGTCGGACGTGTTGCCGCGCTGGCGCGTCTGCCCGTTGATGTCGAGGTGGAAGTCGATATTGTGCAGGTCGGCGAAGTCGGTCTTGGGCAGAAAGGCCGACACGGCCGCCGACGAGTCGAACGCCTTGCACTTCTCCCACGGCTTGCCCTCGGCCATCAGGCGGCGCTGCAGGTCGCGGGCGGTGAAGTCGATGCCGATGCCTATTTCGCTGTAGTAGCGGTGGGCGAACTGCCTGGCTATGCCCTTGCCGAGGCGGTTGATGCGGACGACAATTTCGGTTTCGTAGTGAAATTCGGAGGCGAAGTCGGGAATGAAAAACGGGTTGTTGACCCTCAGAATCGCCGATTCGGGCTTCAGAAAGATGACCGGCTCGGTCGGGATGGTGTGTCCGAGCTCGGCCACGTGTGCGGCATAGTTCTGCCCAACGCAAATTATCTTCATGTCTTCTGATGAAATGTCACATATTCTTGGTGCGCAGCTTGATGGCCGTCAGGATGCGCTTGGTTTCGAGCGGGAAGTCGCCGTTGAGCATCCACGAAAAGAATCCCGGGTCGCGCGCGAGGACGTCGACCACGCGGAAGCCCTTGTATTTGCCGAAGTTGAACACTTCTTCGCCGTTGTCGTTGTAGACCATGCGGCCGTTCAGGTCGACGTTGCGGGTCATGGTGGTGTAGTCCGAGAGGAAGGCCACGTCGTTGAGCAGGTCGGGATAGCGGTCGAGCTGCGACTTGAGCACCTCGTAGGTGGCGCGGGCGTCGGCCTCGGCGCTGTGCGCGTCGGTCAGTTCCTTGTCGCAATAGAAGCGGTAGGCGGCTTCGAGTGTGCGCTTTTCCTTTTTGTGGAAGATGTTCTGGACGTCGACGAAGCGGCATTTGTGTATGTCGAAGTCGATGCCGGCGCGCAGAAACTCCTCGGCCAGCAGCGGTATGTCGAACTTGTTGGAGTTGTATCCGGCCACGTCCGAGCCTTCGAAAAGCGCCGCCACCGTGCGGGCTATCTCTCTGAATCGCGGGCAGTCGCTGACGTCGGCGTCGGAGATGCCGTGGATTGCGGTCGACTCGGGCGGGATGGGCATTTCGGGATTGACGCGGTAGGTCCGGACCTCCTCATGGGCGTCGGGGAAGACCTTGATTATGGATATTTCGACGATGCGATCTTTGCTGACGCTGATTCCGGTCGTTTCGAGATCGAAGAAGACAATCGGGCGTTTAAGGTTGAGTTTCATTGATTTACGATGAATTTAAATTTGCTGTGCGGCGGCTATTTTGCCGGCTGCGGTTCGAGCGGTATGAGCACGGCCTTGCGCTCCACGGGCTCGGCCAGATGGACTATCTCGTCGATGACGATTTTCTCCTTGTATTGCCGTGTGCCGTCCGAATCGATGGTCATGGTGTAGGTCCCGGGCGCCAGTGCCACGATGAATGTGGCCGACGGCATGCGGACAGTCACGGGGTCCTGCAACTCGCCGTCGGCGTTGTAGATCTGCACCAGGGGCACGGTGGCCGGCTTGGTGATTTTGGGGCGGCTGCGTATCAGTATTTCGTAGCGGAAGATGGCCATGGTGCTCGCCACGTTCTCTGACACAAGCTGATAGATGTCGCGTCCGCCGAAGCCGTCGGGGCGCACGCACGACATGTAGCCGTAGCGGTGGTTGGACGAGAATGAAATGGTCATGTTGTCGTAGGCGTCGTTGATGGGATAGGGCAGCTGCACGGGCTCGCCCCACGACCATTCGTCGGAGGTCATGTCGAGCTCCGAATAGTAGAGGTCGTAGCCGCCCATCGACGTGGAGCCGTTGGAGGCGAAGTAGAGCCGGCGCCCGCCGAGGTCGAGCATCGGGTAGCTCTGGTCGGCGTCGGCCTCGTTGACCTTGCCGGGCAGCGGTCGCGGCTCGCCCCACTTGCCGTTCTGCAGGCGGATGGAATAGTAGAGGTCGAGGTATCCGCCGGTGCTGGTGCCCGAAAAAATCATGGTGTCGCCCGACTGCGTTAGGCAGGCCGCCACTTCGTCGCCTTTCTGGTCGATGGGCACGCCGAGGTCCTCGCCGTCGCTGAAGCGGCCGCGGCCCATGTAGCGCGCCGAGGCCAGCTGGAAGAGCACCGAGCGGTTGTGGCAGAAGAACATGGTCTTGTCGTGCGAGAGGCCGGAGATGTATTCGTCGTAGAGCGTGTTGACGAGTCCGCCCACGGCCTTTGACTTCTGCCACTGCAGGCCGTCGTGCTCGCTGTATTTGATGTTGAAATAGTTGATCTGCTCGACGGAGTTGTATTTGTCGTCGCTCGAAAAGATGACGGTCTTGTCGTCGTCGGTGATGTAGGGGTTGATTTCGCAGTATTCGGTGTTGATCATCGGGCCCATGTTGACGAACGTGGCGGCCAGCGGCGACTTCATCAGTCGCTGTGCGTTGTCGATGTTGCGCTGCAGCTTGTCGGCCTTCTTCATTTCCTTGTCGCTGCGCACCAGCGAGATGTATTCGTTCAGATAGCGCCGGGCCTCCACGAACTTGTTGCCGTGGAAGCAGGCCACGGCGTAGTCGTAGTAGACCGAAGCGTCGTCGGGACAGAGCTTGACGTAGCGCTCGCAGTATGGGATGGCGGCTTCGCGGGGGTTCTCGTCGTTGACGATGCTGGTGATGATGCCGCGCAGCACGCTCAGACTGTTGGTGTCTTTGGCGTAGGCCTTGCGATATTCGATAAGTGCGCGGCGATAGTTGCCGGCGTCAAGGAAGTTTTTGGCCCTTTCTTCGGCCGAAGTCTGGCCAAAGACTGGCAGGGCGACAAAAATCATAGCTGTGATTAAGAGTAGACGGTTCATCGGTTCATTTAACTGATTTCAAGTTTTAGAGGCTGCTAAGAAAACAAAAAAAAGGTTCAATACGAAACATTTTGCTCCGAAACTACCGTCCAAAGTCACAATCTGTCATGACGTGTCTGATGCCTTTTGGCATGACGGCGGGTCATAATATTGGCCAATAGTCTTATTTTTGCCAACTGTTTTTCACCGAAAAGGAACGTAGCGACCACTTTTTTTTAGCGATGGACTTCATTTTGAGCAACACCCTGCCCCTTGTCGACTATCTGACCGGATGCCGCTGCAGCTTTGCGCTCTACCGGCTGCCCTACGCCCGCGCCTGCAGCCTGGCCCTGCAGACATCGGGCGGCGTGCCGCCGGCTGGCGGCGCCGACGAACTGGGCAGCCGGCCGGCCTTTGCGATGCTCCCGTTCGATGCGGGCAGCGCGGCCATGGCCGTGACAGTGGGCGCCGACGTGTGCGCCACCGGAGCCGCCGCCATCGACTGCGCCCTCCGGAGCGTCGCGCCCGAGCCCCTGCCCGCCCGCAGCCTGGCCCTGCCCGACGGCGGCACCACCACGCGCAGCGACTACGGCCGCGCGTTCGACACGGTGATGCGGCATCTGCAGAGCGGCGAGGTGCGCAAGATAGTCCTCTCGCGGCGGCGGACCATCAGGCGGCTGGTCAGCCCGGCGGCCATGTTCGAACGCGCCTGCCGACGCTATCCACGCACCATGGTCTATCTGTGCCACACGCCCGAGGCCGGCACGTGGATAGGATGCTCGCCCGAGATAATCCTCGACGGCACCGAAGCCGGATGGCACACGGTGGCCCTGGCCGGCACCATGACGGCCGACGAGGCGTCGCACCTGGTGTGGAGCGGCAAGAACATCGAGGAGCAGGCCATCGTGACCGAATATCTGCGCGGCCGCATTGCCCGCATCGGCACCATTGTCACTCAGAGCCGGCCGTTCACCGTGCGCGCGGGCCAGCTGGTGCACATCAAGACCGAAATAGCCTTTGCCGCGCCCGGGCACTCGATAGCCGACATCGTGGCCACGCTGCACCCCACGCCGGCCGTGTGCGGACTGCCGCGCGAGGCCGCCCTCGGCATCATAGGCCGGGCCGAGGGCTACGACCGCAGCTACTATTCGGGCATAGTGGGCCCGGCTGGCATCGACGGGCAGACGCATCTCTACGTCAACCTGCGGTGCGCCCGGATTGGCGCCGACGCGCTGACGCTCTATGCCGGCGGCGGCATTCTCGCCACGTCGGACGTGGAGGCCGAATGGCACGAGACCGAGGAGAAAATGAACACAATCTTATCCATCATATAATAATATGTATTCCGACAAAGCCAACATCCTGCAACTGGCGGCCCTGCTCAAGGCTCACGGAGTGGCCCGCGCGGTGGTGTGCCCCGGCAGCCGCAACGCCGCCATCGTCCGCACGCTCGACTCGATGCCCAACATCACCTGCTACCCTGTCAGCGACGAGCGCAGCGCCGGCTTCTTCGCCATCGGCCTGTCGCTGCACGACGGCGCCCCCACGGCCGTGTGCTGCACGTCGGGCTCGGCACTGCTCAACCTGCATCCGGCCGTGGCCGAGGCCTACTATCAGCAGGTGCCGATAGTGGTCATCTCGGCCGACAGGCCTGCAGCGTGGATCGGGCAGATGGACGGGCAGACGCTGCCGCAGCCGGGCGTGTTCGGGCAGCTGGTCAGGATGTCGGTCGACCTGCCGACGGTGCGCTGCGACGAAGACCTGTGGCACTGCAACCGCATGATCAACGAGGCGCTGCTCGAGACGCACCACAGGGGCAAGGGCCCGGTACACATCAACGTCCACGTCGACGAGCCGATATACAGCTTCACGGCCACCGAACTGCCCGAGGCACGCGTCATCAGCCGCTATGTGGGCCTCAACCACTACGACCGCGACTACACCAGCCTCATCGACCGCCTCAACGCCGCCGAACGCCGGATGGTGGTGGTGGGACAGATGAACCTGATCTACATGTTCGAAAAGAAATATGCCAAGCTGCTCTACCGGCACTTCGCCTGGCTGAGCGAGCACATCGGCAACCGCACCGTGCCCGGCCGCGCCATCACCAACTTCGACGCCGCACTGGCCGGCATGAGCGAGCGACGCATGGAGCAGCTGCGGCCCGAACTGCTGATAACCTACGGCGGACACGTGGTGTCGAAGCGCCTCAAGCAATTCCTGCGCACCCACCCGCCGCGCGAGCACTGGCACATAGCCGCCGACGGCAAGGTGGCCGACACCTTCGGCTGCCTGACCACGGTGGTCGAGATGGACCCGTTCGAATTTCTCGAACGCATAGCACTGATGCTCGAGAACAAGCCAATCACCTACCCCGGCCTGTGGGAAGCAGCCTGCCGCATGGTGCCCGAACCCGAGTTCGGATTCTCGCAGATGGACGCCGTGGGCCGCCTTATCCGCAGCATCACGCCGCCCGCCGCGCTGCACCTTGCCAACAGCTCGACCGTGCGCTACGCACAGCTGTTCCGACTGCCCGAAGGCATCGAAGTGTGCTGCAACAGGGGCGTCAACGGCATCGAAGGATCGCTGTCGGCGGCCGTGGGCTACGCGGCGGCATCGGCACACACCAACTATGTGGTCATCGGCGACCTGAGCTTCCTCTACGACCGCAACGCACTGTGGAACAGCAGCCTGAGCCCCAACCTGCGCATCATGCTGTGCAACAACGGCGGCGGCGAGATACTCCGCACACTGCCCGGCATGGACGCCGACGACCGCATGCAGCGCCTCGTGATGGCACGCCACGCCACACCCGTGGCTGGCCTGGCCACCGACCACAACATCGAATACCTGCTGGCCACCGACGACGCCCAGCTCGAAGCCGCCATGCAGACATTCTGCTCGCCACACCCGCGACGCCGGCCGCTCCTGCTCGAAGTCCGCACCGACAGCCTCGCCGACACACAGATGCTGGCCCGATACTACGAAACGATAGGCCGCATGCCGCATCTATCCTGACAACCAACACATTTCCACGATATGAATCAGACACGAAACTGGAAAACCATCCGACAGTATTCCGAAATCCTGTTCGACATCTACAACGGCATCGCCCGCATCACCATCAACCGGCCGCGATACCGCAACGCGTTCACACCCACCACCACGGCCGAGATGAGCGACGCCTTCTACTATTGCCGCGAATGCCCCGACATCAACGTGGTCATCCTGACCGGCGCCGGCGACAAGGCCTTCTGCAGCGGAGGCGACATGCACGTCAAAGGCCGGGGCGGATACGTGGGCACCGACGGCGTGCCGCGCCTCAACATTCTCGACGTCCAGAAGCAGATTCGCTCGCTGCCCAAGCCGGTCATCGCCATGGTCAACGGCTTTGCCATTGGCGGCGGACACGTGCTGCACGTGGTCTGCGACATGACGATAGCCTCGGACAACGCCGTCTTCGGGCAGACCGGGCCGCGCGTGGGCAGCTTCGACGCCGGCTTCGGGTCGTCGTATCTGGCACGGATTGTGGGGCAGAAGAAGGCACGCGAAATATGGTTCATGTGCCGCCAGTATTCGGCACAGGAGGCCTTGGACATGGGGCTGGTCAACAAGGTGGTGCCGCTCGCCGAACTCGAGGACGAGACCGTCAGCTGGGCCGAGACCATGATGCAGCACAGCCCCATGGCCCTGCGCATGATCAAGGCCGGACTCAATGCTGAGCTCGACGGCCAGGCCGGCATCCAGGAGCTGGCCGGCGACGCCACGCTGCTCTACTACCTGACCGACGAGGCGCAGGAGGGCGGCCATGCCTTCCTCGAAAAGCGCAGGCCCGACTTCGGCCGCTACCCGAAATTTCCGTAGCATCGCGCCGGCGCACCCGAAAACGACAGCAGGCGGCAACCCGAAAGGAGAAAATGGGTTGCCGCCTGTCGTCGTTTTTTTTGTAGGCAGATGAAAAACAAAAATTTAACCCTCCTTGTCGATGCGCCACCATAGGCTTTCGGGCGTCGACTTGAAGGGACGCATGCCGCAGCGGGCCACCACCTGCTGCGAGGCCGCGTTGGTGTGGAGCGTCTCGGCCTCGATGCCGGCAATGTCGGTGTGGGTCAGCACGTAGCGGCACAGCGCGGCCACAGCCTCGGTCATGTATCCCTGGCCGCGAAAAGGCTCGTGCGTGCCATAGCCTATCTCGACCCGCCCGTGCCTGTCGGGCGCACCCTTGAAGCAAATGAGCCCCACACGCACGCCGTCGACACGCCGGCTGACGGCATAGAAAGCCGTCCACGGACTGCTGGGACCGGCCGGGTGAGCCAGCAGGTAGCGGATGGCGTCGGCAGTCTCGGCATCGACATCGGCGGCAAGCGCGGCCATCTGAGCCTCAGACAGCTGCACAACGCTGAGCCGCTCGGTCAGCACGCTGACGAGCGCGTCGTGTCGGGCCGGAGTCATTGCGCGGTGCGGGGCGAAAAGTGGAGGCGTGCGTCGCTGATGTGCAGGCCGGTGTCGACGTTGTTGGAATAGAGCAGTCCCGTCCCGAGCCCCTGAGGCATGGTGTGCCGCTGCGTGGCGCACCACTGGGCTATGGCGTTGAGGCCGATGTTGGATTCGAGAGCCGACGTCACCCAAAAGCCGATGCCGCGCTCGCTGGCCATGTCAATCCACTCCTGGCAGCCGTGGATGCCGCCGTGGAGCGTGGGCTTGAGGATGATGTATTGCGGGGCGATGCTGTCGAGCAGCGAGGCCTTGTGCTCGCGGCTGACCACGCCTATCAGCTCCTCGTCGAGGGCGATGGGCAGCGGCGCGTTGCGGCACAGGCTGCCCATGATGGCCGGCTGACCGGCACGCACCGGCTGCTCTATCGAATGCACGCCGCAGGCGGCCAGCCGCTCCATGACGCGCCGTGCGGTGTCGGCATCGTAGGCGCCGTTGGCGTCGACGCGAATCTCGAGCTCGCCCTCGGGCATCAGGCTGCGCACGCTTTCGATGAGCGAGAGCTCGCGCTCGGTGTCGTTGCTGCCTATCTTGAGCTTGACGCAGTGGTATCCCTCCGAAATCTTGACGCTCAGCCGGTGAAGCATCTGCTCCACATTGCCCATCCACACCAGGCCGTTGATGAGGATGCCCTCTTCGCCGCGCGAAAACGGAGTGTCGAACAGCGCGAGGCTGCCGGCCTGCAGGTTGAGCAGAGCCGTCTCGAGCCCGAAGAGGACCGACGGGAAGTTGCGCAGCTTGTCGTAAAGCAGCCGCCCTGCCGCCGCCGACTCGTCGGCCAGCCGCTTGACGGTCCGGCCGTATCGGCTGCCGAAGTCGCAGCTCAGGTCGGGCAAGGGGGCGCACTCGCCTATGCCCATGCGTCCGTCGGGCGTGTGAGCCACCACGAACCATACGATTCGCTCATGATAAGTGCCGCGCGACGTGGTGGCCGGATTGATGAAATGAAAATGCCGTTCGATGACCTCGAACGTAGTGTCTGGCTGTATGACCATTGAATGATGTTGTTTTTCGTCTGTTGTCGTTGTCGATGATGCCGTTGTCTGCCCCACCGCGACGCTTCGCCGTGGGAGCCGCAAAAATACTAAATTAATCGCAGCTGCGACAGAGCCGGCGCGCGATGTGTCGTGAGAGGAAAAAAGTCTTATTTTTGCGAGGCCTAACGGCGACTAATCGAAAAACATAAAACACAATAAAATACTACATGGAACTTGCCAGCAAGTACAGCCCCGCCGAGATTGAGGGCAAATGGTACGCTTATTGGACCGAAAAAGGATTATTCAAGTCGCGCCCCGACGCGCGCGAACCCTACACCATAGTCATCCCGCCGCCCAACGTCACGGGCGTGCTGCACATGGGGCACATGCTCAACAACACCATTCAGGACATCCTTGTGCGCCACGCGCGCATGCAGGGCAAGAACGCCTGCTGGGTTCCGGGCACCGACCACGCCTCCATCGCCACCGAAGCCAAGGTGGTCAACCGCCTCGCGCAGAAGGGCATCAGCAAGACCGACCTGACGCGCGAAGAGTTCTTGGGCCACGCATGGGACTGGACCAACGAGCACGGCGGCATCATCCTCAAGCAGCTGCGCAAGCTCGGCGCCTCGTGCGACTGGGACCGAACCGCCTTCACCATGGACCCCGAGCGCAGCCGCAGCGTCATCCGCGTCTTCTGCGATCTCTACGACAAGGGCCTGATCTATCGCGGAGTGCGCATGGTCAACTGGGACCCCAAGGCACTGACCGCACTGAGCGACGAAGAGGTCATCTACAAAGAGCAGCAGGGCAAGCTCTACTACCTGCGCTATCGCATCGAAGGCGAAAACGGATATGCCGTGGTGGCCACCACCCGCCCCGAGACCATCATGGGCGACACCGCCATGTGCATCAACCCCAACGACCCCAAAAACCAGCACCTGAAGGGCAAGAAGGTGATAGTGCCGCTCGTGGGCCGCGTCATCCCGGTGATCGAGGACGACTATGTCGACATCGAGTTCGGAACGGGATGCCTCAAGGTGACGCCGGCGCACGACGTCAACGACTACATGCTGGGCGAAAAGTACAACCTCGAATCCATCGACATCTTCAACGACAACGGCACCATCAGCGAAGCCGCCGGAATGTATGTGGGCATGGACCGCTTCGAAGTGCGCCGGCAGATCGAAAAGGACCTCGAAGCCGCCGGACTGCTCGAAAAAGTGGAAGCCTACACCAACAAGGTCGGATTTTCGGAACGCACCGACGTGCCCATCGAGCCCAAACTGTCGATGCAGTGGTTCCTCAAGATGGAGCATCTGGCCAAGCCCGCGCTCGAAGCCGTGATGAACGACGACATCCGGTTCTACCCGTCGAAATACAAGAACACCTACCGCTACTGGATGGAGAACATCAAAGACTGGTGCATCAGCCGCCAGCTGTGGTGGGGGCATCGCATCCCGGCCTACTTCATGCCCAAGGGCGGATTCGTGGTGGCCGAAGACATCGACCGGGCCGTCGAAGCCGCACGCGCCAAGAGCGGCGACAGCACGCTCACGGCCGCCGACCTGCGCCAGGACCCCGACTGCCTCGACACATGGTTCTCGTCGTGGCTGTGGCCCATCTCGCTCTTCGACGGCATCTGCAGCCCCGGCAACCCGGAAATAGAATACTACTACCCCACCTGCGACCTCGTGACCGGCCCCGACATCATCTTCTTCTGGGTGGCGCGCATGATAATGGCCGGATACGAATACCAGGGCAAGATGCCGTTCCGCAACGTCTACTTCACCGGCATCGTGCGCGACAAGCTGGGCCGCAAGATGAGCAAGCAGCTCGGCAACTCGCCCGACCCGCTCGAACTCATCGACAAATACGGCGCCGACGGCGTCAGAATGGGCATGATGCTGTCGGCACCGGCCGGCAACGACATCCTCTTCGACGACTCGCTGTGCGAGCAGGGCCGCAACTTCAACAACAAGATATGGAACGCCTTCCGCCTCGTGAAGGGATGGCAGGTGGCCGACTGCGAACAGCCCGAAGCCGCACGCACGGCCATCGAATGGTTCGGCATCAAGCTGGGCCGCACCGTGGCCGAAATCGACGACCTCTTCGGCAAATACCGCCTGTCGGAAGCGCTGATGGCCGTCTACAAACTGTTCTGGGACGAATTCTCGTCGTGGTATCTCGAAGCCGTCAAGCCGGCCTACGGAGCGCCCGTCGACCGCCAGACCTACGAGGCCACCATCGGATTCTTCGACAGCCTGCTGCGCATCCTGCACCCGTTCATGCCCTTCATCACCGAAGAGCTGTGGCACAACATCGTGCCGCGCACCGACGGCGAAAGCATCATGACCGCCAGCTGGCCCGCAGCCTGCCCCGACGACCCCAAAGGCATTGCCGACCGCTTCGAAACCATCAAGGAGATTGTGGCCAACATCCGCAACATCCGCAATGACAAGGGATTGTCGCCCAAAGAAGCACTGCCCGTCATGGTGTCGGCACAGCACCGCTTCGACCACTCGATGGACAGCGTGGCCCGGAAACTGGCCAACATCTCGGAGCTGACCGACGTGGACGAGAAGCCCGAAATAGCCGTGGTCTTCATGGTCGGGACGGCCGAATTCCACGTGCCGATGGCCAACCACATCAATGTGGACCAGGAACTCGCCAAGCTCGAAGAGGCGCTCAAATACCAGCAGGGATTCCTGCGGACAGTGATGGCCAAGCTCGGCAACGAGAAGTTCGTGAACGGCGCGCCCGAGAAAGTGGTGGCCGCCGAGCGCAAGAAAAAGCAGGACGCCGAGGCCCGCATCAGCGCCATCTGCAAGAGCATCGAGGCTCTGAAAAAATGACCGCAGGCGCAGCCCGCACACCACACACACCGAGGCCGGACGGCACCGTCGGAGCGCAACCAAGCCCGACGGCGCGTCCGGCCTCGGCGCTGCCCGGGCGGCGGCAGCAAAAGACCGGCGCGGTCACTCGCATTTAGCCGGCCCCGCGCAAGCTGCACAGTGAAAAATGTACTAATTTTGCGACCGATGAAAAAACACTTAACCATATTGGCAACCGCCATGGCGCTTGCGTGCGTTGGGGCATCGGCACAGCAGAAAATAGCGAAAAGCCCGGCCGGCGGAGCGGACCGGCACCAGCAGTCCGACAACGCAAAGGCGGCATCCATCAGGCCCGACGTGAAGATGTGGCGCATGACCGACGACTACACCCTGGCCGACACCGCCACCGTCGACACCATCACCATGGGCCATCAGGTGAGCAACATCATCTGGCTCAGAAGCATCGGCAACGTCACACTCGGCAACGACGGCTCGCCCTCAACCCCGTCGATTTTCGAGGACCGGATGCGCGTCTACCGCTATGGCAACATCTTCAGCAACGCCATATCGGCCTACATCGAATATCCTGAAAACCACGACTATTACAACACCAAGACGCCCTACACCAATCTGACCTACCAGATGGGCTACCCCAAGCGGCGGTCGGACGAATATGTGCAGGCGCTCTTCACGCAGAACGTCAACCGCAGGCTCAACGTCGGCTTCCGCTACCGGCTGCGCACGTCGATAGGCCGCTACGAGGCACAGCGCGCCGACCACATCTCGTTCCGCCTCTTCGGCAGCTACGACGGCGACAACTACGGCATGACCTTTTCGGGATTATACAGCACGTCGAAAATCTACGAGAACGGCGGCGTGGTCGACGACGACTACGTGCTCAACCCCGACGAATACGAATATTCCAAGTCCGAAGACATCCCCATCAGGATGATGAACGCCCGCAACAACAACAGCTCCTACCAGCTGCACTTTGCCCACAGCTACAACCTCGGGCATCTGACCACCACCCTCGCCGACAGCTCGCAGGCCGAACTGCCGCTGACCACCGTCTTCCACTCGCTCCACATCGACTACGACCACCGCGAGCACCGCATCACGGACCTGCCGACGCTGCTGGCCGACACCTCGTCGTTCATCTACGACAGAGAAAAAATCAAGGACCTGAACCAGACGGCCGACTCGGTCAAGTATCTGCTGGTGAGCAACATGTTCCAGATAAAGTTCAACGAAGAGGCCAACTCTATCCTGCACTTCGGCGCGCGCGCCTTTGTGGGCAACGACATCCGCCGCTACACCTATCCGGCCGACATCAGGCAGAAATACGACGCCAACGGCAACCCATACATGACCTACGGCAGCACCGCCAAGACGCGCGTCGAGAGCTACCTCGGCGGCGAGCTCTTCAAGAACATCGGCCGCAACCTGCGCTGGAAGGCCGGCGGACGGCTCTATCTGCAAGGCAAGCGCACCGGCGACGTGGAGCTCAACGGCAAGGTCGACACCGAATTCAGGATTCTGGGGCGGACGGCCGGATTCTACGCCCACGGCCGCTTCGAACTGCGCTCGCCCGAGCTCTTCGAGAACGACTACTACTCCAACCACTTCGAGTGGCACAACGACTTTGGCCGCGTCAAGTCGCTCAGCGCCAAGGGCGGCATCAGAATAGTCGAGAACAAAATCGAACTCAGCGCATATCTCAACACCCTCAACAGCTACATCTACTTCGGCCCCGACGGAATGCCGACGCAGGAAAACGGCGTGGTGCAGATCATGGCCTTCAACGCGTTCAAGCACTTCGAAGGCGCCGGCTTCAACAGCTACAACAAGCTGACATGGCAGAAGTCGAGCAACGAAGAGGCAATCCCGCTGCCGCAGCTGACCGTCTACAGCTCCAACTTCTACGAGCACCTGTTCTTCGGCGTGCTGACGCTCCAGATCGGCGCCGACATCCGCTACGAGACGGCCTACTACGCGCCGCAATACATCCCGGCCATCATGCAGTTCGCCACGCAGAGCCGGAAGGAACGCCGCAAGGTGGGCGACCACCCATACATCGACCCGTTCCTCAACTTCCAGCTCAAGCGGGCGCGAATCTACGTCAAATATGAGCACATCAACAACGGATGGCCCACGCACAACAGCTTCCACACCATCCACTACCCGGCCAATCCGGGCACGCTCAAATTCGGCGTCTCGTGGAACTTTTACGATTGAAATCCGTCAAAAAACCGACACGGCTCCGGCCATTAGCGAACCAAAGAACGACCCAATGACAATCAAAAGTCGACATCACAGCATGAAACTCAGACGAATACACCTGGTGGCAGGCATCGCGGCCCTCGTCATGACAGGCATGGTGGCATACGCCGTGCATCGCATCAGCGCCCCCGCCATCGACCTCGGCGACAAAAAGTCGGAACTTGTCTACATCCCCACCGGCGCCACCTTCGACGAGGTCTGCCAGCTGCTGACGCTCGACCACCGGCTGACCGACCCCAGAACGTTCGGAATAGTGGCCGACCTGATGAAATACAGCACCAACGTCAAGGCCGGATGCTACGAAATAGACAACCGCATGACGGCCGTGGAGCTGGTCAGGAAACTGCGGTCGGGCAACCAGCATCCGCTCAACGTCACGTTCAACAATATACGCTCGCTCAGCCAGTTGGCCGGGCACGTCGGCCGGCGCATCGAAACCGACTCGGCACAGCTCATCGCCGTCATGACCGACAGCGCCGCCATAGCCGCCATCGGCTTCGACAGCCGCACCATACCGGCCATGTTCATCCCCGACACCTACCAATTCCACTGGAACACAAGTGCTTCGCAATGGCTTGAGCGGATGCACACCGAGTGGAAACGGTTCTGGAACAGCGAGCGCACTCTGAAAGCCGAAGCCCTAGGCCTGAGCCCGATAGAGGTCAGCACGCTGGCATCTATTGTCGACGAAGAGACCGCGCAAAACGACGAAAAGCCCACAGTGGCAGGCCTTTACATCAACCGCCTCCGCAAGGGCATCCCGCTGCAGGCCGACCCGACCGTCAAATTCGCCCTCGGCGACTTCGGCATCAGACGCATTCTGAAAAAAGACCTCGAAGTGGAATCGCCCTACAACACCTACCGCCATACAGGCCTGCCGCCGGGCCCCATCAGGATTGCCTCCAAGCAAGGCATCGAAGCCGTCCTCAACGCCCGGAAGCACAACTACCTGTATATGTGCGCCAAAGAAGACTTTTCGGGCTATCACAACTTTGCCGTAACGCTGGCCGAGCACAATCGCAACGCTGCCAAATATCAGCGCGAACTGGGCCGGCACAAAATATACAGATAGAACCACCCTTAAAAAACAGACATCAATCATGAAGACAAAGAAAATCACGGCCAACACCACTGCCGACAACAACATAATCGAACTGCGCAACGCCCAAGTGGCGCAAGAGGACAACATTGTGCTTCACGAAGTTAACCTGAGCATCGCCAAGGGCGAATTCGTCTACATAATCGGCAAGGTGGGCAGCGGAAAATCGAGCCTGCTCAAGACGTTCTATTGCGAACTGCCCTTCAGCGGCGACAAGGGTTTCGTGGCCGGATATGACCTGAAAAAAATCCGCCGCAACCAAATCCCGATGCTGCGCCGGCAGATGGGAATAGTCTTCCAGGACTTCCAGCTACTGTCCGACCGCACTGTGTACGAGAATCTTAACTTCGTCCTGAAAGCCACGGGATGGAAGCAGAAATACGAAATCGACAAGCGCATCCGCGAAGTCCTGACCGAAGTCGACATGCTCCACAAAGGCTACAAAATGCCCCACCAGCTCTCGGGCGGCGAGCAGCAGCGCGTGGCCATTGCCCGGGCACTGCTCAACAGCCCCGACCTGATACTTGCCGACGAGCCCACCGGCAACCTCGACCCCGAAACGACCGACACGCTCATGAAACTGCTCTTCCAGATCAACCGCGAAGGCAAGACAATCATCATGGCCACGCACAACATCGGAGTCACCAAAAAATTCAACGCGCGCACGCTCAAATGCGAGAACATGGCCATCGAAGACGTCAAGGAAATTGAAGTCGAGCTCGATTTGAACTGATAAAAATGTAGCCAAAACATGGATAAAAGTCAGGATAAGAAATGGCATGCCATCTACACCAAAGCGCGTTGCGAAAAGAAAGTGCTCGACCAGCTCAGGCTGCGGAAAATCGAGGCCTACCTGCCGCTGCGCACCGAAGTGCACCAATGGAGCGACCGCAAGAAGAAGGTCGACATCCCGATAATCAGCTCCTACGTCTTTGTCCGCATCAGTCCCGACGAGCGAAAAAACATTTATCCGATTAGCGGATTCGTGAATTTTGTCACCTATCGGAATGAGATTGCCGTCATCAGCGAGCGCGAAATGGAAGCCATGCGGCGCGTGGTCGAGAGCAACGTGGTCATCGAGGTCGAGTCGAACATTCTGACTGAAGGCCAGAACGTTACCATCAAAAGCGGACCGCTCAAAGGCATCGAAGGCCGCATCAGCAGAGTCGACGACAAAAAAATCCACATATCCATCGAAGCCATCGGCTACTCGCTGGCTGTCAGCACCGAAGACGCACTTTTTGACGTAAACCCAAAATAAACGCATCCGCCATGAAATTTTCGAAATATCAGGGAGCCGGCAACGACTTTATCATTCTCAACGACCTGAATCACAGTTACTCGGACATCACTCCCAAACAAATTGCCGCGCTCTGCGACCGCCGCTTCGGCATCGGCGCCGACGGCCTGCTGCTGCTCCAGCCCGCCAACGAACTGGCATTCAGGATGAAATACTACAACAGCGACGGCAGCCTTGCCTCGTTCTGCGGCAACGGCGCGCGGTGCATCTGCGCCTTTGCGCTGGCCACCGGTCTGGTCGAAACGGGCCGACCCTTCGAGTTTGTGGCCGACGACGGACGCCACCGGGCAGTCTGCACCTCGGCCGACCACATCGACCTGCAAATGATTGACGTAGAGCGCATTGAACGCATCGACAACAACATTTTCGCGATGAACACCGGCGTGCCGCACTACGTCGAGATAGTCCCGTCGGAGCAGGCTTTGGACGCCATCAGCATCGTCGAACGCGCACGGCCCATTCGGTTCGGAGAGAGATTCGCACCTCAGGGTACCAACGTCAACTTTGTGGCAGTCAGCGATATACAACACATCAGCATCCGCACCTACGAGCGCGGCGTGGAGGACGAGACGCTTGCCTGCGGAACCGGAATCACGGCCGGAGCCATCGCCGCCGGCATCATCAGCGGCGCGCGCGAGTTTGACGTCGACGCACGCGGCGGACGGCTCAAGGTCCGCTTCGAAACCGACGGCACCATGGCCCGCAACGTGCATCTTGGCGGTCCGGCAGTCAGGGTCTTCGACGGAGAAATCTGAATATCAGCAAGATAAATCTACGCTCATCATCATTTTGCGCGCGACAGGCAAAAAAAGTATGCCGATTTTCAATATTGGAATGGCTCCGAAACAGTTTTTTTGAGAAAATAAACTACTTTTGGGAAATAACAACATAAAACCGCATGACTATGGAAAGTACCAAAACATCTGCCGGCGCGATAGACGGAAAGGAAATATACGTCTACGAACTCAAAAATGACATTGGGACAACTGTCAAGATAACCAATATCGGTGCCACCATCACCAGCATCCGCACACCCGACAAGAATGGTAAAGTGGGCGAAATAGTCCTCGGATTTGATGACCCCCGTCAGTATCTCGACCCGACTTATCTTGCCGACTCTTTCTTTTTCGGCGCCACAGTCGGCCGCTATGCCAACCGAATCAAAGGCGGCAAATTTTCGATAGACGGCAAGGAATACACGCTCGAAGTCAACAACGGACCCAACCATTTGCACGGCGGCAGCAACTCGTTCAACACCAAGATATGGGAAAGCGAGTCGTTCAGCAGCGAGAAAACAGCAGGTGTAAAAATGAAATATGTCAGCGAAAATGGAGAGAACGGCTACCCCGGCACGCTCACGGTCAACGTCGTCTTCAGCCTGTCGGACAGCAACGAGCTTAAGATTGAATATCATGCCAACACCGACAAAAAGACAGTTCTCAACCTGACGAATCACTCATATTTCAACCTCAAGGGCAGCGGCAACGTGTTCGACACCTACGTGCAGATGGAAGCCGACCGCTACACGCCCAAAGACGAGACCAACATTCCGGACGGCACCATCGAAAGCGTCAACGGAACGGCGCTGGACTTCATTTTCCCGCACAAGATCGGCGAACGCATCCACATGTTTGATGACGGATATGACCACAATTATGTGATAAACGGCAACTATGGCAAGCTGCGCAAAGCCGCCGAAGCCGTGGAGCACGAAAGCGGCCGCAAACTGGAGTTCTTCACCACCGAGCCTGGATTCCAATTCTACACGGCATATTACCTGAACGGACGATACGAACGCGACGGTTTCAAATACGACCAGTTTGCGGGCTTCTGCTTTGAGGCCCAGCACTTTCCGGATTCACCCAACCGTCCCGAATTCCCGACCACACTGCTGAAACCCGGCGAAGTCTATTCGCAGACAACGATATATAGATTTGGAGTAGAGTAAATGCCAGAGGGAAAGCATTCATTCTTTCAGTCTATATTTTTTAAATTTATGGTTAGTGATAGAGCCGCATCGAAGACTATTCGGTGCGGCTCGCTTTTTGGGGTGTATCGTGCTGACTGACAGGCGTCATCGGCGCGCGCAAGATGCTAATGCAGCGACGTCGAGCCTTTCATGTTGCGCAGGTTTTTCAGAATGGTGAAAGCGCGGTCCACGTCATCGTCGTTGACGATTATCGAGAACTCGTTGGTGGTGCTGATGACCTCCTTGACGTTGATGCCCTCCCAAGCTATGAACTTGAGAATCTGATAATAGAAGCCGACTGCAAGGACATTGTTGGCCGGCAGCTTGAGCGTGATGGCCGAAAGATTGTTCTGACGATAGGCGCATTTTTCTTTCGCAAAATACTTTTCGACCAGTCCGCCTATCGACGAGCCCACCACCAGGTTCGACTCGAACACGCCGCGCACCATTGTGTAGAAAACGTCATGCTGGCCGCTGATTTCGTTCATTAATTTAATATGACAATCGAAAATGTCGGGGCTGTTGCTGAATGTGAAATCTATGAGATTGGAACGGACAATTATATCGCCAATGTTTCCAAGCGTGTCTTCGAAACTCGGGGAGGCATTGTTGTCCAGATGAGGGACGAGCCTGTTGAGAGCCATCACGATAGCTCCCTGCTTGACGGGCTTGTCGGCCAGCTTTTCGACCATCGGGTGAATCTGGCGTGCTAATGATGAGATGTTCAGCAATCCCTCGGCCAACGCCTCGATGACAAAGGGCTTTACCTTTACGACCTTCTCTACGGCCTGACTAATTGTTAACATTGCAAATGTCACTTGAAGATTATTGAGTGCAAATATACCCTTTGTTAATTGATTAACAAAGGGTGAAATAATATTTTTGCAACATACTATTTTCACCGAAAACTTTTATAGATTTGCAACATTTTGAGAAATGAGAATATATGTCAAGATTTAATATTCAAGGGTCGATTGCAGCACTCGTAACACCCTTTAAGACCGACGGTTCGATAGACACCAAAGCGTTCGACAGGCTTTTGGACTTTCACATGGAAAACGGGACGAATGCCGTGGTGGTCTGCGGCACCACCGGCGAAACTCCGACTCTGACCGAAAGGGAAGACGCTCAGATGTTTGAGCACGCGGTCAAGCGCATCGACGGGCGCGTGGCTGTGATTGCCGGCTCGGGCAGCAACAGCACCAAAGAGTGCATCAGCTACAGCCAGAACGCCCGCAACGCCGGTGTCGACGCCGTGCTGGTGGTGGGCCCCTACTACAACAAACCGACGTCGAAGGGCATGTACCTGCATTTTGGCGAGCTCGCAAGCCACGTCGACATCCCGATAATCCTCTACAACGTCCCCGGGCGCACCGGCTCGGCCATCAAGCCCGACGTGGCTGTGCGCCTGGCCAACGACTTCAAGAACATCGTGGGCATCAAGGAGGCAAGCGGCAAGATCGAAAACACGGCCGAACTGCTGGCCACGCGCCCCGAAGGCTTCATGGTCTACAGCGGCGACGACAACCTGTCGATGCTGTGCAACCTGCTCGGCGCCGACGGCTGCGTGTCGGTGGCGGCCAACGTGTTCCCGCGCGACTTCAGCCGGATGATGCAACTATCGCTAGAGGGCAACGCGCCCGAAGCACGAAAACTTTTCTTCAAATATCGCCGGCTGATGGATCTGCTGTTCATAGAATCGAACCCGATTCCGGTCAAGGCGGCCCTGAACGCCATGGGAATGATGGAAGAGGTCTATCGCGCACCGCTCTGCCCCATGGTCGACGAGAACAAGAAGCTCCTGCTCGACGAAATGCACCGACTCAAGATAATTTGAGCCATCAGAATTATACAGACACGAAAGGCGGCACCGCAAATGCCGCCTTTTTCGTTGACGCAAGTCATCGGACCAACCCACCCGGAAACAGAAAGCCTGCCCGGGAGATGTCCCCCGAGCAGACTTTCGAAATGATTTTTCCGCCCGGCTGCGGAGCGTCAGAGCGTCACGCCGGTCTTGAAAATGGCTATTTCGTGATAGCCTTTCTTCTCGTTGTTGGTCGGCTCGCCGCTTGCGACCTTTATCACATAGTCGCAGAAGCGTTTATGGACACTTTCCATCGGCTCGTCCTCCACAAGCACGCCGGCGTTGAAATCAATCCAGCCGGGCTTGTTCTTGGCCAGATTGCTGTTGGTCGACACCTTCATGGTCGGCACGAAAGTCCCGAACGGCGTGCCGCGACCGGTGGTGAAGAGCACCATCTGGCAGCCGGCCGAGGCCAGCGCCGTGGCGGCAACCAAATCGTTGCCCGGCGCCGACAGCAAGTTAAGGCCGTGCTTGCTGATGCGATCGCCATAGCCAAGGACGGCGCGGACGATTGATTTACCGCACTTCTGCGTACAGCCGAGGGCCTTGTCCTCGAGGGTCGAGATGCCGCCGGCCTTGTTGCCCGGCGACGGATTTTCGCCCACAGGCTCGCCGTGCGAAAGGAAATATTGCTTGAAGTCGTTGATGAGCTTGACGGTTTCGTCGAAACGCTCGCGATTTTCGCAACGGTTCATCAGAATGGTCTCGGCGCCGAACATTTCGGGCACTTCGGTCAGGACGGTGGTGCCGCCTTGCGAAACGAGGAAGTCCGAGAAGACGCCCAGAAGCGGGTTGGCCGTGATGCCCGAGAAGCCGTCGGAGCCGCCGCACTTGAGGCCCACGCGCAGTTTCGACAGCGGCACGTCGGTGCGTTTGTCCTGACTTGCAATCTGATAGAGTTCGCGAAGAATCTTCATGCCCTCTTCGAACTCGTCGCCGACCTTTTGCGTCACAAGGAAGCGGACGCGCGACTCGTCGACCGGCCCGCAAAATTCCTTGAAGACGTCGGGCTGATTGTTTTCGCAGCCCAGTCCGACCACAAGGACCGCACCCGCGTTGGGGTGCAGCACCATGTCGCGCAGAATTTTCTTGGTATTTTCGTGGTCGTCGCCGAGCTGCGAACAGCCGTAGTTGTGCGGGAAGGCCACGATGGCGTCCACGCCCTTGCCGTCAGTCTCGCGCCGCAGAGCCTCGGCCAGCTGGCCCACAATGCCGTTAACGCATCCCACGGTCGGGATTATCCATATCTCGTTGCGAATCCCGACGTCGCCGTTCTTGCGCTCATAACCCTTGAAAGTCAGACCCTTGTCGGGCGCCGTGACGTCGACCAGCTGAGGGTTGTAGCTGTATTCGAGCAGGCCGTCGAGGTTGGTTTTGATGTTGTTCTCGTTCATCCACTGGCCTTTGGGCTGGGCCTCGCGGGCATGACCGATCGGATAACCGTATTTGACCACATTTTCGCCCTTGGCCAAATCCTTGAGCGCAAACTTGTGACCGGCAGGCACGTCCGACACAAGCGTCACCTCGTTGCCGTCGACCACAAGCGTCTCGCCGGCCTTCAGGTTTTCGATGGCAACGGCCACATTGTCGTCCGGATTAATCTTAATAAATCGTGCAGTCATTGTTCTTTGTTTTTTGTTTTCAAAAAAGCCCTCTCCAGTTTGCTGAAAAGGAGAGGGCAAAACGTCAATCGCGGCCTCGCTACGGAGGCGTAACTATCTCAGAGAATAGACTTTACCGTTTCGAGCATACCATTGGCCTGAATCGAATCCAAGTTGGCTTTGACGGCGGCGGTGAGGCCGGGAATCTTGTTCAGATCCTCGTTCCAGATAAAGTCGGCCGCAAGCACGCCCTCGGCAACCTTCTGCGTGTCGCCGGTAGCCCAGAGCTGCTTGAGCAGATCCATGATTTTCGGGTCGTCGTTGGGCACAATCTCGGCGCCGTCGGCACGCTTGCCGCCCTTGTAGTAGGTGATGATGGCAGCCAGGCCGAGCACGAGTCCGCTGGGCAGCTGGCCCTTGCGCTCGAGGTAAACCTTGAGGCCGGGCAGGTCGCGCGTCTCGAATTTCGGGAACGAGTTGAGCATAATCGATGTGACGGCATGGTCGACGAACGGGTTGTTGAAGCGTTCGAGAACGTCGTGGGCAAACTTCTGGAGCTCCTCTTTGGGCAGATTCAGCGTTTCCATCAGCTCGTCGAACATCACCTTGTTGATGTACTTGCCGACCACCTCGTGCTGACATGCGTCACGCACAATGTTGATTCCCGACAGGTATGCAACCGGCGAAAGAACCGTGTGCGGGCCGTTGAGCAGGGTGACTTTGCGCTCGTGGTAGGGAGCCTCGCTGGGCACGAAGAGCACGTTGAGTCCGGCCTTGTCGGCGGGGAACTCCTTGGCCACCTCTTGCGGAGCCTCGATGACCCAAAGGTGGAAAATCTCGGCCTGAACCACCAGATTGTCGTCGTATTGCAGTTTTTCCTTGATGGCGTCGATGTCCTTGCGCGGGAAGCCCGGCACAATGCGGTCGACCAGAGTGGCATATACGCCGCAGGCCTCTTCGAACCATGCCTTGAATTCAGCGCCAAGATTCCAGAGCTCAATGTACTGATAGATAGTCTCTTTGAGCTTGTGGCCGTTCAGGAAAATGAGTTCGCACGGGAAGATGATCAGGCCCTTGCTCTTGTCGCCGTTGAAAGTCTTGAAACGATGATAGAGCAGCTGAGTCAGCTTGCCGGGATAGGACGATGCGGGCGCGTCGGTCAGCTTGCACGACGGGTCGAAGGCGATGCCGGCCTCGGTGGTGTTGCTGATGACGAAGCGCATCTCGGGCTGCTCGGCCAGCTTCATGAACTCGGCGTTCTGCGAATAGGGGTTCAGGGCGCGGCTGATGACGTCGATGCGCGTCAGGCTGTTGACCGTCTCGCCCTTGTCGAGGCCCTGCAGATTGACGTGATAAAGGCAGTCCTGCGCGTTGAGCATGTCGACCATACCCTTGTCAATCGGCTGAACCACAACCACACTGCTGTTGAAGTCGGCCTTCTGGTTCATGTTGTAGATGATCCAATCTACAAAAGCGCGAAGGAAATTGCCCTCGCCAAACTGAATTATCCGCTCGGTATATTTCTTTGCCGATTTATCGGTTGTTCTGTTTAAAGGTTGCATATCTTTACTGTTAAAATAATGATTGAAATTTGATTGATTAAAATCAAAGCTTCACCTTAAAAACTATCTTTTTGACAGTTTTAGGCTCGCCTATGCACATGCAGGGCGCGTGCAGGTCTTCGGGATAGAGAATGGCGCCTTCGCCCGCACCCAGAATGACGTGCGAGAGCTTGCGCGACTTGCAGAAGAAGATGTCCTTCTCCTCGTTGTAGTCGGGCTCGACCTCAATGTCTTTCAGGTCGCTCATCCCGATGATTTCCGAACCCTGATAGATGAACTGAACGTCGGCATACTTGCGATGCCCTTCGAGCTTCGCGTTCTCGTGCAGCTTGGTGTTGTACTCCTGAAAAATCGCGTAGACGTTCTTGCCGTCGATTTCTATCGTCTTTTTTGCCGACGGCGTCACCTCGGCAAACACGGCCTCCAAATCGGTCTCTTCGAGAAAACTGAACACTTTCCCGAACAATTTTCCGCAAGCCTGCTTTTTCAAGGCTTCCATCGATCCAAATATTGCCATTTTAGTAGATTTTAAATTTTATTGTTTACATCACAAATTCAACAGACAATCATCAGACATAAAACCTGATGTTTTCCGAATTGACGATTTCGATTTTCTGATATTCGAGTTTGATAGGCGGAGTGTGCTCGGCCAGAAAGCCGAACATTGCCTTGACTGCCTTGCTGCCCTGCTCGCGCGGCTGCTGTGCTATCAGGTACTGGATGTAGTCTTTGCGCATGTAATCAATGTTGTGATTATACACTTCGTAGCCGACCAGAATCATGTTTTTGACATTGGCCTGCTCCAGATACCTTGCCACCACGTAGGCCTTGGCGCTCGACACCCACACGGCGCCGATGCTCGGATTGGCAGCCAGGACGCGCGTCAGCTTGTCGGCCACCTCGGCCGGGACCGACGTGGCTATTTCGAGGCTGATTTTCATCCCCTTGTTGCGCCCGGCGTCCATGAAATAGCTCATGAAGCCCTGATTGCGCGAAGTCAGATGCTGCGTGTTGTCCAGGTCCTTGGCCAGGTTGACCATCAGAATGTCGCTTTCGGGGCTGATGCCGAAGTCGATGATGCTGGCCGCCACCCTGCCGCTCTGGAACGCGTCTTCGCCTATGAAGCCGATGCAGTTGCTGTCCTTGATATACGTGTCGATGAAAATATACGGGATGTTGGCCGCATCGAGCTGCTCGGCAAACCGCAGCGACTCCTTGCGCAGGATTGGCGCAAATATCACGCCGTCAGGATGTTGCTCAAGTACATTGCTTGCCTGACGCATGAAGTCGTCCTCGTTGTGCAATTCGAAATGAATAACCGTGACTTTGACCGAATAGGCCTCAAGCTCTTTGGCCTGCGACAGAATGCCCTCCTTGTGGTTGACCCAATAGATGTTTTCGTCGCTGGCCTGCGGGATGAGCGCGAGGATGTGATACTGCTTTTTCGACGTCAGCGCGCGGGCAAAGAGGTTGGGCTTGTAGTTCATCTTCTCGGCCAGATCCAATATCCTGGCCCGGGTGACGGCCGCCACTTCGCCCCTCTCGTGCAGAACCCTGTCGACCGTGCCTATCGAGACTCCGGCCTGTCGGGCAATGTCTTTTATGGTTATCCGATTGCTTTTCATTGTGTGCGATTCGAAAAAGTAGAGATATATGCCACCACACGGGTGGCATATATCATATTATAACTACTTAAAAAATCAGATTTCGATCACCTTATACTTTGGAACCAGTGCCTTCATGATGCACCATGCCACCACATAGGCCACGGCGCAGATGCAGAACACCACCATGTAGCCGGCCTGCTTGCCTTCGAAACCGAGGAACGTGAACGCGCTGCCAAGGCTTTCGGAATAGGTGAAGAGCGAACCGGCTCCCTTGTTGATGAGGAACGAGCCCAAGCCGCCTGCCATGCCGCCAATGCCAGTGATGGTCGCGATGGCCGATTTGGGGAACATGTCGCCGATGGTAGAGAACAGGTTGGCCGACCATGCCTGATGGCCCGCACCGGCCAGGCCGATGATGATTGCCGGCCACCATACCGACACTTCGCCAAGGCTCTGCGCGAAAAGCGCGGGCAGCGGCATCAGAGCGAACATGAACATGGCGAGCATGCGGCCTGCATACGGGTTCATGCCCTTCTTTTCGACAAACAGTTTGGGCAGGTATCCGCCAAAAATCGAAAGGACGGTCACGATGGCATAGAGCGTGATAATCAGCGCGATGCCCATAGGCGACGACGATGTGTGACCATACTGGTCTGAGAAGTAGGCCGGTGCCCAGAACAGATAGAACCACCACACGCCATCGGTGAAAAACTTGCCGACAATGAACGACCATGTCTGCGGGAAGGTGAAGCACTGCCAGAAAGGAATCGTCTTGACCTCCTGACCGGCAGGCTTACCGGCAGCGTCGCCGGCGTCGTCCTGATTGATGTAGGCGAGCTCGGCCTCGTTGACGTGGGCCGAATCTTCGGGACGGCTATACATGAACACCCAGAATCCCATCCAGATGAAGCCCAGGGCACCGATGATGATGAAGGCCATTTCCCAGCCTCCGCCCACACCGGCTTCTTTGAAATACTTGGCCAGCAGCGGAATGGTGGCCGGTGCCGCCAGCGCGCCCACCGACGCGCCCGAGTTGAAGATGGAGGTTGCAAAGGCACGGTCCTTCTTCGGGAAGTACTCGGCGGTCACCTTGATTGCGGCCGGGAAGTTGCCGGCTTCGCCCAGTGCCAGGATGCATCTTGCGGCCAGGAAGAGCCACACGCTCGTCGAGGCAATGGCCAGCGCTGCCGCCGAACCGGCCTTGACCGCCGACATGGCAGTCACCGACTCGTAGCCCTCGATGTGCACCGTGACGATGCCGCACACTGCATGAGCGCACGCGCCGAGCGACCACACGCCTATGGCCCAGAGATAGCCCTTCTTGGTTCCCATCCAGTCCACGAACTTGCCGGCAAACAGCATGCAGACGGCATAGATAATGGAGAAGACTGCGGTTATCGTGCCATAGTCGGCATCCGTCCAGTGGAATTCGGGAGCGATGAAGTCCTTCCACGTCAGCGACAGCACCTGACGGTCCATGTAGTTGACGGTGGTCGCCACAAAAAGCAGCGAGCACATCCACCAGCGCCAGTTGGTCATCAGCTTTGTTGATGTTGTTTCTTTCATATCAATTCTTTAAAATGTTAATTTGCAGCTATTTACAGTCAGCCGCAACCGTTTCGGGAACTAACCTCTGATTTCCTTGATGACGTCGAGGCATTCTTTGCACTTGTTGGTCACGTAGGCCCAGTCGCCGGCAGCCACCTTGTCTTTCGGGAAGAGTTTGGAGCCCATGCCGACGCAGAACACGCCTGCCTTGAACCAGCTTGTCAGGTTCTCCTTTTCGGGAGCCACGCCACCCGTGACCATGACTTTGGTCCAGGGGCACGGAGCCATCAGACCCTTCACCATGTTGGGGCCGTAGACGTCGCCCGGGAAGAGCTTGGTCAGATCGCAGCCGAGCTCCTGAGCCTTGCCAATCTCGCTGACGGTGCCGCAGCCGGGGCAATAGGGCACTGCACGACGGTTGCAGACAGGGGCAATCTCGGGGTTGAACAGCGGGCCGACCACAAAGTTGGCGCCAAGCTGTATATACAGAGCGGCCGTCGGAGCGTCCACAATCGAACCGATGCCGAGTGCCAGTTCGGGGCATTCCTTGTCCGCCCACTTGACAAGCTCGCCGAATATTTCGTGAGCGAAGTCGCCGCGGTTGGTGAACTCGAAAGCACGGACGCCGCCGTCGTAGCAGGCTTTGACCACTTTTTTGGCCACCTCTACGTTTTTGTCATAAAAGACCGGAACCATACCGGTCGAACCGATTTTGGAAAGGACTGCTATCTTATCAAATTTTGCCATTGTAGTTGTTTTTTAGATTGTTAGAGACTATCGCTGAACACGTCCGTTAGCATTTCCGCCGGCCAAGGCCTCAACCTCTTCGATCGAAACCAGGTTGAAGTCGCCCGGGATAGTGTGCTTGAGCGCCGACGCTGCCACTGCAAATTCGAGAGCCTCGCCCTGAGTCTTCTTGGTCAGCAGGCCATGGATGAGGCCGCCCGAGAACGAGTCGCCGCCGCCCACGCGGTCGATGATCGGGTTGATCTCGTATCGCTTCGACTGATAGAACTCTTCGCCGTTGTAAATCATCGCCTTCCAGCCGTTGAAAGTAGCCGAATACGATTCGCGCAGAGTGCTGACAACGTATTTGAAACCGAACTCTTTGGCCATTGCCATGAAGATGCCCTTGTAGCCTTCGGCATCCGTCTTGCCACCCTCCACATCAGCTTCGGGCTTGAAGCCGAGGCAGAGTTCGGCGTCTTCTTCGTTGCCGATGCAGACGTCGACATACTTCATCAGCGGACGCATGATCGAGATAGCCTTTTCGCTGGTCCACAGTTTCTTGCGGAAGTTCAGATCGACCGAAACCGTCACGTTGTGACGTTTGGCGGCCTCGCAGGCCAGGCGTGTCAGCTCGGCAGCCTTGTCGCTTACGGCCGGCGTGATGCCCGACCAGTGGAACCAATCGGCACCTTCCATTATGGCGTCGAAGTCGAAATCCTCGGGCACGGCCTCGGCAATCGACGAGTTGGCGCGGTCGTAGATGACCTTCGACGGACGCATCGACGCACCCGTTTCGGCATAGTAGAGGCCTACCCTGTTGCCGCCGCGAGCCACAAAACGCGTGTCGACGCCATAGCGGCGGAGAGCGTTCAGCGCAATCTGACCGATCTCGTGCTTGGGCAGTTTGCTCACGAAATAGGCTTCGTGGCCGTAGTTGGCGCAGCTCACTGCCACGTTTGCCTCACCGCCGCCGGGTATGATTTTGAATGAATCGGTTTCTACGAATCTGTAGTTTGCTTCGGGCGACAAGCGCAGCATGATTTCGCCCAGTGTTACGATTTTTGCCATTATGTTAAATAACTTATGTCCGCAGCGCACCTTGCCGATGCGCTGCGGACTGGTTTATGTTTAGAAATTGAAATAATTTTTTGCGTTGTAATAGGAGATGCCTTCGACGATTGGCTTGAGGAGCGAGTCGTCGTCGGGAGCCTCGCCGCGCTCCACCAGGTTGCCGTAATAGTTGCAGACAATGCGGCGGAAATATTCGTGGCGCGGATACGACATGAAGCTACGCGAGTCGGTCACCATGCCCACAAAGCGGCTTGTCAGGCCCAGAGCCGACAGCGCTTCGAGGTGGCGTTCCATGCCGGTCTTCTGATCGAGGAACCACCATGCGGCGCCATACTGGATTTTGCCGGGCATCGAGCCGTCGTTGAAGTTGCCTATCATGGTGGCCATCATCTCGTTGTCGGCCGGGTTCAGGTTGTAGAGGATGGTCTTGGCCAGCTTGTCTTCGGTGTCGAGGGTGTTGAGGAACTTCGACATCGGATAGCTCTTCTGCGGATCGCCTATCGAATCCCAGCCGGTGTCGGGGCCAAGGTTGTTGAAGGCGCGCTGGTTGTTGTTGCGCAGGGCGCCGACGTGGAACTGCTGCGTCCAGCCGCGCTTGTGGTTCATCTTGCTGAGTTCGAGCAGGATGGCCGTGCGGTACTGCTCCATCTCGGTGTCGTTCAGCTCCTTGCCGGCCAGAATCTTGCCAAACACCGCGTCGATGTCGGCCTTGGTGAACGGAGCGTAATAGAATCTGTCCAGACCGCTGTCCGACAGCTTGCAGCCGAGCGATGCGAAGAATTCGTGACGCAGGTCGAGTGCCTTGACGAGCGCGTCGAAACTGTCGATTTTGACGCCAGAAGCCTTCTCGAGCTGCGCGAAATAGTCGAGCAGAACCGGCAGCTCGTCGACCTTGACAACCACCTTGTCGGCGCGCCAGGTGGGCAGCACCTTGATTTCGAAGCCGTCGCTCGCAATCTTGATGTGATGCTCCAGCGTGTCGACGGGGTCGTCGGTGGTGCAGACAACCTTGACGTTCATCTTGCGCATGATGTTGCGCACGCTGAATTCGGGCGTGCGGAGCATGGCGCTTGCCTTTTCGTAGATTTCTTTGGCTGTGTCCTTATTTAATAAGGTAGTGATGCCGAAATAACGGTTGAGTTCGAGGTGCGTCCAGTGGTAGAGGGGGTTGCCGATGGTCATGGGCACCGTCTCGGCCCACTTCTGGAATTTCTCTTCGTAGGAAACGTCCTTGCCGGTGCAGTATTTTTCGTTCACACCGTTGGAGCGCATCGCACGCCATTTGTAGTGGTCACCTTCGAGCCAAATCTCGCCCAAGTTGTTGAAATTGCGGTCATTGGCAATCATCTCAGGCGACAGGTGGCAATGAAAGTCTATAATAGGCAGCTTCTCTGCGTATTCGTGATATAACCTGCGGGCCGTTTCGGTCTGCAGTATGAAATCGGGATGAATAAAAGGTTTAGACATGTTATTTTTTTTAGAGCGTTAACGGACACGAAAATATATTGTTGCAAAATGAAATGCAAACTTTAAGATAAATTTTTATTTAATCAGCTGTATCATAGCTAATTGAAGCATTTAATATTTTTTATAAAAAAGTTGTTATAGAACATATTTCGGTCGGTTTTGCGTGCAAACGTTAGCATTTTAACGACATTACAAATTGAAATCGGACTTATTTTTGGGTCGATTCAAGTTCAATAAACAATAAATCAGCAGCTAAAAATTTTAGATGCAAAAAATTGGTTATTGTGCAAACGTTTGTATATTTGCCACCGGAATCAAAGCTCGAAACCGATGGCCAAACCGACGATAAACGACATAGCCAAAGCGCTCAACATCACACCCTCGACCGTGTCGAGAGCGTTGGCGGGCAACACCCGCGTGAGCGAGGCCACGCGACTGTCGGTGGAGCGGAAGGCGTCCGAACTCGGTTACGAACGCAACATTCTGGCCTCGTCGCTGCGGCGCGGCGTGTCGGACACGGTCGGGATGATTGTGCCGCGCATCAACAGGCAGTTCTTCAGCAACGTCATCAGCGGCGCCGAAGCCATCCTGAACCCTGCGGGCTACAATCTGCTCATCTGCCAGTCGCACGAGCGGCTCGAAGACGAAAAGCGAGGCCTGCAGACGCTGATACGCAACCAGGTGGCCGGCATCATCATGTCGCACTCGCTCGAATCCGAAAACGGCAACCACATCGCCGAAATCACGCGCGGCAGCGTCAAGCTGGTCCAGTTCGACCGCGTGTTCAGCGACCTGCCCGGAGCCAAAATAGTGAACGACAATTTCACGGGCGCCTTTCTGGCCACCAAGCATCTGATCAAGAACGGATACCGACGCATCGGCACACTGGCCGGAGGCCTCGTTTCGGCCGCCTATCGCGAGCGCCTCGACGGCTACAAATCGGCGCTCGAAAGCGAGGGCATGACCGTCGACGACGACATAATCTTCCCCGACACCGTGGTGCGCGACAAGGGCATCGAGCGCACGGCCATCGCCATCGAACGCGGCTGCGACGCGCTCTACTGCGCCGGCGACTATGCCGCACTCGGGGCGCTCGAATGCGCACGTGGCAAAGGGCTGGAGGTGCCTCGGCAGTTCGGGATTGTCGGCACGGCCAACGAGATATTCACCGAGCTGACGACGCCGTCGATAAGCACGCTGGAGCTCAACGCCTTCGACATGGGCAACAGAGCCGCACAGGCCTTTCTGGACATCAATTCGCAGAACAAGACGGGGCTTGTCACGGTGACTGTCCCGATGCGGCTGATTATCCGCGAGACGTCGGTGCGAAAGCCGGTAACTCACACAATTGCAGAAATATAACACAAAATAAGCTTAACACACAAAACCGTTTATCATCATGAACTACGAATTGAGGTACGCCGCGCATCCGTCCGATGCAAAGCAATATGACACGACACGTCTCCGCAAGGAATTCCTGATTGAAACCATCTTCACGCCGGACGACACGAACATGGTCTACTCCATGTACGACCGCTACATCGTGGGTGGCATCATGCCCGTCAGCAAGAGCCTGAAGCTCGAGACCGTCGACGACCTGAAGGCCGACTTTTTCCTCCAGCGTCGCGAACTTGGCATCATCAACGTGGGCGGCTATGCGAAAATCAAGGTCGACGGAACGGTTTTTGAACTGGGATACAAGGAAATGCTCTATATCGGACGCGGCAAGAAAGAAGTCATCTTCGAATCGGTCGACGCCGCCAAACCCGCCAAATTATATTTCAATTCGGCTCCGGCTCATGCCGAATATCCATGCAAAAAGGTAACGAAAGAGAATGCCGACATCCTCGTGCTCGGTTCGCTCGAAGGCTCCAACCACCGTCAGATCAATCGCATGATTATCAACAGCGTGGTCGAGACATGCCAGCTCCAGATGGGCATGACCGAACTGCAGCCCGGAAGCGTGTGGAACACCATGCCGGCGCACGTCCACAACCGCCGCATGGAAGCATATTTCTACTTCGAAGTGCCCGAAGAACACGCCGTCTGCCACTTCATGGGCCAGCCCGACGAGACGCGACACATCTGGATGCACAACGAGCAGGCCGTCCTGTCGCCGTCGTGGAGCATCCACTCCGCAGCCGGAACGGCCAACTACACTTTCATCTGGGGTATGGCCGGCGAAAACCTCGACTACGGTGACCAGGACTTCTCGAAGAATACCGAACTTAAATAGTTGACATTTAATTGATTAAATACAAAGACATGAACCAGTTTCTGAATTTTTCGCTCGAAGGCAAAGTTGCCTTGGTTACAGGAGCATCATACGGAATCGGCTTTGCCATAGCATCGGCGTTTGCCGAACAGGGTGCCACCATCTGCTTCAACGACATCAACCAAGAATTGGTCGACAAAGGGCTGGCCGCCTATAAGGAAAAAGGCATCAAAGCCAACGGCTATGTCTGCGACGTCACCGACGAGCCCGCCGTTCAGGCCATGGTTGCGAAAATCGAAAAGGAAGTCGGTGTGATCGACATCCTGGTCAACAACGCAGGCATCATCCGCCGCATCCCGATGCACGAAATGGAAGCGGCCGACTTCCGCCGCGTCATCGACATCGACCTGAACGCGCCGTTCATCGTGTCGAAGGCTGTGCTGCCGGCAATGATGAAAAAAGGTCATGGCAAGATCATCAACATCTGCTCGATGATGTCCGAACTCGGCCGCGAAACCGTTTCGGCCTACGCAGCGGCCAAGGGCGGCCTCAAGATGCTGACCCGCAACATCTGCTCCGAATACGGCGAATACAACATCCAGTGCAACGGCATCGGCCCGGGCTACATCGCCACGCCGCAAACCGCCCCCCTGCGCGAGAAGCAGCCCGACGGCAGCCGCCATCCGTTCGACCAGTTCATCTGCGCCAAGACTCCGGCCGGCCGCTGGCTCGACCCGCAGGAACTCACCGGACCGGCCGTCTTCCTCGCTTCCGAAGCCTCGAACGCCGTGAACGGGCACATCCTTTATGTCGACGGCGGCATCCTGGCCTACATCGGCAAACAGCCTAAATGAGAAAATTACTATAAACTACTTGATAAATAGATGAAATGGGCAACCGAGAGTGACGCAAAAGTCACTTTCGGGCTCGTTTTCGAAACCGGAGATTAATCATGAAACACGCATTTTTTGCATTTTCGATCATCGCACTTGCTGCCTGCACACAAAACCGGCCGTGCATCGTTGTCGAAAACAGCACCGACCGCGCACGCAACGAAGTGGTAGCCGTTCCACTCGCCGACATTCAGTCTTCGATTGACAACGGTCAGAATTTTGTCATACTCGATGCAGATGGCAAAGAAGTCAAATATCAGATTACCAACGACGAACAAGTTATCTTTGTGGCCGATGCCAAGGCAAACAGCCAGACAAGATACACCATAACAGTCGGCACTCCCACGCCGGCCGACACCGTTGCCGTAGGGCATCACTACCCCGAACGCGTCGACGACATTGCCTGGGAAAACGACCGGATAGCATTCCGCACATACGGACCCGCGCTGCAGGCCTCGGGCGAGAGAGCCTTCGGCTACGACATCTGGCTCAAATCGGTGCCCGAACCCGTGGTCGACGCCCGCTACAAGAAGGAGCTCTGCCCCAAGACATTGGCCATCATCGACTCGCTTAGCACCGTCGACCCCGACTCGGCCATCGCACTGCGCAAAGCCACTTCGTATCACTACGACCACGGCAACGGAATGGACTGCTACAAGGTGGGACCGACGCTTGGCGGCGGCACGGCCGCTATCATGATTGGCGACTCGATTGTCTACCCTTACTGCTACAAGGATTTCGAGATTCTCGACAACGGTCCGCTTCGTTTCACCGTCCGCCTGACCTACAACCCGACCGAAATCAATGGCTGGCAGGTGGTCGAGACGCGCATCATCAGCATCGACGCTTTGTCACAACTCAACAAGACAATTGTCAGATATTCCGGCATCGAAGACACCTGCAATGTGGCAGCCGGCATCGTCCTGCACCATGCCGACGGTGGCGAAAACGCCGCCGACAGCAAACTTGGCTACATCGCCTATGCCGACCCGTCGGACAATCCCGACAACAACAATGGGACGATATTTGTGGGCGCAATAGTCCCGCAAGCCATTGACGCCAAGGTGCAAATGTTCTCGGACGAAGAAAGCAGAACGCTTCGCGGCGGTGCCAACGGCCACGTCCTCTGCATCGGCAAGTGTGCTCCCGGCGAAGATTTTGTCTACTATTGGGGCGGCGCATGGAACAGATACGGTTTCGAATCGTTCGGCGACTGGAAGCAGTATCTCGAAACATTTGTCAGCAACATTAAAGAACCGCTTAAGACAAGCGTCATGAAATAAATTGGGGATTTGAAGGGATATTTATTCCTTTGGAGGCTGCCGGCACAAATAATTTTTGCTTTTTGATGTTTTTGTTTTTCTTGAATGTTTTGTGTTTTTTGAAAGTTAAATAAGTGACCGGCAGCCCAACCAATTCACTAAATTCTGCACAGATTTCTAAATGGTAATATAGAAAATTTGTTTCGTTTCATAATTGTAAAGGTTTGTGATTGTTTGAAATGGCGGAGTTCTCAGAACTTCGCCATTTCTTTTCTGCCATGCCCTGACTTCAATCGAACAAAAAAAGACTGCCGTGCTCGGGCAGCCTCTGGTGAGTTTTATGCATAAAAATAAACGTCTTCAGACAGGATATTTATTGAAATATCCTTCGGTCGGACCGTTATAGACTATCAGTTTTTGCTCTGGCAGCAAATCCATTCCACGCAGCGCCTTCTGATTCGAACTGTAAACCCACGCATCGTGCTCGGGATAACGGCGCAGGAACAAATAAGCCATCTCTTTATAGAAATTATGGATATCGCGCTGTGAATCATCAAATACCACTGGCGGACAAGTAATTACCACGCCCGTCTGAGTCGTCGAACTTTGCTCGCGCAGGCTGCAGCGCATTATTCTGACATCGCGGCTTATCCCCAAGTCGAGCGTCGACTGCTTTGCAATGTCGAGAGCCTCGACGTCCACATCGCTGCCGATGATGTTCATGCGCACCTGCTTAACCGACGATTTGGCTTCGTCCGTCAGTTTTTTCCAGATCACATCATCGTAAGTCAGCCAGTTCATGAACGAGAATTTCGAGCGGCGCAGGCCGGGAGCAATGTTCATGGCCTTCATGGCGGCCTCGATGCAGATTGTGCCGCAGCCGCACATCGGGTCTATAAGTGCCTCATCCACTGTCCATCCCGACAGTTCGACCAGTCCGGCAGCCAAAACCTCGTTGGTCGTCGACGGCAACTGCTGCGAGCGGTAGCCGCGCTTGTTGAGCGACTGCCCGGTGGCATCTATCGATATAGTAAAGTGAGTATCAGCAACATGCAAATTGACAATTATATCCGGAGAGTCGATGCTTACACTTGGGCGCGAACCCATTTTCGAGCGAATCTGGTCGACAATGGCATCTTTCGACTTGTGCGCCAAATATTGCGAATTGGGGAAAACCTGCGAAAATGACACGTGATCGATCAGAAAAGTCTTGTCGGGCGAAATCAACTCATGCCAATTGTAAGCGAAAACGCCGTCATAAATCTCCTTTTCGTTCTTGGCATCAAACTCCAGAATAGGCACCAACACCCTCAGCCCCAGCCTGCTCCACAAGCAGATTCTATACATTCCTTCGAGGGTCGTTTCGCACGTCACGTTTCGGCGTCCCGACGATATGTTCTTTGCGCCAAGCGACGCCAGCTCTTTTTCTAACGATTTCTCAAGACCTTGGAAGGTTTTTACGATCAGTTTCAATGTTCTGCCTCCGTTTTTGATTTGTCTCGCAAAAGTATGATTTTGTTGCATTCGCAAAGAGATTCAGACATTTGGCAGCTACAAAATTATGCTATTTTAACTCAAACGAACTACTTGATGTTGGCTGCGCGATAGTTCCGATAGCGCGTCATCACATTTCGCACATACAGATAGGTTTCCGAGCCGCGACAATAGCCGTGTTTCACGACCTCGTCGGTATAATAGGCCGGATTCGACTTGTTGAGCAGGAACAACGACACGTTTTCGTCCCAGACCTCAGGATTTTTCTTGAATTTTTCGGCCAGCCGGATTGCATCCATCACGTGCCCGATGCCGACATTATACGACGCCAGCACAAACTTCAGCCGCTCCTGCGCCGACGGGACATACTTCTGAAAACGCTTGTCGATCCAGCACAGGAACTTGATTCCGGCCCTGATGTTCTGCTCGGGCGAACGCAGATCGTCCACGCCAAAGCGCCGGGCCGTTTCGGGCATCAGCTGCATCAGCCCCACGGCTCCAGCCCAGCTCCGGGCATCGGGGTTGAAGCGCGATTCCTGACAGATGACCGACGACACCAAAAGCCAGTCGAATGGCGTTCCGTCACATTCGCGCCTGATTATTTCGGCAAAATCGCCGCGATAAGTGTCGGCCCCCACCCCAATCCGGCCGCCGGCCAGCTCGCGGTGATCGACATTGTACTTTTTGTACATCACCTTCATCTTGGACGTGCGCTTGAACTTCTGCATCCAGGCGTTGATGTCGTTTATCAGCCTCGGCGCATTCGGCCTGACCGCCCACGACAGTTCAAAGACGTCCGACAGTGCAAAATCTATGTTCAGATTGGGATAGAACCAATTGTTAACCAGAGCGATATTCTCAAGACTGACCGCATAGTCGATTTCGTTTTCGGCCACGAGCTGAATCAACTGCTCCACATCGTAGTCGGCAATCGCCTCAACGTCAATCGAGTCGTCGTGCTCCGACGACAAGTCCAGAAGGAAATCCTCATAAAACGAATGAGCCAGCACACAAATGGTTTTGCCATTCAAGTCGGCTTCGGTGCGGACCACAGAATCGAGCGCAATGTCCGAACGCTGCACCAGCACTTGCCGACTTTGCCCATAAGGCTCGGTGAAGACGACATTGGTGTTTGTCGAGTCGCGGCACAGACTTGTGGCTATCAGGTCAATATCGCCACGGAGCAGTCTCTCTTCGTTCAGATCGTTGTCGTTCGAAACCGACAAATCGAGTCTGACGCCAAGCGAACGGCAGTATTCCGTCAGCATTTCGTACTGATAACCGACCGGAACGCCCTTGTAGACAAAATAGTTTATCGAATTGTAGTCTGTCACCACGCGCAAAGTGCCGCGCCTGACGATGCTATCGAGATCAATGTCGCACTGAGGCTGACGATGCGGCCGCGCATGATGACGTTTGTGCGTGCACGAAGCGAACACAACCAGCATCAGCGACAGCAAACACAACGCCCTCATTATCAACGGCCGATAATCACCTTGAAACTTTCATTCCCTACCCTGACCACAAGCAGCCTGTTTTGCGGCAGACCCTGAATTTTCTGCTCGCAGCCGTCGGTGACTGCACGCGCCAGACAGAGCCCGGACAAGTCGTAGACTTCAGCACGCTGACCGGCCTGAGCCTTGAAGGTCAGCTCGCCGCCGACCGACCGCACCACGGCTGCCGGCGCTGCCTTGGCCTGCAAAGAGGTTGGCTGAGAGGTGTTTGTCAAACTTACATTGGTGAAATACGCCGACCATGAATCGTCATCGGATGAACTTTTTGACGCCAAGCACAATGACAATTTAATCTGCGTCTGCTCGGTCAGAACCAACTCGCCCGATAGCTTCGTCCATGTGCCGCGAGTCGCGCATTCCTGCACGGATTTATACGAACTGCTGCCGCCCGTTGCGTACTCAAGTGCTGTCTTTGCGCTTTCGCTTTCTGAATCTATCATGCAATATGCTGACAATTGATAGGTTCCCGCAGGAAGAATGAAATCTTGGGTAAGCAATCGCTTGTTTTCTTTGGTTGTCTGGGTCAATTTGACGCAGGTGCCTTGCGTTGGGTCGGAATGTGCTGAGACATTGCCACTTGCAATGCCACCCTTCCACCCCGACGGATAGCCGCCGTCGAATTGGGCAAAATCGCCGTTCAGGTCATAAACAGAAAATGTGCATTCGGCAGATTCGCTATTCTCCACACCGTCAAGCGAAGCATAGGCCCTGACGGTGGTCTGAGCCTTGATGGCAATGCGCGCCGGATTCGAAACAGCCTTATATTCAGTGCCATCCAACGAATAATTAATCTTAGCGCCTTCCACATCGTCGGTCGCAATCACGACCGCGGTGCCTGGCCACAACGGCAACGTCCCGTCGAGCGAAAACGTCGGAGTCGACATTTTGGTTATTTCCGTCGGCACACCGTCAATTTCGCACGTGCTCAACTTCAGGGCGCGTCCGGTGGTTCCCGCTAACGTCTCAGTGCCCGGGCGCATCACCAGCGCAAAACGCTTGACAGCCGAAGCTTCGAAACTTACATCAATCGACGACTCTGCGTTTGTCTCCGTCTTGGCGCCGGACTCAAAACCCGTACCTTTGTCTACCAACAGGAAAACGCTGGCACTTCCGCCACTGACTCCCGACCATGCGAAACTTATCTTTGTGACGTCATCGTATTCATTGTCATACAATAAGGCATAGACAATCGTTGCCGATTCGCTCTGACTGTCCGCGCTTTTCCATGCATCGGCTACTCCGGGGAACTTTTCATTGTCTAACGAATAAGAGGTGTTAGAGTCGCTGGAGCTACCAAAAAAGAAACCCGTAGAATTACAACGATAACTGCTTACCGCCCAGGTCTTTTCTGCCAAATCGAAAGTCTTGTTCTGAGAATACGAACTGCTTGTGGTGGCATCGAGGAAACTGCAGTTATACAAAATATTGGTCTTTGTAGCAGCTTCTGATTCCAAGCCACATACAATGGACAATACAAAAATTAAAGAACTGATAAGGATCTTGTAAATCTGTTTCATAGCTTTTGGTTTCATGATACTTGGTTTAACTTTATGTGCAATTTTAAAGCATTTTTTGCATTGCTCAAACCGGCATTCCTATTTTTAACAAAAAAAACTGCACAACGCAGGCCGTTCCAATTGGCTAAGAAACGCCACTCAGCCGATTGTCGGCGCCGCATGAATCATTCGGATTGCGTCGAATCCATCGCATTTCTGTACGATTTGACATCATCATCGCGGAACTGTGAATAGACATTGCAATGAAGCAGTTAAGGTCTCCAAAACACCCACCAAGGAAGCGGCCGGAGCCTTTTTTTTGAAGCCGGTGGCAAAACAAAACGCTCCCTTTGATGCCGGGACAAAGGCAGCACAACACAACACTATAACATTATAGTGCTCAACTGGTTATAACCGTCACTAAAAGCATCAATTATCGTTTGGAATACATATCCTCATAATACTTTTCGTAGGCGCCGCTTGTGATATTATCCAGCCAATCCTGATTTTCGAGGTACCAACTGACCGTTTTCTCTATACCTTCCTCAAATTGCAGGCTCGGCTCCCAGCCCAGTTCCCGTTGCAACTTAGTGGAATCAATGGCGTAGCGCATGTCGTGCCCCATGCGGTCGGTGACGTATGTGATGAGATTCATATCCTCGCCCTCGGCGCGCCCGAGCAGACGATCTACTGTATTGATAACCAACCTGATAATATCAATGTTTTTCCACTCATTGAAGCCGCCGATGTTGTATGTCTCAGCCACTTTGCCATTGTGAAAAATCGTATCGATTGCGCGTGCATGGTCGACCACATAGAGCCAGTCGCGGACATTTTCGCCCTTGCCATAAACCGGCAGCGGCTTTCTGTGACGGATATTGTTGATAAAGAGCGGAATCAGCTTCTCCGGAAACTGATATGGGCCATAATTGTTAGAGCAATTCGTCACTATGGTCGGCATGCCGTAGGTGTCGTGGAAGGCCCGGACAAAATGGTCGGAACCAGCCTTGCTTGCCGAGTAAGGCGAATGCGGATTGTACTTTGTCGTTTCATGAAAAAAGTCAGTGCCGTAGGCCAAGTGATGCTTGCCCGACGACGCCGTGGTCGTGAACGGAGGCTCAACGCCCTCGGGATTCGTCATCTCCAAGGCTCCGTAAACCTCGTCGGTCGATATATGATAGAAGCGCTTGCCTTCGTATTTTTCTGGAAGCGACTCCCAATATTGCTTGGCGGCCTGAAGCAGAGAAAGCGTTCCCATGACATTTGTCATCGCAAAAGTAAACGGATCTTTTATGCTTCGGTCGACGTGACTTTCGGCTGCAAGGTGAATTATGCCATCAATTTTTTCGTCTTGCATCAGTTTCAGAAATGAATCAAAGTCACAAATATCCATTCTGACAAACTTATAGTTTGGCCGATCTTCGACATCTTTGAGATTGGTGAGATTGCCCGCATAGGTCAGTTTGTCGAGATTAACTATTTTATAGTCAGGATATTTATTGACAAAAAGCCGCACAACATGACTGCCTATAAAACCGGCGCCACCGGTGATGACTATATTTCGCTTGAAATTCATATTTACCGATTTTTAGCTGTTTAGTATATTCCTCAGGCACACTTTCAACGAATCGCGCCAATATGGAATTGATATACCGAATGTCTCTTTGATTTTAGTTTTGTCGAGCACCGAAAAACTTGGGCGCACAACATTGCTCGGGAACTCGCTGCTGTGGCAAGGCAGAATTTCACATTCAGTCTGCCCCGAAAGTTCGGCTATTGATTTTGTGAAATCGTACCACGAACAAACGCCTTCGTTCGAAAAATGGTAAACCCCATCGTGATTATGGAATTTGCCATTTTCAAGTATGTCGAATATCACACTTGCCAGGTCGAACGCATAAGTCGGCGTGCCAACCTGATCGAAGACGACCTTGAGCTGCGGCTTGGTTGCGGTCAGATTCAACATTGTCTTCACGAAATTTTTCCCGAACTCGCTGTAAAGCCAAGCCGTGCGGATTATTATGTGCCGGCAGCCGACTTCCTCCACTGCCTTTTCGCCAAGCAGCTTGGTTTTGCCGTAAACACCTGTCGGAGTGCCGGTTCTGTCCTCCGTGCATGGAGTGTTGTAAAGTTCGCCGCCAAAAACATAATCGGTCGAAATGTGAACGAGCAAACCGCCCACCGATTTCATTGCAAGCGCAAGATTCCTGACAGCTTGCACATTCAGCTTTTCGGCCAGTTCATAGTCATCCTCGGCCTTGTCGACGTTTGTGTAAGCGGCACAGTTGACAACCGCTTCAATCTTTTCGCGCGAAACGATTGCCATCAACGCATCAAAATCCGTAATGTCGAGTTCCGCAACATCCGTGAAAATATAATGATTCTCAGTTTGGCGCGACACTATTCGCATCTCACTGCCCAACTGGCCGTTAGCGCCTGTTACGAGTATATTCATTTCGTTCTAATGTAACGTTGCGTAGTCAAAAGCTGGGTCAATCTCAGATAGTTTGGGATACGCGCGGTCTTTGTCCGATAAGATGGCCTTGTCCAGCGGGATTTTCCAATCGATGTTCAACGATTCGTCGAGCAACTGTATTCCGCCCTCACTTTGCGGCGCATAGAATTCGTCGCACTTGTACTGGAACACGGCCTCTTCGCTCAAAACGGCAAAACCGTGAGCGAATCCCTTGGGAATAAAGAACTCGCGATGATTCTCCTCCGACAGCTCCACGGCCACGTGCTGACCGAATGTCGGCGAACCTTTGCGGATATCCACAGCCACGTCCAACACTCGCCCACGGACGCAACGCACAAGCTTGCTCTGCGTGTAAGGCATTACTTGATAGTGCAATCCGCGCAAAACTCCGTATGTGGATTTGCTTTCGTTGTCCTGCACAAACCGAATGGGGCGAACTTTTTCGTCAAATTCGCGCTGAGAAAAGGATTCGAAAAAATAACCTCTGCTGTCTTTAAAGATTCTTGGCTCGATAATGATCAGACCTTCGACATTGGTTTTTATGACATTAATCATTTGCTTGCTTCGCTCGAAATTTTAAACAAATACTGCCCATAGGAGTTTTTCATCATCGGCTCGGCCAATTTGCGCACCTTATCGGCTGAAATCCAACCTTGCTGATATGCAATGGCCTCAAGGCAAGCCACTTTGAGCCCCTGCCTCTTTTCAATGACCTCGATAAAAGTGCTCGCCTCGGCAAGACTGTCGTGCGTGCCGGTGTCGAGCCAGGCAAAGCCTCGCCCAAGCAACTTGACTGCCAGTTCACGGTCTTCAAGAAAACGTTGATTAACAGATGTGATCTCGAGTTCGCCTCGTGCCGATGGCCTGATATGTCTGGATATCTCGACCACTTTGTTGGGATAAAAATAAAGCCCTACGACTGCATAATTCGACTTCGGGTTGGCTGGCTTTTCTTCTATGCCCAAGACATTGCCATCCTTGTCGAATTCGGCCACGCCATAGCGCTCGGGATCGCTGACATAATAGCCGAAGACCGTGGCTTTATGCTCCTCCTCGGCCATTCTGACCGAATCACGAAGCATGTCGACAAATCCATGACCATAGAAAATATTGTCGCCCAAAATAAGACAAACGCTATCGGAGCCAATGAAATCGGCACCGATTATGAACGCTTGGGCGAGCCCGTCGGGCGATGGCTGTTCGGCATATTGCAAAGACAAGCCAAAGTCACTGCCGTCGCCCAAAAGCCGCTTGAAGCCGGGCAGATCGGTCGGAGTTGATATTATTAGAATTTCTCTGATTCCGGCGAGCATCAGCACCGACAGCGGATAATATATCATCGGTTTGTCGAAAACCGGAAGCATCTGCTTGCTGACGCCTTTGGTGATGGGATAAAGCCGCGTACCGGCTCCACCGGCCAAAACGATTCCTTTCATTGTTCAATCGAATATGCCTTAATTATTTAAACTTTTGTTTTATATCAATTCATGCAAATTATCTCACCTGTTATATCATTTACAATGATCGTGTCCGACTTCAGCATAAATGGATGCGTGGCTACGAAGCGTACTCGCTGTGGTTCAACGAAGTCAATGTTGCTGAAGTGATTGAAACGTCCGTTGCGAATGATGTTGCTGAATTTCCAATCGAACTGCCCGTTTTTCAGCTTGATTTTGCCGATGAAACCAATGGTCCCGACATAAGCGAACTGCCCTCTGATCAGCGGTTTGGAGAACGAATAGCCGTCAATTTCCGACGACCATATCATTTTGTTGCTTTCGAGCGAAAACCGCTTGATGTAGCTGCCGCACCCGCGCTCATCAATGTCGGTATAAAAGATGAAGAGGTCGCGACCGCGCTGCGCAAAGAATAGCTGCTCAATCGGATACTCGTTTTCTATCGAGAAGAGCACCTTGCCCTCGGGCGAAATGACGTTGCCCATTGGGGCTATCCGCAGCCGAGAGCCGTCAACGTATATTATCATGGTGTCCGGATTGGGCCAGTTGGAGTAACGGGCCTCCTGCGCATACACGCCGTTATTGTCGCCGTGCAGCGGGATTATGGCCGCAATGTCGGAATTTCGCTTGTCGGACTTATGATGAAAAAAACTGCAACTACTTATTGCCGCCACTAAAAAAAGACATATTATCAGTTTCATCTATATTTTCAATTTAGGTTAGAATCAGGTGCAAAATTAACCAAATCAGTAAAGTTTTTTAAATCGCATCGTTCTTCGTAACGTCAATTTTACTTAATTATTGCCATCATCCGAGCAAACCGTAAACCGACTCATGTTCGGCTGACAATGCCGGCACCCGGATTTTTATCGAATAACTGCCACACGTTTACCACAAACCTTCCCGACAGATTAACTTATTGCGGCTTCAAAAATACTATTTATATTAAAAAATATATAATTAAATTTAAAAATTTTAAGCATCAGTTCGAAGCGTCGAAGATTATTGTGATGCGATAGTCGGAATCGATGAAACGGCCGCCGTCGCGGGCCGGCACCCAGCGCCACGACTTGGGAATCTGCGCGGCGGCATCCAAAACGGCCTTGTTGAACGCCGGCTTTGATTCACGAACCAGCTCATAGCCTGTCATCCGGCCGCGAGAATTGACTTTGAGCGACAGAACAACCTGACAATCAACACTTGTCCCATGTTCTTTGACCGGATAAAAGACACGCCGGCAGATGAACAAATGCGGTATCAGCGGACTTCCGAGAAACAGACACGGCAGAGTGCGCGAGGTATAGACATGGCCATCGTGCGGCAAAACCTTCGACAATGCCTGATTATCATAATCATACACGAATTCGAGCTGATTTTCCAGCCCCCAGAAAGACCACTCGCCCGACCGAACTCCTTTTTTATAAGCTCCTTTCTCGACCACACGATTTTTGTATATCATCTGATAATCGCCATGGCGGCATGAAGTATCACTGGCCAGGACGCGGAATTTTTCGGTATAAACCCCATTATCGACCGTCCGCAACCGGGTCTTCACCTGCTTGGTCTGCGCACCAAGCGATAAAGAACTTAAAATCAAGATTGTAACAAAAAAACACCGCATATCTTTTGGGCTTTTGAATAAACTCAGAATATAAAAACAGCGAATAAAAATTAACGCCCTGATACTCAAGAAAGAAGTCCGGCCAACACAGCCGGGCT
>CALYZD010000006.1 GCA_945607565.1 uncultured Bacteroidales bacterium | reverse complement strand
AGCGGCAGATAAAGGTCGACTCGCGAACCGAACTTGATGAAGCCCATCTGCCTGTCCTGATTGATTTCGCCGCCCTCCTTGGCATAGCAGACTATGCGTCGGGCCAGGGCGCCGGCCACCTGCCTGACCAGAATCGTCTGCCCGTTCATGCACTCGATGGCCACCGACGTGCGCTCGTTCTCGGTCGACGACTTGGGCAGATAAGCCCCCTGGAAACGGCCGTTATGATGACGCACATACCGGACCGTGCCGCGCACCGGAAACCAGTTGATGTGAACGTTAAAAACCGACATGAACACCGACACCTGCAGACACTTGCACTTCAGATATTCGCCTTCATACACTTCCTCTATCGCCACCACGGTCCCGTCGGCCGGAGCCACAATACCTGCCTCGTCGACGTTGGGATGACGGTGCGGGCAACGGAAAAAGTTCAGGATGACAACCAGCGGAATGGCCGTAACAGTGACGGTCCAGGGCAGAACGCAGGTCGATGCGCAGAAATAGACAATACAATTGATGATTATGAATGCGGCAAAGACCAAAAGAATAGTACTGAATCCTTCTTTATGAATTGTCATGATCGTAAAAAGCGGTTATGTAAAAAAATAATATATCAGACTCACCACCGGCGACGAGAACAGAATGGCGTCGAAGCGATCGAGCATCCCGCCATGGCCCGGCAATATCCGGCCCGAGTCCTTGACATTGGCATGACGCTTGAACATCGACTCGATCAGATCGCCGGCCGTCCCGACGATGGATATGACAAGGGCGGAGACGATGCACAGCGGCAGCGCGGCAAACTGCCCAAGCTTGTAGATGACGACCGACGCGGCCACCGTGGCCAGAATGCCGCCCAAGAAGCCTTCGATGGTTTTCTTGGGCGAGATGCGCTCGTAGAGCTTGTGCCGCCCAAGCGTGACGCCAAACACGTAGGCGCCCGTGTCGTTGACCCAGCCCATCACAAAAAGGCAGATGATAGGCTTCCAATCGTAACTGCCAATCTCTTTGAAAACCAAAAAGTTGAACAGCGCAAACGGCATACCGATGTATATCTCGCACAAGATACTGAGCGACGTGTTCAGGAAAGGTTCTTTCCCGCGGTTTCGGAACAATTCGATGAAAAACGAAATCCAAACTATCGGGATCAGCGCCAGCAGCCAGCGGATGTCGATGCTTTTCCAGAAGTAGAGGAACGTCAGCAGGAAGGCCAGGATGTTGACCACGTAGACCACCAGCGCGTGGGGCTTGCTATGCTCGGTCACCAGCATTGAGCAGAACTCTTTGGTGCACAGCACGATGACGCACAGCATCACAGCGGCATACGACAGTGGGCCCGCAATCAGAGCCACGCCCATCAGCAGAATAAACATGAATCCTGTAATTGTCCGCTGAATAAAATTAGTCATGATTTACCTTTATGAACATAAAATCAAAAACGTCGCAAAAATAGTATAACAATTCTAATTACGAAATTAGAGCGATACGGTTTTGTAACATAACGGCCGCATTGAAACGGCAAGTGGGCCGCGCTCATCGTTGCACGGCCCACTCTTTGCGGCTTGTTTTCTCTTTCGTCATTCGGCTGTCGGCTCGGCTTCCGGCTCGGGTCGAGGCTCGGCCGGCTGCGGTTCCTCTTCCGTCGAGGCCGGCAGGGCGGCCGGTTCCGCCTCCTTGGCGTCGTCGGGCTTGGCGCCCTTGCGCGGGCCGAAGATGCGCTCCAGATCTTCGCTGAAGACCACCTCGCGCTCCAGCAGCAGCTCGGCCAGCTCGATGTGCTTCTCGCGGTTGGCGGTCAGGACGGCCTTGGCGCGCGCGTATTGCTCGTCGACTATCCGACGCACCTCATTGTCAATCGTTTCGGCCGTCTTTTCCGAATAGGGCTTGCCGAAATTGTAGGCCGACTGGCCCGTGGAGTCGTAATAGCTCATGTTGCTGAGCTTGTCGCTCATGCCGTAGTACGACACCATGGCATAGGCCTGCTTGGTCACCTTTTCGAGGTCGTTGAGCGCGCCCGTGCTGATGCGGCCGAAGGTCAGCTCCTCGGCTGCGCGGCCGCCAAGGGTCGAGCAGATGTTGTCGAGCAGCTGCTCGGTGGTGGTCAGCTGACGCTCTTCGGGCAGATACCACGCCGCGCCGAGGAACTTGCTGCGGGGCACAATCGTCACTTTGACAAGCGGATGCGAATTTTCGAGCAGCCAGCCTATCGCCGCGTGTCCGGCTTCGTGATAGGCTATCGAGCGGCGTTCGTCGGGCGATATTATCTTGTCTTTCTTTTCGAGTCCGCCAACGATGCGGTCGATGGCGTCGAGGAAATCACTCTTCTCGACCTGCTTCTTCTCCTTGCGGGCCGCTATCAGCGCAGCCTCGTTGCAGACGTTGGCTATGTCGGCACCCGAGAAGCCCGGGGTCTGCTTGGCCATGAACGACTTGTCGACGTCTTCGCCGAGCTTGAGCGGCCGCAGGTGGACTTCGAAAATCGCCTCGCGCTCGTGATACTCGGGCAGGTCGACCGAGATCTGCCTGTCGAAGCGTCCGGCTCGCATCAGCGCGCCGTCGAGGATGTCGGCACGGTTGGTGGCGGCAAGGATGATGACGCCGCTGTTGGTCCCGAAGCCGTCCATCTCGGTCAGCAACTGGTTGAGCGTGTTCTCGCGCTCGTCGTTCGAACTGAAACTGTTGTTCTTGCTTCGGGCGCGGCCGATGGCGTCAATCTCGTCGATGAAGACGATGCTGGGCGATTTCTCTTTGGCTTTCTTGAAGAGGTCGCGCACGCGGCTGGCTCCGACGCCCACGAACATCTCGACGAAATCGGAACCCGACATCGAGAAGAACGGCACGTGCGCCTCGCCTGCCACGGCCTTGGCCAGCAGCGTCTTGCCGGTTCCGGGAGGGCCCACTAGGAGCGCGCCCTTGGGTATCTTTCCGCCCAATTCGGTATATTTTTCGGGTCGCTTCAGAAATTCGACTATCTCTTCGAGCTCCTGCTTGGCGCCGTCGAGGCCGGCCACGTCCTTGAACGAGACGTTGACTTTGGAGTCCTTGTCGACCACCTGCGCCTTCGACTTGCCCACCGAGAATATCCCGCCCGGGCCTCCGCCCTGCGAGGTCATGCGGCGGAACAGGAGGAAGTAGAGGAGCAACAGCAGCAGGAACGGCCACAGCACCGCGATGATGTCGCCAAACATGTTGGTGCGCTGCTCGTAGACGACCGGAATGTCATGGCGGCTCTTCTGCTCGGCCGCCTTGCGCGCCTCCTCAAAGCTGTCAATCGACGGAATGTCGACGACGAAGTGCGGCCCGAACTGGCTCGGCTCCGACTCGCCGTCGATGGCGCTCTGGCTGAAGAGTTTCTTGTAGTTGTTGATCGAGTCGGGATTGAGCGTCACCTCGGCCTTGAGCTCGTTGCGCACCACCACTATTTTCGACACGGCCTGGCTGCCCAGCAGCTCTTTCTCGAAAGTGCCGTACATCAGGCTCTGAGGACCGCTCCCGAGGTTCATCGAACTGACCACTATCAATGCGATAGCTATTATTCCGTAAATCCAGTATGGGTTGAATTTGGGCATTTTTATCGGCGGCTGACCGCCGTTCTGCTTATTCAAATCTTCTGACATTGCTCAGGTTAATTTTTATATTTCGTTTTCCAAATCGGTTCTTTTGGCATCGCTCCAGAGCGATTCGAGGGCGTAGAACTCGCGCACCTCCTTCTGGAACACATGCACCACGATGTCCGAATAGTCGATAAGTATCCAGAGCGAATTTTCGCGGCCCTCGTCGTGCAGAGGCTTCTCGCCGGCACGCTCGCGCACCACGTCCACCACCGAGTCGGCTATCGAATCGACCTGCGTCGTGCTCGTGCCTTCGCACACGACGAAATAGTCGCATATCGACGATTCGATTTCGCTCATGTCCAAAATTGTGATATTCTGACCTTTTTTTTCTTGAATTCCTGCAATCACTGCGTCCAGCAGGGCGTTATGTTTCTTCAGCATCAAAAGTAAAAATATATAATCCGTTATAAATCCGAGTTCACATTTGGCCTCAAAGATACAATAAAGTAATTGAGAATTTGATTTTGGCTTTCGAGTTTTAGGGACGGCGACGGCGGCCGTCATTTCGGCATCAGCCGGCGCAACATCAATCGGCGCGCATTATCTTTGCCGGCGCATCACAGAACCAAACATGCCGTGAACCAGAACATCGAAATAATCGAGCTCGACCAGGCCGACTCGACCAACAACCGCATCCGCCAATTGGCCGAAGACGGCCAAGCCCGAAACATGACCGTAGTCACGGCGCAGTATCAGACCGCCGGGCGCGGGCAGGTGGGCAACTCGTGGGAGAGCGAGGCCGGCAAAAACCTGCTGATGAGCGTACTTGTGGAGCACCGCGACCTTGACGTCCATCAGCAATTCTACTTTTCGAAAGCCGTTTCGGTCTCGCTTGTCGAAACGCTGGACGGCATCGTGAAAGACACCCGCATCAAGTGGCCCAACGACATCTACCACGCCGACCGCAAACTGGCCGGCATCCTGATAGAGAACGACTTGTGCCGCTCCGAAATCAGACGTTCGATTGTCGGAATAGGGCTCAACGTCAACCAGATGCGCTTTGTGTCGGATGCACCCAACCCGGTTTCGCTCAGGCAGATAACGGGACGCGACCACGATATGCGGGAAATTGTCGGGACATTCGTCGGCAATCTGCAGCGCTGGAAATCATGCGTCGACGAAAAGGATTTCGCGAGCATCGACCGACAGTATTTCGCGCGGCTCTATCGCAACGTCGGCATGCACGCCTTTGCCGATTCGCGCGGCAGATTCATGGCCCGCATCGAAGGCATCGCCCCCGAAGGCTTCCTGGTCCTGCGCGACGCCGACGATGTGCAGAGGAGCTACGCGTTCAAGGAGGTCGAGTTCATCATCTGACTGATTCACAGCCGCTCGTAGTCGACAAAACGGTAGCGCAGGCCCGTTTTTTCGTCAGTCATCCACTCCGACGTCCGGCCGACGCGCCACTGCCCGACCGGGATTGCCGGGAAAAACGTGTCGGCACCGTCGAAGGCAAAGTCGATTTCGGTGATGTAAAGTCGCTGTGCGTCGGGCATGAACAGCTCGTAGACCGCACCGCCGCCAATCACAAAAGCGTCGGCACCGGCACACGCCTCAAGCGCCTGAGCCTTGTCGTGGACTATCTCGACGGCGTCGTTGCGCCACAACTCGTTGCGCGTCAGCACAATATTCCTGCGCATCGGCAGCGCGCCCTTGGGCAGGGCCTCGTTGGTCCTGCGCCCCATGACGACCGGGTGGCCTTTGGTCAGCGACTTGAAGCGCTGCAGGTCGCCGCTGATGTAGGCCAGCTGGTCGCCGTCCTTGCCGATGGCCGAGTTCGAGTCTATTACGGCTATTATTGAAATCATTGTCGTATCGTTTTATCACACAGACACTTCGCCCTTGATGTGCGGATGCGCCACATAGTTTTCCAGCACAAAGTCGTCGTAAACGAAATCGTCAATCGACTTGACGCCGGGGTTCAGCTTCATCTGCGGCAGCGGATAGGGCTGGCGCGACAGCTGCAGCCTGACCTGCTCGATGTGGTTGGAATAGATGTGGGCGTCGCCCAGCGTGTGGACGAAATGCCCGGGTTCGAGGCCGGTGACCTGCGCCACCATCATGGTCAGCAGGGCGTAGGAGGCGATGTTGAACGGCACGCCGAGGAAGCAGTCGCCGCTGCGCTGGTAGAGCTGGCAGCTGAGCCGGCCCGAGGCCACGTAGAACTGGAACAGGATGTGGCACGGCGGCAGCTGCATCTGGTCGATGCAGGCCACGTTCCACGCACTGACAATGTGGCGCCGCGAGTAAGGGTTGGCCTTGATGTCGGCCACTACATTGGCAATCTGGTCCACAAAACCGCCGCTGCCGTCGGGCCACGAGCGCCACTGGTAGCCGTAGATGGGGCCGAGCTCGCCGTCGGGCCTGGCCCATTCGTTCCAGATTCTGACGCCGTGCTCCTGCAGATAGCTGACGTTCGTCGAGCCTTTGAGGAACCACAGAAGCTCGTATATGATTGATTTCAAGTGGACTTTCTTGGTCGTCACAAGCGGAAAACCCTCCGACAGGTCGAAGCGCATCTGATGGCCGAAGACACTCAACGTGCCGGTGCCGGTGCGGTCGGCGCGGAATTCGCCCTCGTCGAGGATGCGCTGAAGCAAATCCAGATATTGTTTCATTTTTTGGTGTAATTAAGTTCGGTTTCGGATATGTCAAAATCGCAGGCTATCGGGTAGTGGTCCGACAGTTCGGTCAGAAAACGCTGATAATTGTAAGCCTTGAGCGATTTGTCGTAGCAGATGTAGTCGATGCGCAGGGGCGGCAGCTTGCCGTTGTAGGTGTTGCCGATGCCGCAGCCGCTGCGGACGAACGCATCGTCGAGCCCTTCGAAAGCTGTCTGGCAGGTGTACGAATTGGCGATGTCGTTGAAATCGCCGCAGACAATGACCGGATAGGGCGACCGGCCGACCTCGGCGTGCACAGCGCGTGCCTGACGTGCGCGGCGCTGCTGGGCACGCGACATCTTGCCGCCTATGTGCCTGAGCTCGCGCTTGTCGCTCTCGACCGGATGGCCGGCCGCCGACACCACGGCATTCAACTCACTGTCGCTCAGTTTGATTGATTCGAGATGGCAGTTCAGCACACGGATGGTCCGCCCGTGGACGGAAATGTCGACTCTCTGCACCGAATTGCCCGTATCTTCGAACCTTATGCTCTGCGATGCCACTATCGGATATTTCGAAAACACGGCCTGCCCGCTCTTCTGGTGAGGGTTGATCCAGCCGGTAAAGTCGACCTTGTGGTAAGGATAGCGCGCCGACGTCATCCCGACTATCGCGGCCACGTCGGATTTGGGGTCGCTGGTGCTGGCCGAGAACTCCTGCAGGCAGACGATGTCGCGATCGGCCGAAAGCACGAAATCGACATAGTCGCGCACGCCGACGCCGGGCAGCCAGCGGCCGGCATTGAACACCCGGACGTTGTAGGAAAGCAGCGAAACCGGCTGACCAATCTCATCCCGCGACTTGGTAACCGGACAGATTTGCACCGATTGCACCAGCTCGCCCGCCGTGCACACGAGGGCCGGGACGGTGATGAGCAGCATCCAGAAATGGCAGCGGCAGACTATCAGGAATATCAGCGCAAAGTTGATGAACCACAGATAGATAAACGAAAACTGAACGAACGACAGTGCGCCAATCGTCTCGGGACTGATGCGGCCGACGAATGCCGAAGCCAAAAGCGCTAGCGCTCCCAAAACAGCCGACAGCAGTATGACGGTCCGGACCAAAGACTTCATAGATTCTTGCTTGCGTCAAACAATTTTTTCTTCTCTTCACTTGTCAGGCTTGCGTATCCGCTCGATTTGACCTTGTCCAGAATCCGGTCGACCTCGCGCGTGCGCATCGCCTTGTCGTAGTTGTATTCCATGTCGGTCATCGGGCGGCGGCGGTATACAACGGTCATCTTGGGCTTGCGCCTGAATGGGTTCCAGCCGGTACCCGTCGCGCGTGGCTTGCCCTTGACCGCCCACCGATAGCCGATGCAGAAGCCGAGAACGGCGCCGCCGATATGTGCCAGATGCCCGCCGGCGTTCTGAAGCGCCGGGATGCTGATGACGTCGAACGCAAAGTAGGCCAGCGCCAGATATTTGAGGCGCACCTCGCCTATCAGCACCACATTGACCCGAAAATCAGGCGCATAGCGCGTCACGGCAAAGAGCACGGCCATCACCGAGGCCGACGCCCCAAGCATGAAGCCTGACTGCGAGAGCGGATACAACGCGGGAATGACGTTGCTCCCGACCACGAAAAACAATGCGCCGCACAAGCCGCCGGCCACATAGACCGTCACAAGCTGACGGCCCTCGAAAAACGACACGAAAATCCGCCCGAACCAATAGAGGCACAGCAAGTTGGACACCAGATGCAGAAAATCGTAGTGCAAGAACATGTAGGTCAGCGATGTCCACGGCTTCAGCAGGATGCGCGCCGGATTCGACGGCACCGAAAACCATTCGGGAACCGGATAGTATGCCGACTCGGCCGAGAGGCTGTAGAAAGCCTCGCAAAGGCGCACAAGCAGAAACACGAACGCGTTGATATATATCAGCTTAGTCAGCGCACCGCCTTCTTTGAAAGAATCTTTGATTTCCGAAACAATGCCCACGATATGTGATTTAAGTCAGTGTTTTTGCCAGAATTTTATCAGCAGGAATCCGAAAAGCATGCCGCCGAGATGCGCCCAGTGGGCAATGTTGTCGGCCGCGAAATTCTGCACGCCCATGAAGAGCTCTATCACGGCATAGCCTATCACGAAGTACTTGGCTTTGATGGGGATAGGCGGAATCAGAAGCATCAGATACATGTTCGGGAAGAGCATTCCGAACGCCAGCAGCACGCCAAAAACGGAGCCCGAAGCGCCAATCGTGACGTGCGCGTCGATGTATGCCTCCTGATACTGAACCAAAAATTCGCGCGCAATCGAAGTGGCCGCGGCAGGGTCGCTGTTTATCAGACCGTTATACGAACTGATGAAACCGGAAACCAGCCGCTGCGACTCGAACGAAACGGCGCCGTATTTCCCGATAAGCGCATCCAGATTTGCCGTAGTCGGCTCCGACATGCACAAGTCAATCGACTGAATCATAGGCAGAATGTCGTAATATTGAGCCAGCATGTTTATCAGGCCGGCGCCGATTCCCGTCACGAAATAATAGACCACAAAGCGCGACGTGCCCCACGTCTGCTCAATTATCCGCCCAAACATGAACACGGCGAACATATTGAAAAACAAGTGACTGAACCCGCCGTGCAGAAACATGTAGGTCAGCAGCTGAATCGGCGAGAACTTGCCGGACATGAAGCAATGCAAACCAAGGCTATCGTTCAGATTTATACCCATTTGTGACTTCAGCACAGCCGTGGCCAGCCAAGCCAGAACGTTGATTATGATCAGATTTTTTACCGCCGGTGTGATCTGCCCGAATCCGGATGTCGAAAAACTCATAAACTATTGGTTTTTATCATTTTATCTTCACTAAAAACTCATCGGCCGTTTCAAAAATTCGCCTCTATCTCGCTCATCGAAATTATCGACGTCACCGGCTTGCCCGAGGGCGAAAAGCCGGGCATCTCGCAGGCAAAAAGGCGGTCGAACAGGTCGGACATCTCCATCTGCGACAGCTCTTTGCCGTAGGCAATCGCACTCTTGGCGGCCAGCGTCCGCGCCACATACTCGATGACGCCGGCGTGCAGATTGAGCGTGCCGTTTTTGTAGTCCGACAAGACGGTGTCGACAAACGACTGGACGTCGGAGGCCAGAGTCGTCGACGGTATCGCGGTCACTATCAGCGTGCTGCGGCGGTCGTCTATCTTCAGGTCGAAGCCTATCTGCGCCAGCTCGGCCGATATTTCGTCGATGATGCAGGCGTCGTCGGGCGAAATGGCCACGTTCTCGGGAAAAATCAGTTGCTGCGAAGCCAATGGCCCGACTTTGATTGCCGACAGAATCGACTCATACTGAATGCGTTCATGCGCTCTATGCTGATCAATCAGCATCAAGCCCGACTTGACCGACGTGATGATGTACCGGCCTTTGAATTGAAAGAAATGCGCTCCGAACGTTGCGCTGCCGGTGCCGTTCATGCCCGACTCGAAAATCTGCGGATGCTCCGGCTCCGACGGCGGGAGCGGCGCGATGCCGGCTGCGGACTCGGGCATCGGGACGTCGTTGCGGGCGTTCGAAAAATCGTTGTAGAGCGTCTCCCAGTTGCTCGAATTCAGTTTCGACTCGTAGCTGAAAGACTTCGGCGCAGACGCGTGCGCCGCCGGCCGGTCGCCCTGCTGCTCGCTGCGCAGCTCCTCCAGAAACGGGTTGTAGGTCTCGTCGACCACTATTTCGGGCTGCGCCACGTGGCCGAAACCGTTCTGCGGCATCGTCGGGATGCTGATGCTGTCGGCCATGTCGAAATCTATCGACGGCGCCACGTGGAACTTGCCGAAGCACTCCCGCACCACCGCATTGAGTGTCTGCCAGATGACCGATTCGTCCTCGAACTTTATTTCGGTTTTCTGCGGATGCACATTGACGTCGATTCGCGCCGGATCGACCTCCATATAAATATAGTACGGCGGCAGCGTCTCGGCCTTTATCAGATTTTCGTAGACCGCCATCACCGCACGATGAAAATACGGATGCTTCATGAACCGATCGTTGACGAAAAAGAACTGATCCTTGCAGCTTTTCCGGGCCAGTTTGGGCGAACCGATGTAGCCCTTTATTCTGACCACCGACGTCTCGGTCTCGATGGGCAGCAACTCCTGCTCGCGTTCAAAGCCGGCGTGGGCTATCACCCTCTGTTTCAGATTGCCCGAAGGATATTTGTAGACAACATTGCCATTCTCGACAAGCGTCATGGCAACGTTCGGATGAGCCAGCGCCACGCGCAGGAATTCGGTGATGATGCAGCGCATTTCGGTCGAATCCGACTTCAGGAAACGTCGGCGCGCCGGCACGTTAAAAAACAGATTCTTGACCAGAAACTGGCTGCCGACGGCCGTCTGAACCAACGTCTGATCAGTGACTTGCGAAGCCGAAATGCAAAGCTTGACGCCCAGTTCCTCATCCTTCTTCCGCGTCAGGAGCTCGACCTGAGCCACCGCCGCAATCGACGCCAGCGCCTCGCCACGGAAGCCCATGCTGCTCAGAGCATACAAATCGGCCGAGTCGGTGATTTTCGATGTCGCGTGACGCTCGAATGCCATGCGGGCATCATTCTCTGACATTCCACAGCCATTGTCGATGACATGAATCAGAGTTCGACCACCGTCAACCACAGCCACCGTTATGTCGGTCGCACCGGCATCCACAGCATTCTCGACCAGCTCTTTGACCACCGAAGCCGGCCGCTGAATGACTTCGCCGGCGGCTATCTGATTGACGACCGAGTCGGGGAGGAGGTGAATTATGCTCGACATTTTACTTTCTGATTTTCAGCAACTAAGTCTGAGTTGGAATTCATGAGTCAAAACAAGATTTCGGAAAACTGCTCGCCATAACCCTTTGCCAAGAAATAGGCGATCAAGCACAGAATCATGATAATCACCAGCAATCTGCGCTGAGATTTCTTTCGTTCCGAATAGACTACCTGCGCGAAATTTTCGTGCTGACGATGCATCTGCCCCTTTATGCGCAGCGCCGTCGTGCTCTGCGACTTGTCGGCTCCATAATCGGCCCCGAGCACCTTTTTTTTCTTCTCTTCGAGCCGTTCCTTGTCCTCGTCATAATATATCGGCACATGATGGAACACTCTGTGCCTCGGCAACTTAATGAAAGACATTCCCATGGCAGTCAGGCTTCAAATTTCGTAATCGACACATGCGCGGCTGTTCAGAATCGCCTTGACGCGCTTCACCACCGACTGATGATCGGGGTGGACGGCGTAGGCGTTCAGGCCTTCCAAATCGTCGAACGTTGCTTCGAGCGAAAGATTGTAAGACTCTGAAGGATTGCAGTTTATGCCAATTTCGATACTACGGAGCGTCGGCACTATCCCCAGCAAAGCCTCAAACCCGACCTTGATTGTCGCCAATTCGGTCTCGAGCACTCGCGGCTCAACGTCCTTCTTCATCTGAAACAACACAATGTGCTTAATCATAGTATTTTGCGTTAATATTAAGAAAATATTCTTAGGTCTATTCCTTGCAAAACTACAAAAAAACATGCCAATCGGGGCAACCGCCCACGTTTAGATATGTTCAGAGCATGCCTTTGGTGCTCGGCAACTCATATTTGTAGATGTCGCGCCGCACAGCCATCCTGATTGCCTTGGCCAACGCCTTGAAAATGCCTTCAATCTTGTGGTGCTCGTTGTCGCCTTCGGCTTTGATATTCAGATTCATGCGCGCCGCATCGCTCAGACTTTTGAAAAAGTGCAGAAACATTTCGGTCGGCATGTCGCCAATTTTTTCGCGCGTGAATTTTGCATCGTACACAAGCCACGGACGGCCGCCGAAGTCAATCGCGACGCTGCAAAGGCAATCGTCCATCGGCAGGCAGAAGCCGTAGCGCTCAATCCCGCGCTTGTCGCCGAGCGCCTTCAGCAACGCCTCGCCAAGCGCTATGGCCGTGTCCTCGATCGTGTGGTGCTCATCAACGTGCAAGTCGCCTTTCACCCTGATTTCCAGATCGCTGCCCGAATGCTTGCCAATCTGCTCCAGCATGTGGTCGAAAAATCCGAGACCGGTCGAGATGCTGCACTTGCCGGTTCCGTCGAGGTTGATGCTCACGTAAATGTCTGTCTCTTTCGTCTTTCGCATTACGGTCGCGATGCGCTCGCCGGCAAAAATCAGTTCGGCGATTTTGTCCCAATTGGTGTTCTCGTCGAGCAGAATGCCCTTGCAGCCCAAGTTGCGCGCCAGTTCGAGGTCGGTCTGGCGGTCGCCGATGACGTATGAATTTGCGAGGTCGTAATCGCCGTTCATATACTTGGTCAGCATGGCCGTTCCCGGCTTGCGCGTCGGCTTGCCGTCGCTCGGATACGACGTGTCAATCAGAATGTCATCAAACAGAATGCCCTCGTTTTCAAAGGTTTTCAGCATCTTGCCCTGCACCAGATCGAAATTCTCCTGCGGATAAGCCTCAGTCCCCAATCCGTCCTGATTGGTCACTATAACAAATTCAAAATCAAGGTTTTTGCGAATAAAATACAAGTTCCGGATGACGCCGGGCAAAAACTCGAGTTCTTCGAGATTGTTCACCTGCTCAGTCACAGGCGGTTCCACAATCAGCGTGCCGTCGCGGTCGATAAACAAAGCGCGTTTTTTCAGATTATTCATCGCATCAAAATTTTACTTCATCTTGGACATCTCTTCGATAAGTCGCTCATTTTCAGCCGGTGTGCCGACCGTTATCCGCACACAGTCGTTGCAGAGCGTCACGTTGTGGCGATTGCGCACCACAATGCCGCGTGCAATCAGTTCCCTATAAACCGCATTTGCGTCTTTTACCTTGACAAGCAGGAAGTTAGCCTCACTGTCGCACACTTTTTCGACAACCGCCAAGCCCAGCAATTGCTGCTTCATGTCGGCTCGCGATTTCAAAATCTGCGCGACCCATTCGGCCTTTTCAGTTTCTTTATCAAGATGCTCATTCACAAATGTTTGTGTCAGCAGATTCACATTATACGGATACTTCACCTTGTTGTAGTAGGCAATTATCTCTTCCGATGCGAAAGCCATCCCGCACCTGACCGAGGCCAAGCCCCAAGCCTTCGAAAACGTCTGAAGAACAATGAGATTGGGATATTTACCCAAATCTGACAGCCACGACGACTCGCTCGAAAAATCCACATAAGCCTCGTCGATGACCACAATGCCCGCAAAGCCATCCAAAACACGGCGCATCTGGCTGCGGTCCAGTAAGTTGCCCGATGGGTTATTCGGCGAACAAAGCCAAATGACTTTGGTGTTGGCATCCACCGCCGCCAAGACACGCGACGCATCCATCGAAAAATCGGGGTTCAGACGAACCTTACGGTACTCAATATCATTCACTTCGGCGCATACCTGATACATTCCGTATGTCGGGTCAATCGCCACGACATTGTCGACTCGCGGCTCGCAGAAAATCCTGAAAACCAAATCAATCGGTTCGTCGCTGCCGTTTCCGAGCATTATCTGCGTCTCGCGGACGCCCTTGATTTTCGCAATCTTCTTTTTCAGAGCCAGTTGCAAAGGGTCGGGATACCTATTGTACGGCCCGTTCATCGGGTTTTCGTTGGCATCCAGATACACCGACGCCTCGCCACTGAATTCGTTGCGGGCACACGAATAGGGTGCCATATTGAATATGTTTTTTCTGACCAAGTTCTTTAATTCCATGTCGTTAGTTTTGTTTTAGCCTGATTGACACCGCGTTTTTGTGTGCAAAAAGATGCTCGTTTTCGGCCATCACCTCAATCGTTTTGCCGATTTGGCTCAAGCCGTCGCGCGTGATTTCCTGAAACGTTATTTTCTTGCGGAAACTATCCAGATTCACGCCGTTATACGCTTTGGCATAGCCGTTTGTGGGCAGCGTGTGATTGGTCCCCGAAGCATAATCGCCTGCACTTTCGGGGGTGTAATTCCCCAAGAATATCGAGCCGGCATTGACTATTTGTTCGGCAATGTCACGATGATTTTTCGTGGAAATTATCAGGTGTTCGGGTGCATATTCGTTAGTTATTTCAACGACGTCGGCCATGTTTTCGAGAAGGATTATCTTGCTGTTGGCAATCGATTTTTCGGCAATCTCGCGCCGTGGCAGGGCCGCCAACTGTCGCTCGACTTCGCCAATCACCACTTCGGCCAGCTTTTCGTCCACCGTCACCAAAACCGCCTGACTGTCAACGCCGTGCTCTGCCTGCGACAAGAGGTCGGACGCCACAAAAGCCGCGTCGGCCGTCGCGTCGGCAATCACCTCCACCTCCGACGGGCCGGCCGGCATGTCGATGGCCACATCGCGCAGGCTCACCAGCTGCTTTGCCGCCGTCACGTACTGATTGCCAGGCCCGAATATCTTATAAACCTTTGGCACCGACTGCGTTCCGTAGGCCATCGCGCCGATGGCCTGCACGCCGCCTATCTTGAAAATCCGAGCCACGCCGGCCACTTTGGCCGCATAAAGAACGGCCGGATGCACCTTGCCGTCGTGCCCGGGAGGCGTGCAAAGCGTTATTTCGCGGCAACCGGCCAGTCGCGCCGGTGTGGCCAGCATCAGGACGGTCGAGAAAAGCGGCGCCGTGCCGCCCGGGATATAGAGCCCCACCCTCTCGATCGGGAGCACCTTCTGCCAGCAGCGGACGCCCGGCATCGTCTCGACGCTCGGCAAATCGACGTTCTGCGCCGCATGGAATTTCTCGATGTTTTCGTGAGCCATGATTATGGCCTGCTTCAATTCGCCGGAGACCAAAGTTTCGGCCTCGGCCAGCTCGCTCTCGGTCACCGCAAGCGACTCCAATTCCACATGGTCAAACCGGCTTTCATACTCACGAACGGCCTCATCACCACGACGTTTGACATCGTCGAGGACTGTACGGACGGTTCCCGACAGACTTTCGTTGTCGAGCGCCGGCCGGCTCAGAATCCGACCCCATTCCGCCCTGTCGGGATATTTAATATATTGCATAATTTCAGTAAAAATTCTGATTGATTCTATACAAACATTCTGTCAAAACCAGACGATTTTTACAAAATCATCTTTTCAATCGGCATCACAAGTATACCCTCGGCACCCAGCTGCTTCAGTTTGCCGATAATCTCCCAAAAGTGCTTTTCCTCCAATACCGAAGCCAACGACGACCAGCCTTCGGTTTCGAGAGCCGTCACCGTCGGGGCCTTCATGCCGGGCAGCAGTTCGCTGGCAGCCGCAATTTTGTCGGTCGGGATGTTGAGCACGATGTACTTTTTGCCTTCCGCATTTTTATACGAATCGAACCTGAACAACAGTTCGTTCAAGATAGCGACCTTTTCGGCCGACAAACCCTTGTGGCCTATCAGCACAGCCTCGGAGTTCATCACGACCTCTACCTCTTTCAAGTTGTTGCTAACCAATGTGCTACCCGAGCTAACAATATCGAAAATGCAGTCAGCCAGACCTATTCCCGGAGCAATCTCGACCGATCCGGTTATGACGTGAATGTCGGCGACAACGCTATTTTTATTCAGAAATTCCGAAAGAATATGCGGATACGACGTTGCAATCTTTTTGCCGTTGAACCAAGACAGGCCGTTGTATTCAATACTTTTGGGAATGGCCAACGACAGGCGGCACTTGCTGAAATCCAAACGCTTGATTACTTCTGCATCTTCGTGTCGCTCAGCGAATTCGTTCAGACCGACAATTCCGACGTCTGCTATTCCGCTGGCAACTGCCTGAGGAATATCATCGTCGCGCAAATACAAAATTTCGACCGGGAAATTCTTTGCCGGCACCAACAAAGTGCGCTTTCCGGATTCGATTTTGATGCTCGACTCCTCAAGCATCGTCATTGTCTCGTCAAACAAGCGGCCTTTGGCCTGAACTGCTATTCGTAGTAACATGATATTTAGATTGTTATAATTTGTCATAAAACAAAAAGGCCTGCCACGACGGGCAAGCCTAAATATCTACACACGCATCTATCACCGCTGCCCTCAGGGTTTGCAAAAATGGTGATGATAGTGAAGTGCTCTCATTTTCCTTATTTTTATCAGTGCAAATATAGCACTATGATTTAAGAACGCAATACGTCCGTTAAAAATTTGTGCGCAATCGGAATAAATACACATTTTTACAAATCCACATGCTCCACCGCCAAATCGCCGTCGAAAAATATGCGGGCCGCACCCGAAAATTTATCGACGCTTTCGGTGGTCAGGAAACGCACCGTTCCACCCTTCGTCAGACGCGATTCAATATCAGAATGTCTTAACAGATAGGACTTTAAACTCGACGCCACAATATCTCCCTGTGCAAGAAGATTCACGCCTTGCGGCAAAAACCTTCTGATTTTCGGCATCAGCAGCGGATAGTGCGTGCAACCGAGTATAATCGTGTCAATATCAGCACATTTCGACATCAGCGCGCGCACACTTTGCTCCACGAAATAATCGGCGCCGTCCGAAGCGTATTCGCCATATTCGACCAGAGGCACCCACATCGGGCAGTCTTGCTGAAACACCTCAATATCAGGCGAAATCTTGGCCAATTCGAGCGGATAGGATTGCGACTGCACCGTGCCGGTCGTTCCGAAAACGCCGACCTTGCGCGTCTTCGAGAAATTCCCGACGGCCTCCACGCTTGGCCGGATGACTCCAAGCACGCGGTTGGCCGGATTGATTTGCGGCAGATCGACTTGCTGTATGGTTCTCAGCGCTTTAGCCGACGCCGTGTTGCAGGCCAGGATGACTAACGGCGCGCCCATCGAGAACAGTTTTTTGACCGACTGAAGCGTATATTCATACACCACGTCAAACGACCGCGTCCCATACGGAGCACGGGCATTGTCGCCCAGGTAAACGTAATCGTACTGGGGCATCAAGCCTGCGATCTTGCTCAGAACGGTCAACCCGCCATAGCCGGAATCAAAAACGCCTATCGGTACCATGCTCATGACATAAAAAAGAGCAGCTGAATGTCAACTGCTCATCATTTATTAATCAGATTTTCAAAATCATATTCCAAGTTTAGCTTTCACGAGCGGAGCGGCATCGGTGCTTTTATCAGAGTGATACAGAACCACTTGCGAGCTAATATCAAAGATATAGACAAATCCGTTCTCGGCACCCACCTCGTCGATGGCCTTCTGGACTTTTTCGATTATCGGGCTCAGCAACTGCTGCTCCTTCTGTGCCAGGCTCTGCTGGGCCATCTGCTGATAATTCTTGATTCGCTGGTCGGCGTCCTGAATTTCCTTCTCTTTGGTGGCGCGGATAAGTTCAGGCAGCGAGTCGGCTTTCGCAATGTAATCCTGATATTTCTGCTGCAAGTCGGCACCCATCACCTTCAGCTGGTCTTCCAGTTTTTTGGCCTCATCCTGCAAGGTCTGCTCGGCCTGAATCTTCTCCGGAATTTCGCTCAGCAGTTTCTGAATGTCGATGTGCGCAAATTTCAAATCCTGAGCATTGGCACCAAGCCCAAGCAACAAAGCGATAGCTAAAAAAGTAACTTTTATCGTTTTCATATTGAACAGTTCTTTATTTGTTTCTATTTAGAATTGCTTTTAAGTTTTGCCGACACCAACGGAGCAACGTCTACGCTCTGGGTCGACGTAAACAAAGCAGAGCCCTGTTTTTCAAATATATAAGTAAACCCGTTTTCATCTCCGACCTCCACGACGGCGTTGCGGACTTTCTGCAGAAGCGGCGCATACAGTTCCTGACTCTTGGCCTGCAGCTGCTGGCGCGACATCTGGATGAAATTTTGTATTTTCTGATAAGTTTCCTGCAATTCGTTTGCCTTTTCCTGCAATTCGGCCTGTGGCAAGGTCTTCGAAGCAGCCTCGAAATCCTGCTGCATTTTCGTAAAATCTTCTTGTAGCACAGTCAATTGCGACTCGATTTTTGACGTTTCATCGTCTATCGTTTTCTGAATCTCGGCAACTTCGGGCAACGACTTAAGGAAAGATTCGCTATCCAAATGTCCGAACTTGTGCTGCGCTGAGGCGGCAAGAGTTGTCGAGCATAGCAGAATGGTTAATAACGACTTGATTTTCATTGTATTATTATTCGTTTTATTATTTCTTGTATCCGAGCCTTGCCAGAATATTGTCACTGACGTCGAGCGAAGATTCGCAATACATCAGCCCATAGCCTGTCGACTTGTCGAAAATTACAGAGTAACCTTTTTCGGCGGCCAAGGCCGAGATTGCGCTATACACCTGATCCTGAATCGGTTTAATCAGCGTTTCGCGATGCTTGTACAATTCGCCGTTCTGTCCGAAATATGTCTGCTGCAGTTTCTTCGCGCTCTGCTCCTTCTCCACAATCTCATTTTCTTTCTTGACTTTCAGATCGTTGGACAAGAAAACGCTCTCGGTTCTGTATACCTCATACAGCTGCTCGACCTCTTTGAATTTCGCTTTGATTTCGTTTTCGTACTGCTTCGAAAGCTGTTCAAGCTGCTCATTGGCAGCCTCATAGGCCGGAATGTTATTCAATATATATTCGGTGTCGACAAAAGCGATCTTTTGCGACCAGACTGCCATTGCACTGAACGATGCCAGAATCAAAAAAATCAACCTTTTCATGATGCAAAATATTGACTGTTAGACATTAGAACGACTGGCCGATGACAAAGTGGAACTGACTGCCGCCCGCGTTAGAATATCCATCAACAGAGTCGAATCCATAGCCCCAATCGATTCCAAGCAGGCCAAAGATAGGAAGATAAATTCTCAATCCAACACCTGCCGAACGTTTTAAGTCGAATGGGTTGAAATCCTGAAACTCGCTCCAGCAGTTGCCGGCTTCGAGGAATGCCAGGGCGAACACGGTGGCCGACGGCTGCAACGAAATCGGATAGCGCAGCTCCATCGTGAACTTGTTGTAGATATTGCCGTCGTAGGCGTACGAATTGTTGACAAGTGAACGCGGTGTCAATGAGGAGTTTTCGTAGCCGCGCAAACCAATCGTCTCCTCGCCGTAGGTGCTGTAGCCCGACATGCCGTCGCCACCCATCACGAATTTTTCGAACGGCGTCTTCTTGTATTTATCATAATACCCGACGAATCCCATCTCCATCTTGCCCATCAGGACGAGCTTGCGCGTATTGTCGAGGCTCTTGAAGAACGCGCCCTTGAGCGACCACTTGTGATACTCTATATATTTATACCGTTCCTTGTCGTCGTCAATCGACTTCCAATTCTTCCCGTCGAAAAGCGAATAGGGGAACGTGAAGTTGACGCCGAGCGAGAACGTCGAGCCGGTTCGGGTGTAAATCGGGTTGTCAATCGAACTGCGGCTCAGGATGACACGCATGTTGATGTTGTTCGAATGGCCGTTCTGCATCAGGAAATACTGCCAGTTGCGCAGCATATACACTTGGTAGCCGATTTCGGTGTAGAGTGTGAACCAGTCGTCGGGCCAGCTGAGGCGCTTGCCCAAGCCGACCGAGAAGCCGGCCACTTTGCGATACTGGTGCAGGTCCTTTCGGCTCGTCACGGTCGAGTTGCCGTAGCCGGCGTAGTAGGCGTTGTAGAAATTGTTGTAATAGCTTGAACTTACGCCGGTCTGCGACGAGTAATACCCCGAAATGGTGAACGAATTGGGACGCTTGCCGCCAAGCCACGGCTCGGTGAACGATGCGCTATACGACTGATAATAAGAGCCGTTAGCCTGAGCCCGCAATGTCAGCGACTGGCCATCGCCGGTTGGCAGCGGCGAGTATGCTTCCTTGTTGAAAATGTTGCGGATTGAGAAGTTCGTGAATTTCAAGCCGACCGAACCCACGAACATTCCGGCACCCCAGCCGCCGGAGAGCTCAATCTGGTCGCTCGACTTTTCCTCCAGATTATACGTCAGGTCGACCGTGCCATTGTCGGCGTCGGGCGAGACTTTGGGGTCGATGTTTTCGGGGTTGAAGTATCCGAGCTGCGCCAGCTCGCGGACCGTTCGGATAAGCTCTGACTTGCTGAACAGCTGGCCGGGCTTTGTGCGCACTTCGCGCCTTACCACCTGCTCGTGCGTCTTCGTGTTTCCTCTGATAATCACCTCGTTTATCGACGCCTGAGGCCCTTCCTCGACGCGCATTTCGAGGTCAATCGTGTCGTTATAGACGTTCGCCTCGATTGGCGTGATGCGCGAGAACAAATAACCGTTGTCCATGTATTCGCTGTGGACGGCATCCTCGTCCTCGAACAGGCGCTTGCTGAGTTTCTTGCTGTTGAACACGTCGCCTTTGTCCATGCGCAACTTATAGCTCAGATAATCACCCGAATAGATACTGTTGCCAACCCACGACACATTGCCCAGATAATATTTGTTGCCTTCGTCGACCTCAATGTTGATGTCGACCGTGTTGTTGTCGTTTTTGGTGACTTTTTCCGACACGATGCGGGCGTCGCGATAGCCTTTTTCGTTGTAGAGAGCAATCAGATTGCCAAGGTCCTCTTCATATTTTTCCTTGACGAACTTCTTGGTTCTGAAAAAGTTGTACAGCTTCTTCGCGTTGGTTTTCTTCATGGCACGATTCAGCTTGCGATAACTCATCACGGTGTTGCCGCTGATGTTCAGCTCGCGCACCTTGACCTTCTCCTTTTTGTCGACCGTGATGTCAAGGATGACCTGATTCGGATTGTTCGCATCATTACGCTGAATAATAGTCACTTCGGTATTATAGAAACCTTTGTCAACGAAATAGTTCGTCACATATTTTTTGGCGCGCGTAATCATGAACGGCGTCACCTGCGAACCTTTCATCATCGCGACTTTGCTGTCCACATCGTCGACCTCGCTGCGCTTCAGGCCATAGAAGTTGATTTCGCTCAGTCGCGGACGCTCCACCAGCTTGATTTGCAGATAGATGTCACGCCCGACCACCTTGCTCTGATAAATCTTGACCGACGAAAACAAGCCGTGGTTCCAATAGCGGCGGGCGGCCTGCGAAATGTCGTCGCCCGGGACCGTGATTGTCTGGCCGACCTTCAGGCCCGAAAGATTTATCAGTATTTTCTTGTCAAGATTCTCTACGCCAACTATTTCGATGTCTGCTATGGTGTATTTTTTCGGGGTGCCGGAGTACGACATTTTGGCCACCGTCAGATCGTCATCGATGTCGTTGGTCGTTGCGCTGTCGGCGGGTGCCGCGTCGGTCGAGAAAGAGTCGGATTGCTGAGCCGAAACCGTTGCCGATGCCAGCACGACCAGCAACATTAGATATTTGATTCGCATTTGCACTTGATTTCTTCCTTTGATTTTTAGTTTCTTACCTGCTCACTCGTCTTGCCGAAGCGCCGTTCGCGTCCTTGATATTCGACGATGGCGCGATAGAAGTCGTCTTTTCGAAAGTCGGGCCACAGCGTTTCGCAAAAGTAAAGTTCGGAATAGGCGATCTGCCACATCAGAAAATTGCTGATCCGCAATTCTCCGCTCGTGCGTATCAGCAGCTCCGGGTCGGGCATGAAACTTGTTGACAGATATTGTGATACAGTGTTTTCGTCTATAGATTCCGCAGTGATTTTTCCACTCTTGACGTCGGCCGCAATCTGGCGCGCGGCCTCTGTGATTTCCCACCGCGAACTGTAGCTCAGGGCCAGGACAAGCGTCAGGCCGGTGTTTGAGGCGGTCTGGGCCACACATTCGTCAAGTTTTTTCTGCACCGATGCCGGCAGATTGTGGCAGCCGATGACGCGGAGCCGTACATTGTTGTTGTTGAGCGTTTTAGTTTCGGATGCTATTGTCGACACCAACAAAGACATCAGCCCCTCGACTTCGGCTTTGGGCCGATTCCAGTTTTCCGTTGAGAAGGCGTATAAGGTGAGATATTCTATTCCCAATTCGGCCGCTGCCTCGGTGACTTCGCGCACCGCTTTCACTCCGTTCTGGTGGCCGAAAAGCCGCATATTGCCTTTCTGCTTGGCCCAGCGGCCGTTGCCGTCCATGATCACGGCCACATGCTTGGGCAGTTTATCTTTTATTATCTTGTCTTTCATCGACATATCTGCATAATAATTCATTTCAATATTCTCAGCGATTGAATCCGCGCATCCCGTCGCTGCACTTGACCTTGCGCGGCCACATGCTGAATGTCAGCGTCATGCCGCATAGCGAATACCAATCGTTGTTGTGCGTCAACGCCCGGTGGCCGTTCCGATACGGGTCGCTCGGGTCTATCGCGCCTTCGGTGCCGGTGGTCACGTCGAGGTCGTCTTCGAAGGTCTTTCGCAGAGTCCACTCAAGCCCCAGCCGCAGCCATTCGTTCACCTTGTATTTGGCTCCAAAGCCGAACGGCAAAGATAATACAAAATGCGGTTTGGCTTTATTCCCGCCGGCATACCTTTTGTAGCAAGTGGCCGCCAAGCCCGCCGTGACGTATGGCGTGAAGCGCGTCTCTTTCCTGAACACATGATCGTAACTCATGAAATTCAGTTCGAACATGGCGCCGGCGTCCGCTATCGTCCGCGAAAAGTCGTAGTACGCGTCGGGCGTCGACTCCGAGCCGTCGGCACTTGTGGTTGAGCCGCCCACGTAGAGATCGCCGCTGCCGGGATAGTGCCCTTCGAGCCCCGCCAGCACCACGTTCCCTTTCACGGCCATGCGGTCGGTCAGCACGTAGCGGCCTATCACGCCGAACGACGGGCGCGGGTCCTTGAACTGCTGCGACGGATTGAGGTCACCCATATAGTAACTGACTCCGCCGAACAAACCCAATTCGAGCCGGTTCTGCGCCCATGCACCGCCCGACATCGCCAATGCCAGCACTGCCGCCACCGTTCGTATCTCAACAAAAAGTCTTGTCACAATTTTCATCATTTAAATGATAACGCAACAAGCATTATAATTAATGTAAAGGAATGACTTTTTTTTCACGTGCTGATATTTATTCAAATAACGTCGTTTTTTTATCCACCAATGGCCGCGAAAAGCTCATTTGCTAATTCCGTTTGTCGGCGCCCCACATCAGTTTGTTGCGCAAAGTCGCATAGAACGAATGCTCGGGCAGCTGCACGACCCGCACGTTGAACGGCGCCTTTTTGATTTGCAGGCAAGTGTTGGTGTCGCACAGATGCATGCGGCCGTCAAGCGAGGTGAGCAGCCGGCGCCCGCGGCTTTCGATGTGCAACCTGACGTCGACGTCGTTCGAGACCACCAACGGCCTGACAGTCAGATTGTGCGGAGCAATTGGCGTCAGGATGAAAACGGGCGTGGCCGGATGCACTATCGGCCCGCCGACGCTCATCGAATAGGCTGTCGAGCCGGTCGGCGTCGAGACGATGAGGCCGTCGGCCCAGTATGTCGTCAGAAATTCGTTGTTGACGTAGGTGTGGATGGTCAGCATCGACGAACTGTCGCGCTTGGTGACGGCGAACTCGTTGAGGGCAAAGTCGATGACCTCGCCGTCCATGCTCTGGAGCGCTATGACGTCGAGCTTGCTCGTGACGAACCGGCCGTCGAAAAAGCTCTGCAATGCGGCCTCGATGTCGTCTTGCGACACTTCCGACAAGAAGCCCAGCCTCCCGCTGTTGACGCCCATTATCGGCACGTTTCCACGAGCGTAAGTCACTGATTCCAAGAAGGTACCGTCACCACCAATGCTGAGCAGCAGGTCGGCGTCGGTTTCTTGCAAGATGGTCACGAAAGGAGCTATCCGGAGGCGCGCGTCGAGCATGCCGCGGCGGCGCATGAATTCGTACATCGGGCGGATTGCGAGCACTTCAACATTGTTGCGGACAAAAAACGACAGCAGTTTTTCGAGAAACGGCATCAGCGCGTCGTCGAACTTTTTCCCAAACAATGCTATTTTCATTCGCTTGAATATATTATGCTCAGCCAATTAGCTGATCGGCCAATTGTTTCAAATCGACTCCCGAAAAGTTTCCGGAAGTCATGATGAGAAGTGTCGTGTTTTTCAAGTCCAATTGCCGCAAGTGGCTGACCAACAGAGCGGAATCCATAAAGACGGACATGTTGCGATGAGCGAAATTCCGCTCCACATCTTTGGGCTCAATCGGCTCAAGGCGCTTATGTTCAATCACTTCCGGATTGTAGTAGACATAAGCTTCGTCGGCAGCGTCCATGGCGTGCGCATACTGCGGCAAAAACGACTTATTGAGGCTGCTGAACGTATGCAACTCCATGACTGCCACAAGCTTGCGGTCAGAAAAATGCTCACGCACCGCCTCGGTAGTCGCCTTTAGCTTTGACGGCGAATGCGCAAAATCGAGAAAAATCGTCGAATCTGACGTCTGTTTCAATATTTGCAGGCGTTTGGCTGCGCCTCTGAATGTCTTCATGGCGGTCATGAAAGCGTCATCGTCGACGCCCAACTCTCTGCAAACGAGCATCGCGCCATGAATATTCTGCATGTTGTGACTGCCGAAAACTGACAATTCATACCTCTTGCCGGCATGCTCGGCCACCGTCGCGCCATGATCGTTCGCGGCTTTCAGGCCATCATAAGGCAATGTTTTAATGTCCGCACGGCATCCTGACGCTATCTTTTTCAACTCCGGATCGCCGGCGTAATAAACCAAAGTCCCGTTCGGCTCAATGCGGCGGCTGAACTCCTCGAACTGCCAAACGTAATTTTCCCAAGTCGGAAAGACGTTTATGTGATCCCAAGCGATCCCGGTCAGCAGGGCAATTGTGGGGCGATACCAATGGAACTTGGGCGTCAGGTCGAGCGGCGAAGTCAGATATTCGTCGCCTTCAAAAACCGCGATCTTGGCATCGCGCGACAAGCGGACCATCGTCTCGAAGCCTTCGAGCTGAGCGCCAACCATATAGTCGAATTTCACGCCCGCCTCGCGGAGCACGTGCATGATCATCGAAGTGGTGGTCGTCTTGCCATGGCTGCCGCCGACCACTACGCGAATCTTGTTTCTGGTATGTTCGTAGAGATATTCCGGATAAGAATAAATCCTGACATTCAGTTCTTTGGCACGAATCAGTTCGGGATTGTCCTCCCGCGCGTGCATGCCCAGAATCACCGCATCCAAGTCCGGAGTTATGGCGTCGGGATTCCAGCCGTCGTAGGCCGGCAGCAGCCCGCGAGCGGCCAGTCGCGATTTGGACGGCTCGAAAAACTCGTCGTCCGAGCCCGTCACCTGCATTCCGGCGTCGTGCAGTGCGATTGCAAGATTGTGCATCACGCTGCCGCCCATTGCGATAAAATGTACTTTTTTCATTTAGCTTGTCCGCTTTAAAACCGGCCAAATTTAAATAATTAACATCAGCCTGACGAATTTTTTCAATGCAATGCTGCGCCCATTTCCGGACGCCGTCAGGGCGGCCCGCACAACGGCTGCCCGCAAAATCAAAACAGCCGGAACTTATCCATGCTAAGATCCGGCTGTCTGTACTAAAAAAGAAACTTTTATGACCATTCGACATTCCTCATGTCGCCGGTTTCGGCAAATGCGAGGTGCATTTTCAGCGCATTGCGAAGCGACATCGGAGTATGGCTATTGTCCTGAGACAGTTTGAGATAATCCCACAAAATGTTCTTATAATCGGGATGCGCGCAGTTTTCGATTATGGTCTGAGCGCGCTGTATCGGCGACTTTCCGCGCAAATCGGCCACGCCCTGCTCGGTAACAATCACTTTCACTGAGTGTTCGCTGCTATCGACGTGACTCGCCATTGGCACGATTGCCGAAATGACGCCCTTCTTTGCGACCGAAGGACAAGTGAAGATTGACAAGAACGAGTTCCGGGCAAAATCGGCCGAACCGCCAATACCGTTCATCATCTTGCTACCCAACACATTGGTGCTGTTGACGTTGCCAAAGATATCGACTTCGAGAGCCGTGTTGATTGCAATCACGCCCAAACGACGCACAAGCTCCGGATTGTTCGTGATTTCCTGCGGACGCAGCATAAGCTTGTCCTTGAAAAAGTCGTAGTCGGCATAGACTTCGGCAAGTTTCGACTCGGAAAGCGTCAGCGAACTGCCGCTCGCAAACGAGATCCGTCCGCTTTTCATCAGGTCGATTACCGAATTCTGAATCACCTCAGTAAACATGCTAAACGACGGAATGTCAGAGCATTGGCCAAGCGAACCAAGAACGGCGTTTGCGATATTGCCCACGCCCGACTGCAATGGCAGAAATTCCTTTGGAATGATTCCGTTTTTGTGCTCCGCAATCAGGAACGACGCGACATTGTCGCCGATTTTGGCCGTAACCGCGTCAACCGGAGTGAATTCTGCTATGTTGTCATGCAAGTCGGTTTCGACAACGCCCACAACCTTCGAACTGTCGACCTTGAGCAGCGCCGAGCCAATCCTGTCTTGCGGCGTGTATATGGGTATTTCGCGGCGATAGGGAGGATTCACCGGCTCATACAAATCGTGCATTCCGCGAATTTTGGCCGGATGCGACGTGTTCAGCTCGATGATGATTTTATCGGCTTTGGCGGCGATTGTCGGCGTGATGCCCACAGATGTCGTCAGGACTATTTCGCCCTCGTCGGTTATTGCAGCGGCCTCGATGATCGCGACATCAATCTTGCCAAGGAAATTATATCGCACATCCTGAGCCACATGCGACAGATGCAAATCGAAATAATTTACCTCACAGGCATTTATCGCATTGCGCATGTCCTTGTGCGACTGAAATGGCGTGCGAAATGCCACGGCCTTGGCGCGCGACAGCATTCCGTCTATCTGGTCGCCCGTCGAACCGCCGGTTATAAGGCCAATCTTGTATTCATTCCCTTTTTTGTGCTCAGCCTCAGCCAATTCTGCTATTGCCGCCGGCACAGCCTTAGGCGTCCCGACCGACGAAAATCCGCCAATCCCGACCACATTTCCATTCTTTACGAAAGAAGCCGCTTCCGCTGCTGAAATAATCCTGAATCGCATACTATTATTTAAAATGTTTTGTTTAGACCCTCACAAAAGTAATATTTCATAAGATACTGCGCAAGAATCATTACACACGTTCCAAGAAAAATTAACAACACGACCAACATTTTCACTTACAAAAAAACTTCCGCATCTCACGACGCGGAAGTCATCAACTAAGCTATACTGAAATTAACAAAAATGATTTCGCCTATTTCTTGCCGAAATATCTGTTGTAGAGGCCAAAGAAGCCGCGTCCGTGACGAGCCTCGTCTTTCGCCATTTCGTGAACGGTATCGTGGATTGCATCCAGATTCAGTTCCTTGGCGCGCTTTGCAATGCGGTACTTGTCGGTGCATGCGCCCGACTCCGCATTCATGCGTTTTTCGAGATTCGTCTTGGTGTCCCAAACCACGTCGCCCAGAAGTTCGGCGAATTTCGAAGCGTGCTCGGCCTCTTCCCATGCATAACGCTTGAATGCCTCTGCAATTTCGGGATAGCCTTCGCGGTCGGCCTGGCGGCTCATCGCCAGATACATACCTACTTCAGTACACTCGCCGTTGAAGTGAGCGTTCAGATCCTTGATCATCTCATCGTCGCAGCCTTTTGCCACTCCAATTTCGTGTTCCGACACGAACGTCAGAGCCTGGCTTTCGTCCAATTCCTTGAACTTGCTGGCCGGAACGCCACACTGCGGGCATTTTTCGGGAGCGGAATCGCCTTCATGCACATAACCACATACTGTGCAAATAAATTTCTTCTTCATATTCCTTCGTTTTTTGTAATTAATAATTGATATATCTAATTTTAAAAATCATTCGCTTTCCGCCTCAAGTCGAGCGCATTCGGAACAGATACCCTTGCAGTTCAACTGCGAGTCGTCTATCCTGTAGCCCTCGGCGCTGACCGATGCCAGAGAATTTATCTTCGCCATGATTTCGAATCCAAAATCGTAAACCCTTCCACATTTTGTACAAAAAAAATGCGCGTGTGCTGAAATATCGCCATCGAAGCGCATGTTTTTGTCATCGACTCCCAAAGCAAGGATGGCACCTTTCTCGGCAAGCAGCTTCAAAGTGTTATAAACCGTTGTTTTCGACAGCGTTACAATCTCGCTGTGCAACGACATGTATATTTCATCTGCAGTCGGGTGAGTTTTGTGCGAAAACAAATAATTCATTATCGCCAATCTCTGCACCGAAGGCTTAACACCATGACTTATTAAATAGTCTTCTGCATTCACATCAACATTGTTGCGCATATAAATTTGTAACGATTACAAAGGTATACATGTTTTTGTTTCAACCAAACAAAAACGCAGAAAATTTTGTAGTGATTACAAATTTAATTTTATTACAATAATTACGACCTTAATTTTATGATATTTAGAAAATCGGGGGGGGGCATATTAATAAAAAAGGCCGCCATTGACTGTGGCGACCTTTTTATATCAAATCCTTTACTAATCGCGATTATTTCGCGTTGCGATTTTCGTAATGTTTCTGATAACGGCTCATGAACTTATCAACACGACCTGCGGTGTCAACCAATTTCATCTTGCCAGTGTAAAATGGATGCGAACTGCTCGAAATTTCGAGTTTGACCTGCGGATAGGTAACCCCATCGATCTCTACGGTATCTTTGGTAGATGCAGCAGAATGAACGATAAAAGTTTCACCATTCGACATATCGGTAAAAGCTACCAATCTGTATTCTTCCGGATGAATTCCCTTTTTCATTGTTCTAATTATTATTTTTATCGTATAGTTCAGTCTTTATCGGAGTGCAAAGGTATAACTAAATGGCGAATGGTCAAACATTGACGGCAAAGATTTTCAAACGGAAACGCAACATTTAATTTACGAGCATCGACAATTCGGACTCAAACTCGTCGTAGACCATGGCACAAAACGCATTGTCGCCCGACCTTGCCGACAACAGAACGTGTTGCAGGTCGGCCGCCGGCCTGAGCTTGCGCCGCAGCATTGCCCTGAACAACGAAGAGCAGGCACGCGCCTCGGCAAGCGTTGCGGGCTGCCATTTCTTCACAAAATCCAGCACAAGGTCAACTGCCTCGGGCATCAGAGGCCGATTGAGCTGAAGCGCTCGCGCCGCAGAAAACATTGCCACCACCATCGGCAGACCCGGCCGACTTTCGCCAACAATCAGCGCCACAAAATCCGACACATGCCGCGACCGGCCAAAAGCGAAAAAAGACACCTGCTCCGCCATGTCCTGCGAGACGACGCCGCCAAGCCAACGCGACATTCTTTCTAAAGTCATCTCGCCGTCGGGCAACGACATCGCCGCCAAAAGCATTGCCTCCCTGATTTTGGTTTGCCACAGCCTATCCAAATCCGCCGCAGTGAAATCACAATCTGCGGCAATTTCTTTCAGATCCGACAGCGCAACTCCATAATTAATAGTATAAGCCTTGCTACGAGCCTGCATCTGCACCGACGTTTCGCCATTCATTCGCAGACGCAGCCTGTTCTTGAGCCAGTTGAGCTTGTCTTCAAACTCTTTATCAAATAGATATAACGTTTCTGCTTCCACCCGAACTTTTTTTGGTAAAATTAATTCATTTTGCTTGCAAAGCTAAGTTTAATATCATTATCTTTGCAACCGCAAAAACAAAAAAATGGTGTTTGTAGCTCAGTTGGTTAGAGCGCTAGATTGTGGCTCTAGAGGCCGCCGGTTCGAATCCGGTCTTACACCCTTGTTGCAAAAGACCGCGTCTGTTCAGACGCGGTCTTTTTTTTATTTCATGTCGCCAAACATGGCGCAATATGGCGTTTTTCTACAGCCCGATTTCACCCCAAAATATCAGTATTCACCCCAAAATGAAAGTTTTCGCCGATAGAAAACACTGACAATCACATTAAATTGTCAGCCTTGAAAATATTCTGCTCTTTTGCTTTTGCAATTGAGGCTCGAAAGGTCCGAGTGCATTCCTTACTCCATTTAACTCATGTGAGAGTTGCACGCCAACGGGTGGCATAATCACAAAAATAGGTTGCCCTATCTCGGACAACCTATTTTTTTGTATCATATCGAAACCGCGACATCACTTGACAACCAATATCTTGCCACATGCAGTTTCGCTGCCATCCTGATTGACCGCATACACGACATAAACGCCGGACGCAACTTTATTACCATGAAAATCAGCAAGGTTCCACGTCGCCATTCCGCCCAGCGCCTCTGTTTCGAAAACCGAACGACCGGAAACCTGAGCTATCCGGATTATGGTTCCGTCCACCAAGCCTGTTATCTTGGCCCTTCCGCTACCGGAACTAACCGGATTGGGATAGACTCTTACCTCACTCAGTTTGGATTCGGGCTCAATTGCATCGCCGGCATAAGAAATTATGCCAGTCGGTGAGGCCACGAACACCTCGCCCGTCTGCGGGTTTATGGCGATATCCGTAATCTCGTTTGTCGGCAGCGGACTGTTGGTCGCATTGAAACTATGAATTATCTCCAGACCATCTTCCGACACAAGATAAAGCCCGGATCCCTGAGTGCCAATCCATTTGCGATTAGCTCCGTCAACCGCGATTGCCGTAACCACATCGTCTCCCAAAAGATAGTCGGCAGCATTGGTCCCGTCGTTGCGAGGCACTTTTATTCGACTAAAAACGGGATATTGGGCCGAGAAGATATTTTGCGGATCTTCCAACAAAATCACGCCCATGTCGGTACCGAACCACATCACGCCGTTTTTATCTTGCGCCATATCATACACATACTTAGTCAGTTCCTCACGATTTTCATCCCACAACAAAAGCTGGCCCGCATTCCGTTGGTCTGGGTCTTCGGCCAGAGTATAGTTACTTCTGTAGACGTCGTCGCTGTCGTCATCGATTGTGCCATTGGTGTTGAACACAAACAAGCAAACATTATTATTCGGGATTATCGTCCAAATATTTTCGTCTTTGTCGCAAAACATATCACCGGTAGAATGGATGCCGTTTATCGGCAGATAAGACAATGAGCTCCATTTATTATCCGGCATTTTCACCTTAAACCCTTCAGAAACACCCTGGTTGCTCATAATCAAATTATGGTTCAAGTCATACGTTATCCCGTCAACTCTGACATAGCTGTTCCCTCCGAAAATATCTACGAGCTGCGAGTTGTATGCGTGACAATGCTCCAAAAACATCCCGTCGTCGGGCGATAATTTGAAAATCCCGTTTCCCCATGATGAAATATAAATGGAATCAACCGCATTTCTGTCGTAACAGATATTAATGGCATCGCGTGTATTGGGATATTTTGAACCACACCACTTGTCACCGTCATAATAGTTGGCCATGGTCGTTCTGTTTAAATTGTTGCGCGATGACGACAAACCTCCGGCCACCGAATAAAGCCCATTCTTCGTCGCGATGATGCGCCTGACATAATTGGTTATCGGGCCATTGGGGCATATCAAAGTGAAGTTTCCTTCGCCATCCCGATAAACAAGGCCATTGTTGGCATCGGGGATTACCAGAGAACCGTCGGCACGCATGACTGTCCGGCCAAAACCAATCGTGATTTCTTCGCCGGAATTTGTGGTAGCCGCGTTTGAGAGTTTTGTCACGACCTTCATCGAACCATCGTAGACGCTGAGACCGGACGTCGACGACACCAACAGATAATTGCCATCTTCCGAAACCGCCATGCCCTTGAAACCGGAAACAGACAGCAACTTGGTCATCACGCCTTTATTATACCTATATATATTGTTCGCGCCACCTATGCTGCCCTCGGCCACGATTGGCACCGACGCCCAAAGCACTGCATCGCTATAGTTCTTGCCAGACGAAACGGCCGTCCACGAACCGGAATACTCCAGAATGGCATCGTGCCGGCAAGCCTTGTAGAAGCCGTCGGACGCCGCAACAAAAATGGAGTCGGACGTGGCGGCGACGGCGTTGCACGACTTGTTACCCTCGGCCTGCATGGGATAGAGGCTTTTTATTTCGTTTTTGGAACGATTGATTTCGAGCAAGCCGCAAGCCGTGGCGCAATAAATCGTGTTGGACGACACGAAAAAACCGTTTATCGACTGAGTGACCGACACCGATTTGTTTTTCAACTCCGGAATGTTGGTCACGGCTCCGGTGGCAATATTATATACGTCGATATTGCCATTCGAGTATCCGACCCAGACTTCCTGGCTCGTCACGATGGCTTTCGAAATGCCATAATCGCTCAACCCGCTCACCTTGTTGACCTTGCGAAGCTCGTAGCTATCCAAGTCGTAGAGGAAGAAGCCGACCGTTGCCCCAGCCATTATTGTCCGCCCGGAGGCGCCTGAATATGACGTCGACTGGTAGCAATAATGATCGGTCCACTGTGCACTTGACGATAGGACAGAAAACAAGCCAACAATTTGGAGTACAACAATTTTCTTAATCATTCGATTTGGTTTTTAAATATTCCACAAAACTATGAAACGCACGGCCACGGTGACTTATTTTGTTCTTGTCGGCCAAATTCATTTGGGCAAACGAGACATCGAATCCGGAAGGAATGAAAATCGGGTCGTAGCCAAAGCCGCCCTCCCCCAACCGCCGCTCGGCAATGCGTCCTTCGACGACGCCTTCGAAAAACAGAGTCTCTGACTTGTCGACAAATGCGATCACGGTCCTGAACCGGGCGCTACGATTGGTTTGCCCTGCGAGCGCGGAAAGCAGTTTGTCAATATTCCTGTCGCTGTCACACTCGTCGCCGGCATAACGGGCCGAATAGACGCCCGGAGCGCCGCCAAGAGCGTCCACTTCGAGGCCGGTATCGTCCGCAAAACAAGGGATTGCGCTCTGCGAAAAGATTGTGCGAGCCTTTATCAAAGCATTGTCATTGAGGGTCGCGCCGGTTTCCGGTATGTCGGCAAAGAATCCGATGTCATCCAGCGACTTCATTTCGAAGCCACCGCCGATCAAAGCGCTTATCTCCCTGACTTTATTTGCATTATGCGTGGCAAAAATAAGTTGTTTCATAGGTTAGTACATAACAAAAAAGGCGGACATAAAATCCGCCATATAAAATTAATGAATCAGCCCGATTAGAAATTGCTGTAGACCATCTTGACATCGGTGCGAGGGTTAACCACGAAAACAGGAATCTGCGCCTCGTTGGCGATGACAAACTGCTCGTAAGCGCCAAGCACGTAGTCGTGGAAAGCTATGTCGCGCGTGGTTGTGATCATGATCATGTCAACCTTATGCTCTTTTGCAAACTTGAGCGAAGCCTCGTAGAACGAACCCTTTTTGTCGGCCCACTCGGCCTCATAGGCGATGTTGCGATCTTCGAGATATTTTTTGCAAAATACCATGTTCGCTCTGGTCGGATTGTCGTATAACGGGCCGTTGCCCTGCTGGGCGAAAAGCACGATCTTGATATTCCCGAGACTGGTCAACAGGCTGGCCCATTTGAGTTTCTCTTTGGTCTCGAGCTTGTGATCGACCGGAAACAAAATGTTGAGAGGATTCTGATACTCAGGGTCGCGCTGCACGATCAGATAGGGCACATGGCAGCCCACAATCACCTTCAAAGCCCAACTTCCGGTGAATTTCTGAATACCTTTGATTCCATGAGTTCCCATGACGACGGCGATTGCCTTGGTATCGTCGACAACTTCATTGATTGTTTTAAAGATTGTGCCTTCCTTTACCAGGAATCCAACAGGAACTTGCTCTTCTTGTGAGAATTCGTCAGCTTTATTTTTCAACAAAACGCTCTGCTCGTCCGATTCGGACTCCTTTTTCACAATGTGGAGTAATACTATCCCTGCCTTCATTCCCTTTGCCATGCGCGAGGCGTGGCGAACTGCACAATCTGCCTTTTCCGTGAAATCATACGGAACAAGAATTGTTTCTGAATAAGACTCCATAAATTCTATAGAATGTTTTATCGTTTCGAACGATAAATATACTATTTTTATAATCCGAAAATAAAAACGAATCCATTTTTAATTGTATGAACGTTTTTTTTAAGAAAAAAAGACTTAGCTGGCTGATTGCATTCGCCACCCTATATGTTACGTTAATTATTTCTGGCACAAGCGATTGCGGTGCACAAACAGACCTTTGTCCGCAAAAAAGCGACGAACCGCTGGCGGTAAAATTCAATTACTGCGCCACACTGAACTGGAACTTAGACTCATCGTTCAGGCCGCCGTTCCGATACAGGACAATGACCGAGAACGACACGAGCAGCTGGAGCGGATGGAGCGAGATGCCGCTGACCGAGATAAGCGATCCGGACATCAACCGGATTGAAATCGAAAGCTACAACGGCAAGATTCTGTCGCAAACAATTGTAGTAGAGGATGATGGCATTAATCCGCTTGCCATAGCCATTCCCTGCGCCGTGGTGCTGATAATTGCCGGCATGATGCTGGCGTGCCGATGCAGAAAAAAATCGGCCGAGGGCGGCGACGAGCAGACGGCCGAGACCAAAACGACGGAAGAGCGCAAACCCAACAGAGCGCAGAAATTCGAGAACGTGACCATCTTATTCGCCGACATTCAGGGATTCACGAAGATAGCCGAGCACATGAACCAGGACCAGCTAATCGACGAGCTCGACAGATATTTCATAAGTTTCGACGAGATAGTAGAAAAATACAACATCGAGAAAATCAAGACGATAGGCGACGCCTACATGTGCGCCGGCGGCATTCCGGACGACAACTCGGCCAACCCGATCGAAGTGGTGCTGGCCGCGCTCGAAATAATGGAATACGTCAAGCAGCGGCAGGCTTCGAGCGACGGTTTCTGGAACATACGAATCGGAGTGCACACAGGACCGGTAATTTCGGGCGTGCTCGGATTCAAAAAGCGGGCATTCGACATCTGGGGCGACTCGGTCAACATCGCTTCGCGAATGGAGTCGTCGAGCGAGGCCGGCAGGATAAACATGACCGGCGAGACATACAATTATATAAAGGACATCTTCGACTGCCGATACAGAGGCAAAATGCCAGTGAAATACAAGGGCGAAATCGACATGTATTTTGTGGAGAACATCAAAGCCGAATATGCGAGCCCGCAAAATCCGAACCTGCCCAACCAGAAACTGCTCAGAAAGCTGCAGCTGATGAAATATTCCGACCTGGAGAACTTTGTCTACAAGCAGCTGATGAAGCAACTGGCCGAGCCCACCAAAAACGAATTCAAGAGATTCCTGACAAGGGTCGAGACGCTGTCGAGGCACGAGGGGCTGTCGGACTGGGATGTCGTGAGGAACATTTCGGTGGCCGTGATTTATTTTGTGACCAAAGAGAACCAACTATACAATAATTATATAGGTACGCTCAACGACTATCTGAAACGGATGCACTTCAGCATCCACGAAATATCGGACATAAAGCGCACGGCCGGGAAATGCATTCTGGGCAAACTGCCCGAAAACAAGTGCGAGGAGATAATCCACGACGCCGAGTACGAGTTTGTTGGCAGCAAAGACATTGTGAAAATCATAATGGAGAGACACGGCATCGAGTCGCACAAAAAAACGTTAAAAAAAGACATCGTCAAAAAATACATAAAAATCATCTCTGACAGTCAGCTATATACGGCGTCAGCACAAGCCCTCGCGGAAGTCGACAAAGAGCATCAGTTGAAAACCTTACAGCATATTTTGCGTATTAATTAATGCGTTTTAAGCGATTAATTGGTACTTTTGCTTTAGATATAAAAGACAATTATGGCTAAAACATTTGAAGTAGAAAACAGACTGCCTAATCTGATCGGGTCAGGCACCAAATTCGTAGGCGACATAGAAACCAATGGAGACCTTAGAGTTGACGGCATAATAGAAGGCAACATACAGTCGAAAGGCAAGTTGGTTCTGGGAGCCAACGGAAACATAAAAGGCACCATCAAGTGCGCCAACGCCGAGCTGCTCGGCACCTTTGAGGGGAAAGTGGAAGTGCAGGAACTGCTTTCGCTCAAGAGCAGTGCGGTCTTTAAAGGCGAGATGACGACGAACAAGCTAAGCATCGAGCCGGGGGCAACTTTCATCGGGACCTGCACAATGGCCGACAAAAAGCCGGCGGCGGCAGAACCTGCAAAGCATTGAACCGAAGTCCTTTGAAAACACTGACAGTTGCGCTGATAGCAATATTGGCGATCAACATAGCGGCAACTGCACTTATAGGCAGCCTACTTCTGCAGCAAACACTGCTAACGGTAGCTGCCTTATTTGCATTAAATGCCGCCCAGGTAAAGTTGAACGACTGTCTGCAGAAAAAGAACAAAATTTGGGTGATTTTCGGGAGCGACTGCATCAAGTTTATTCTTATAATTGCTGTAATGTTTTTCATCTGCCCGCCGACAGATGAAAACAACAAAAGCGGTGCATTATTATATTGTATCGACTACATGATGTTTCAGGCTGCGGCAATTTATGCCATGGCCGATAAAGAATAGAATTTAGGACTATTTGTATGAACAGGATTAAACTATTTGTGTTTGCCATCGCGGCATTGGCTTGCCCGGCATCGGTCATGGCGGCTCACGAAATGCAAACCGACTCGACAGAAGCGAAAGAGGAAATTGACGTCAACGAAATCATCGGGCATCACATAGCCGATGCGCACAGTTGGAACATTTTTGGCTACACAAACAGCGACGGCGAAAAGGTGGAACTGACCATCCCGCTGCCGGTCATCACATATTATAAAGGAGACGTACTCGTCAGATTGTCGTCGGCGTTTGAAGAGGAAGCGGTGGTGGAGCACAACGGGCTCTACTACAAGATGCATCACGGCAAAATATACATGACCAACGCCGCCGGAGACATAGAGACGGACGAGAACGGCCCGATAAACGAGAGGCCTCTGGACATTTCGATAACCAGAAATGTGGTCTCGATGTTCATGAGCGTTGCGTTGCTGCTGCTCATCTTTATAGGAGCGGCGCGCGCCTACAGGAAAAGTTCGGTGCCGCGAGGCGGGAACGCCATGGTCGAGACGCTGGTGCTTTTTGTGAAAGACATTGCGGATGAGCAGATTGGCAAAGAAAAGTCCGACAAATTCGCGCCGTACATTCTGACATTGTTCTTCTTTATCTGGATCAATAATATCATAGGCCTGATTCCGTTCTTTCCGGGCGGCAGCAACCTGTCGGGAAACATCTCGTTCACAGGCATTCTGGCCGTGTTCACATTCCTGACCACGGCGATATTCGCGTCCAAATCGTATTGGAAACACAACCTCACCGTTCCCGGAATCCCGTTTCCGATGAAGTTCCTGCTTGTTCCGATAGAAATCGTCAGCATGTTCACCAAACCGTTCACACTGCTGATCCGACTTTTGGCGAACGTGACGGGCGGCCACATCATTATTCTCAGCCTTCTATCGATGATCTTCATCACCCAATCGTATGTGATGACGATTCCGTCGGTACTGCTGTCGCTGGTGATATTTGTGCTGGAACTCATCTTCGGAGCGCTTCAGGCATACATATTTGCGCTGCTGTCGTCGCTCTACATAGGCCTGGCGGTGAAGGACGAAGAGCACGAGGATTGATTTTCTTTGACAATTTATAAACAAAACAGAATATTAACTTTAAAAATTTACAACTATGGGAAGTTTAATTAGCGTAGGTTTAGGAATCATTGTTTTCGGTCTGGGCATCGGCATAGGCAACATCGGCAAATCGGCACTCGACGCCATGGCACGTCAGCCGGAGATTGCCAGCGAAATCCGGACTGCACTTCTGATTTCTGCGGCATTTATCGAAGGCGCCGGCATGTTTGCAATTGTGATTGCGTTCCTGACAGCCAACTAAAAGACTGACGAGTATGGATCTTTTATCTCCGGAACCCGGGTTAGTCATTTGGTCGGGTCTGACGTTCATCATTCTGTTCCTGCTGCTGCGCAAGTTTGCGTGGCGTCCGATTCTGGATGCCATAAAGGCTCGCGAGCACAAGATAGAGGAAGCGTTGGCCTCGGCGCAAAAAGCCTCTGAGGAGTACAAACGAATAGAGGAAGCTAAAGCAAACATGGTTGCGGACGCTAAGCAGGAACGCGATTTGATGCTTAAAGAAGCACGTGCTGTGAAAGATTCCATCTTAGCAGAAGCAAAAGAGAATGCCGTTGTTGAGGCTCAAAAGATAGTGGCAGCCGCCAAACTGCAAATAGAGAAAGAGAAGGCTGACGCGATTTCGGAACTGAAGCTTCAGGTGGCAAAGATGTCGGTGGAGATAGCCGGCAAGTTGCTGTCCGAGAATCTGAAATCGGATGAGCGTCAGGAAGAGATCATTGAGAAATACCTCAACGAGTGCAATTTCAACTAAGAGAATTTGTGAGATATGAATACCGGATTGATTGCAAGGCGTTACGCTACGGCTCTGTATGAATATTCGAGCGCGAAAAACACGCTCGGCAATGTTTTCGAAGACGTGCAGATGATTCGCCAACAGTTTGAAGCGAACGAAGGCTGCGTACGATTCCTATCGTCGCCACTGAAAAAGACGTCGGAAAAGGTCGCGTTTGTCGAGACCGTTTTCAAAGGGAACGTGTGCGAGACTACGTTCGGCTTTATGACGTTTGTCATCAGAAAAGGCCGAGGCGAGGTCATCAGCGAGATATTCAGAGTGTTCGAGGATCTTTACAAAAGCCGGAACGGGATCTACAGTGTCTGCATAACCACTGCCATTCCGCTGTCGGAGGCGAAGATCAGCGAATATGCCGAAATCATCAGCAGGAAACTGAACGTGAAGACGGACGTCTCGTCAAAATGCGACCCTTCGCTGATTGGCGGCATGGTGGTGAGAGTGGGCGACAAGCAGTTGGACGGCAGCATAGCTCGCAGGCTGAAAGAAATTGAGAAACAGTTGACGGCATAAATTTACCCTCAAAACGGAAGTGAATGGAAAACATAAAAGCCTCTGAGGTATCGAAACTGCTGAAAGAACAGCTTGACAATTTCGATGCTTCGATCAAAATGGAGGAAGTCGGGACAGTACTGACTGTGGGCGACGGCATTGCCACGGCCTACGGTCTGAGCAATGTCCAGGCCAACGAACTTGTTGAAATTGGTTCGGCCACGGGTGTCGTGATGAACCTGGAGCAGGACAGCGTCGGCATAGTGCTGATGGGTTCGGCCAAGGACGTCAGAGAAGGCGACACGGTGAAAAGGACGCGCCGAATAGCTTCGATCCGTGTGGGCGAAGGCATTATCGGCCGCGTGGTCAATCCGTTGGGCGAGCCTTTGGATGGCAAGGGGAACATCAATGGCGACCTGTATGAGATGCCGCTGGAGCGCAAGGCGCCGCAGGTAATCTTCAGGCAGCCGGTGAAAGAGCCGCTGCAGACGGGCATCAAGGCCATTGACTCTATGATACCCATCGGTCGCGGCCAGCGCGAGCTCATCATCGGCGACAGGCAGACCGGCAAGACGGCCATTGCCATCGACACGATTCTGAACCAGAAATCGTTCTACGAGGCCGGCAAGCCTGTGTACTGCATCTATGTGGCCATAGGGCAGAAAGGCAGCACGGTGGCGCAGATCTACAACACGCTGGAAAAGCACGGCGCCATGGCCTACACCTGCATCGTGTCGGCGTCGGCGTCGGACTCGGCCGCCATGCAGTTCTACTCGCCATTCGCCGGTGCCGCCATCGGCGAATATTTCAGAGACACAGGCCGTTCGGCGCTCATCGTCTACGACGACTTGTCGAAGCAGGCCGTGGCCTACCGCGAAGTCAGCCTGCTGCTGCGCAGACCGCCCGGCCGCGAGGCGTATCCGGGCGACATCTTCTATCTGCACTCGCGCCTGCTCGAGAGAGCGGCCAAGATCAACGAGTCGGACGAGATTGCGGCCAACATGAACGACCTGCCGGAGTCGATAAAGCCGATGGTCAAGGGTGGCGGCTCGCTGACGGCGCTGCCTATCATCGAGACTCAGGCCGGCGACGTGTCGGCATACATCCCGACGAACGTGATTTCGATCACCGACGGGCAGATATTCCTGGAAGGCAACCTGTTCAACGCAGGCGTGCGCCCGGCCATCAACGTCGGCATTTCGGTGTCGCGCGTGGGCGGCAGCGCGCAGATAAAGCCCATGAAGAAGGTGGCCGGTACGCTGAAGCTTGACCAGGCACAGTATCGCGAGCTTGAGGCGTTCTCGAAGTTCGGGTCGGACCTTGACGCCACGACGATGTCGGTGCTCGACAAGGGCCGCAAGAACGTCGAGCTGCTGAAACAGCCGCAATATTCGCCAGTTGAAGTGGCGGCTCAGGTTGCGCTGATATTCTGCGGAACCAACGGTCTGCTGCGCAATGTGCCGGCCAACAAGGTTTCGGAATTCGAAAAAGAATATGTGGAAGTGCTGGAAACCAGCCATGCCGACGTGCTCAAGGGCATTCGCGAAGGCAGGATTGACGACAGCATCACCGGCGTCCTGCGCGAGGTGGCCGACGACGTCAGCCGGCGATTCGAAACAAAATAAAGAAATTGCATCATGGCTAATTTAAAAGACATCCGCATCAGAATAAACTCTGTCAAATCAACGCGACAGGTGACCAGCGCCATGAAAATGGTGTCGGCGGCCAAATTCAAAAAGGCTCAGGACGACGTGGAGCACATCCGCCCGTTTGTGGGGAAGCTGAAAGAGGTCGTCGCCTTTCTGGGCCGGAGCATCGACGACGCGGCCACGAGCGTGCGCGGCTTTGCGGCTGACCCGAAGGGCAAGATTCTGATCGTGTCGATAGCTTCGAACAAGGGTCTGGCCGGTGCGTTCAATGCCAACATCAGCAAGCGGACCGAGATGCTGCTCAGGCACGACCTGCGGCACGAGGTGGAGCGCGGCGAGGTGGAACTGCTGACCATAGGCAAGCAGGTGACCAAAGCGCTGGGCAAGGTGGCTCCGAGCGTTGCGAAGAGCAACTGCGACGATCTGCACGACAACCTGACCACAGAAAACGTCCGGGCGGTGGCGCAGCGGCTGTCTGATGCCTTCTTCGAGGGCAAATACCGGTCGATATGCGTGATATACAACGAGTTCGTCAACGCCGCAGTGCAAAACGTCAAGGTGGAGCAGCTGCTGCCGCTCAGCCTCGACAGCGACGAGAGCGGCGACGATTCGTTCATCGACTTCATTGTGGAGCCGAACAAGAAAGAGGCTTTGGACGCTCTGGTGCCCGAAGTGATTACGGCCGGATTCCACAAGATAATCCTTGAGTCGGCGGCGTCGGAACATGGCGCGCGAATGACTTCGATGCACAAAGCCACCGACAATGCAACCGAGCTGCTGGGCGAACTGCAGCTGCAGTACAACAAGGCCCGCCAGACGTCGATCACCAACGAGCTCATCGAGATTGTGAGCGGCGCGGAGGCTCTGAACAACTGACGAAACACTATGAAGCCGACCCCGAGCGGGCGGCAAACGATAACGGCACTCTGCACTGCGCGGAGTGCCGTTGTTGCTTTGAGCGTCAGGCAAAAACCGTCCCCCCCCGAAAAAAAAAAATCATGACCCGGAAGAAGACATCTGTCCGATTGCATCCGCAGGCCACGACGGCCTGACACACACCGCATTCGGCACGGCGCCGGCATTGGCCAAAAGTCGCGATATGTTATTTTGACATAAAAAATCGCCGCCCAACTATCATAAAGGAAATGATTTGATAATTTCGCCACGAATTGTAAACAACAACACTAAAATGAAACAAACATTAATCTCGGCAGTCATGCTGTGCGCAGGCACCATGCTGTCCGCCCAACCGACCGTGCAGACTGACACGGCGACACTGATCGGCCATCTCGACAACGGGCTGACCTACTACATCCGCAACAACAAGACGCCCGAAAACCGCGCCGACTTCTACATCGTGCAGCGCGTGGGAGCCATCCTCGAAGAAGACAACCAGAACGGCCTGGCCCACTTCCTGGAACACATGGCGTTCAACGGCACCAAGAACTTTCCGGGCAAGGGCATAATCAACTGCATGGAAAGCCACGGCGTCAAGTTCGGCGAAAACGTGAACGCCTACACCTCGACCGACGAAACGGTCTACAACCTGAGCAACGTGCCGACCAACGTCGACGGCCTGGTCGACAGCGCGCTGCTGATTCTGCACGACTGGTCGGGCTTCATCTCGCTCGAAGGCGAGGAAATCGACAACGAGCGCGGCGTCATACGCGAAGAGTGGCGCACGCGCAACACGGGCCAGCGCCGCGTCTACACGCAGACCATCCGCAACACGATGCCGGGCACGCAGTATGCCAAGCGCGACGTGATTGGCGACACGGCCGTCATCAACAACTTCAGCTACGACGAGCTGCGCGCCTACTACCGCAAGTGGTACCGGCCCGACCTGCAGGCCGTGGTGATTGTGGGCGACATCGACCCCAAAGACATCGAAGCGCGCATCACCCGGATGTGGAGCGACATCCCGGCACCGGCCCCCGACGCCGCCAAGCGCATCTTCTACACCGTGCCCGACAATGCCGAGCCGATAGCCTCGGTGGTGACCGACCCCGAACTGCGCTACGGAATCATCTCGCTGTCCTACCGATTTGACCCGATGCCCGACGCCGAAAAGACGGCCGACCCGCTCAAGGCACTGATGGAAGAGCTGAGCGAATCAATCATATCCCGAATCATCAGCAACCGGCTCGACGACCTGAGCAAGAAGGCCGGCTCGCCGTTCGTCTACGGAATGGCCGGGATAGGCAACGTGGTCAAGACCAAGGGCGAACTCGGCATATACATGGTGCCGGCCGAGGGCAAAATCAGCGAGGCATTCGACCTGCTGATTGACGAGGCCGAGAAAATCAAGCGCTTCGGCTTCGGCGAGAGCGAGACCGAACGCGCCAAGGCACAGATTGCCAGCGAACTCGAGAACGCCTACAACGAGCGCAACACCACCAAGACCGAAGTCTACGTGCAGAGATGCGTCGACCACTTCCTGGAAGCCACGCCGATGCCCGACGCCCTCTGGGAGTGCAAGTTCTTTGAGCAGTTCGGCAGCCGGGTCAGCGCCGAATACCTGAGCATGGCCGCGAGGCACCTGATGGAGCGCAACGTGGTGATAACCTACAAGGGCCCCAAGAAAGAGGGCGTGGACGACCCCAAGACGGCCGACCTGCTGGCCGCATTCGCATCGGCACCCGAACGCGAACTGACGGCCAACGTGGAGGAGAAGCTCGACGGACCGCTGGTGGAGACCGAGCCCAAGCCCGGCAAGATAAAGAAGGAATCGGCCACCGGCATCGACGGCGTGACGCGCTGGACGCTGACCAACGGAATGGACGTCTACGTGAAGCCGACCGACTTCAAGAACGACGAAATACGCCTGATGATATACAGCAAGGGCGGACGCTCGCTTGTGAGCACCGACGACCTGCCATCGTCGTTCGTGGCCGGCGACGTGGTGGAAATGAGCGGCCTGGGCAAATACAGCAGCTCCGACCTGCAGAAAATGCTGGCCGGCAAGAACGTGGCCATCTCGACATCTATCGGCACCACCGACGAACGCATCAAAGGCGTCAGCAGCGTCAAGGACTTTGAGACCATGCTGCAGCTGGCCTACCTCTACTTCACCGGACTGCGCACCGACTCGTCGGCCTACGCCGCCACCATCGAGCAGTACAACACGCTGCTGGTCAACGCATCGCTCGACCCGCAGCGCGTCTTCTCCGACAGCGTGGCATCGGTGATGGCCAACGGCAACCCCTACTCCGGCCGCCTGTCGCTCGAGACGCTGGCCAAGGTCGAACTGGGACGCACCATGAAGGTGCAGCGCGAGCGCTTCGCCAATCCGGGCGACTTCACGGTCTTCATCGTGGGCAACATCGACACCGAAGCCGGCAAGGCCGCCGTGTGCAAGTGGATTGGCGGACTCAAGACCACCAAGGCCCGCGAGCAGTGCGCCGACCGCAACATCGGCGCGCCCAAAGGCCGCACGGCCAACAATTTCGAGCGCGAACTGAAGGTCGACAAGACGTCGAGCTACACGGCCTACACCGGCTCGCTCGACTACACGATGCGCAACAACATCTGCATCGACGTCCTCGCCTGCGTGCTCGACATCCGCTACCTCGAATCGATACGCGAGCGCGAGGGCGGCACCTACGGCGTGAGCACCTACGCCACCGTGCGCCGCAATCCGAAGCCTGAATACAGACTCATCATGGTCTTCGACACCGACCCGGCCAAGTTCGAAAAGCTGCTGGGCATAATCCACGACGAGCTCAGGACCATTGCCGCCAACGGCCCGCTGAAGTCGGACTTCGACAAGGTGATTGGCAATCTGCGCAAGAAACGCGCCGAAAACCTGCGCGAAAACGAATGGTGGCTCGGCACGCTGACCGAAAAAATCGTCAACGGCTACGACCGCCTCGACGGCTTCGACGCGCTGCTCGACTCGCTGACGCCCGACGACATCAAGGCCATGGCACAGAAGGTGCTGGACGATGCCAACATTGTGGAAGTGTCGATGAGCCCGAAGCACTGACCCGGGCATCCCGACTGACGACTAAAAAACCTGAACAAAAACCGACGGCTGCCGCTGAGAGATACGCTCACGGCAGCCGTCGTCGTTTCCGCGCGGGGGCGACTGCGGCCCGCACAACGGCAAAGGGAGCGCAGCCCGCAAGTGGGCCGCGCTCCCTTTTTCAGTCTCAAATAAAAAAGAATCTATGATTGGCTATTCGCGTATTTCGAGGAATCGGCTCAGCTCGTCCATGGCAGGCAGGGCGCAGCCGGTGGTGTTGTCGAAGAGGCCGCGGTTGATCCAGTTGGAGAGGATTCCGGTGTAGCCGGCGTCGTTCTTCTCGTTCTCTTCGGCAAACCACCAGAAGAGGCCGGTGACGTTGGAGTGCGTGCGCAGCATCGCAATCAGGTCGGCGGTGAAGAGGCGCTGGCCTTCGGCGGTGGCCGGGTAGACGGAGGTGTAGTCGAAGGTGGCGTCGGTGGGATACCACGCATAGTTGTAGGAGAACTCGCAGACCATCACCGCAATGTCGGGGTAGGTCTGGGCGTAGTAGTCGAGCGTGGCCGAGAAGGCCTCGATGGTGCCGTGGTCGGACCAGATGGGATAGTAGCTCAGGCCGAGCACGTCGAAGTCGAAGTTGAAGGCCATGGCGCGCTGGATGAACTGCTTCTGCAGGTCGAGCTTGCCGGGACGCTCGATGTGCAGGATGACCTTGGCGTCGGGGCAGACCTCGCGGCAGGCCTTGGCGCCGCTGTTGAAGAGGGCGGCGAAGGTGCTCCAGTTGGTGTCGGAGCCGTAGCTGATGCGACCGTCTTCCCATATCATGCCCGACGTAATCTCGTTGCCCACCTGAATGTGCGTGGGCACCACGCCGGCGGCCTTGAGGTGCTCGAGGCAGTCTTTGGTGTAGGTGTAGACGCGGTCGGTCAGGTCAGAGCCGGTGAGGCCTTCCCATGCGGCCGGCTTGTACTGCTTGACGGGGTCGGCCCAGGTGTCGGAATAGTGGAAGTCGAGCATCACCCCGAAGCCCGCACCCACAAGGCGCTGGCAGAGCGACGTGACGTAGTCGAGGTCCTGGACCACGGCCTTGTCGGTGCCGGTGGGGTCCACAAAGAGGCGGACGCGCATGGTGGTCATGGAGGCCTGGGCGAAGAGCGTGAGCGCGTCGGAGGCGTTGCCGGCGGCGTCGCGATAGACCGAGCCGGCAGCTTCGTAGGAGGGCAGCAGCGAGATGTCGGCGCCCATCACCAGCGTCGGGTCAAAGTGGTGCTCCACGTCGTCGGAGGGGGTGTCGTCGGAGGGAGTGTCGAGCAGCGAGCCGTATTCGTCGCGGATGTCGTCGTTGTAGTCGCGCGAGCAGCCTGCGGCCATCATGGCTGCCGCCACCGCAATGGAAATCAGTTTGTTGGTAATCATCGTCTTTTTCTTTCTGGTTGAGAAAAGCGGGCCGGCGGCAGTGGTGTCCGCCGGCCGCGCAGGGTTGTTTTTTATTCGGTTCATTCAGATTCGGCGGCCGTGAGCGAGTAGGTGGCCTCGCGCAGGTTGACCGTCAGGGTGTAGGTGCCGGCAGTCTCCTCGGCCGGGTCGGTCAGGTTCTGGCCGAAGACGAGCTTGCCGTCGGCGCCGCCGAACTTGGTGTCCCAGTCGCTCTTGTCGACCAGAATCTGGAAGCCCCAGTCGGACTTGAGCGTCACCTCGATGGCGCCCGAGTAGACGCCCTCGGCGTCGGTCTTGGCTATTTCGATGAAGGTGTCCCAGTCGTTGTTGAGGCCCACCACGTAGAGGACGTCGCCGAGCGTGACGGCTTCGAACGAGTAGGTCAGATTCTTCAGGTCGATGCTGATGCGGTAGAGGCCTGCCTCGGGTGCGGGGATGTTGTCGGAGCCGCCCCATGCTATGGTGCCTTCGGTTTCGCCGAGCTTATAGACCGAGCCCCAGTCGTCCTTGACCGTGGCCACCTGGAAGCCCCATTGCGAGTCGACCCAGAGCACTCCGGTGAAGACGCTGTCGGCCGAGTGGCTGAGCACGCTGTGGTCGAACGACCATCCGCCGAAGATGTTGTCGTCGAGGCCGATGAGGTAGACCTGTTCGAGCTGCGGCACGGGCATTTCGGCCGCGCCCGACTCGATGGTGTAGGCGGGCCGTGCGCCGTCGAGGCTGAGGGTGATGGTGTAGGTGCCGGCCTCGGCAATGGTGAGTGCGGTGCCGGCGGTGCTGCCGCTGACGAAGCCGAGCGAGCCGTCGGCCTCGAAGGCGAAGGCGTATTCGACATCGGCGCCGGCGTCGGTGCCTGTGGTCAGGTCGTAGCGCTTGCCGGTGCCGCTGACGGTGATGGCGGCGTCAGCGTCGGTGGTGGTGACGATGGCCGTCAGCGTGGCGGCCGATGCGTCGGCCACGGCCACAGCCGCTTCGGCTCCGCCGGCAAAGGTAACGTCGCCCAGGTGCAGGCAGGTCCACTCGGCGTCGGGCACGCTGGCGGTGACGTAGAAGGCGCCCTTGGCGTCGGGGAACCACATGTTGTTGGTCGACTCGATGAGGCTGAAGGCCGTCCAGTTGGCGTCGGTGCCCAGCTGGGTGTCGTCGCCCTCAAAGGCATAGAAGTTGAACCACGTACCGGGCGTCACCACAAAGCCGGCGTAGTTGCGGTCGGAGTCGGGCGAGTAGAGGTGAGCCACCTCGTCGCCCACCTCGTCGCCCGAGCGGCTGAAGATGCGCAGTGTGGTCATGTCGAGCACGAACGGGCGCACGAAGAATGTGACGGCGCCGCTGTAGTGCTCGGCCTGGTTGCTGCCATAGACCGATGCCATGCGCACGAAGATGTCGGCGCCCGCATCGCCCACGCCCAGCCTGAAGACGGTGCTGTTGAGCTCGGCTCCGGTGAAGCTGGCCTGATTGCCCGTGCCGACGCTGACCGACACCATGGGGTCGAACGTGTCGGAGGTGGAGAACTGGAGCTTGTTCTGCACCATTTCGGGCAGAGCGTAGTCGGGGTTCGAGAGTGCGAGGTCGGCGTTCTGCCAGGTGAAGGAGACGGCCTCCTCGTCGGCCTTGTCGGCATCGAGCTCGATGCTTGTGCCGGCGGCGCTGCAGGTCAGCGTGGCGCTGCCCATTCCGCTGACGACGAGCGTTTCCTTGTCGTCGTCGCAGGCTACGAGGCAAAGCGCGGCCGCGATTGTCGAAAATATGCTGGTTTTCATACTGATAAATCTTTAAAGTTGATTAATAGCCTTCGTTCTTGATGTTCGGATTGGCGGTCATCTCGGTGGCGGGCACCGGATAGTGGTTGTATTTGCTGTCGACGGCTCTACCCTCGGCCACTCCGCCCTTCCATTCCCACAGATATTGGTCGGTGGTGAACAGGCCGAAGCGGATGAGGTCGGTGCGGCGGGTGCATTCGAGGAAGAGCTCGCGTCCGCGCTCGTCGATTATCAGGTCGAGCGTCAGGTCGGACTGGGCCAGGTTGTGGCTGTCGTCGCCGAAGGCGCGCGTGCGCAGCGAGTTGACGGCGTCGAGGGCGTCCTGCATGGTGGCGCCTTCGCCTCCGCGGAGCACGCTCTCGGCCAACATCAGCTTGACGTCGGCAAGGCGCATGAGCGGGAAGTCGGTGCAGACGCCGTTCTCGGTGCTGCCGCCGGCCATGTTGCGGGTGTCGGTCAGGTTTGTGAACTTCTCGTAGGCGTAGCCTTGGGTCTGATACTTGTCAGGCTCGTCGGTGATGTACTGCTCCTGGCCGTCGGTGTAGAGCTTGCAGCGCGAGTCGGCGGTCACGAGCGACGAGCCGCCGTAGGTGAAGAGGTTGGCGAACGCGCCGCGTGCCCTGAACATGCTCCATGCGCTCGACACGCCGTAGTTGGCCGGCTGCATGGTCGAGCCGCCCAGAACCGAGCCGCACACCAGCAGCGTGGTGGCGCCGTAGGCGCAGGTGTGCTCGTTGTCGAGCGCGAGGGCGAAGATTATCTCGTCGGTGCGCAGATGGTTGTCGGCGTTGAAGAGCAGCGTGTAGTCGGAGTGGAGCTGATAGCCGGCGTCGAGCACCTTGCGGCAGTAGGTGATGCAGTCGGACCAGTGCGGCGTGCCGGTGTAGACCTCGGCGTTCAGGTAGTTCTTGGCCAGCAGGGTCCAAGCGGCGGCCTTGCAGGCGCGGGCGTATTCGTTGGTGGCGGGCAGGCCGTTGTCGTTGTCGGCAATGTCCTTGAGCTCGGCCTGCACGTATTCGAACATCTGCGAGCGGTTGTAGACCGGCGGCACGAACGCTCCCACGGCGTCGTTCTCGTCGACGAAGGGCAGCTCCACGAAGCAGTCCATCAGGTGCGAATAGCTGAGTGCGCGCACAAAGCGGACTTCGGCCCGATAGCTGCGGATGGCGTCCTGCTCGGCGGCCGAGAAGCGGGCTATCTGTCCGTCCTGGGCGTTGCGCAGAAACTCGTTGGCCAGCGCCACGGTGTAGTAGGCGCGATAGTAGAAGTCCGACACCCAGGCGTCGTTCGAGTCCCAGCTCAGATAGGTCAGCCCCGAGCAGTTGTCGCCCGAGAGCCAGACGCAGGCCATCTCGTCGGTGCCGTCTTCCTGCAGGTTGATGTAGGCGCGCATGTAGGTGCCGTCGCGGTTGGCGGTCGAGAGGTCGGCGTCGGTGCGCTCCTGACCCGAGAGGACGAGCGAGGCGTAGACTTTGGCCATGACGCTCTTGTAGTTGGCGGCGTCGGCGTAGACGGTTTCCGACGTGTCTTCGATGTGCGGTGCCTGATCGAGGTCGTCGGTGCAAGCTGCTGCGGCGACCATTGCCATTGAGGCTATTATGGATGTTAATCGTTTCATTGCTTTCTGATTTTTAGAATTCTATACCCAAACCGATTGAATAGATTGTAGGACGCGGATAGAACGAATTGTCCATGCCCTCGGGCACTTCGGGGTCGACGCCCGAATAGTCGGTGATCGTGAATACGTTCTGAACCATGGCCGTGGCGCTGAGGTTGAACAGACCGGCCACCTTGCCGAAGTTGTAGCCCAGCGTCAGGTTGTCCATCTTGAGGAACGAGGCGTTCTCGAGATAGTAGTCCGACAGGTGCTGGCGCGTCTGGAATCCGGTCTCGAGATAGCTGCTCGACAGGTTGTTGAGCTGGAAGTCGTTGTAGCTCATGGTGCCGAATGCGCCGGTGTTCATCTGCATGCCGTTGTAGACGTAGTTGCCGATGTTGGCCCTGAGGCTGGTGCTGAGCGTCCACTTGCCGTACTGCAGGCTGGTGCTCAGGCCCATGATGTAGTCGGGCGCGGGCGAGTGGCAGCGGTAGCGGTCGTCGGTGTTGACCTGGCCGTCGTTGTTGATGTCGGCATAGGCGCCCTCGATGGGCCGTCCGTTCTCGTCGTAGAGCTGATGATAGAGGTAGAACATGTAGGGCGCGTAGCCTTCGGTGAACACCTGGAACTGGTAGGAGTCGATGCTGGGGCCCACCAGCGTGTTGGTCACGGCCGAGCTGCTGACGAGCGAGAGGTTGGTTATCTCGGTGTCCTGCCAGGTCAGGTTGAAGCTCAGGTCCCAGTTCCACTTCTCGGTCTTGACGGGGGTCACGTTGAGGCTGAACTCGATGCCCTTGCTCTCGACGTTGCCCACGTTGGTCAGGATGGTCTTGTCGAAGTTGGTGCCGGCGGCCGAGGGCACGGTGGCCAGCAGGTCCTTGGTCTTGCGGGTGTAGAAGTCGAAGCTGCCGCCGATGCGGTTGTCGAGGAATCCGAAGTCGAAGCCGTAGTTGAACGACTCGGTGGTCTCCCACTTCAGGTCGGCCACGTAGGCTTCGGGGCGGTAGGTGGTCACGAATTCGTCGCCGAGCTGATACTGCGCGTTGCCCTGTCCGATGGTGTAGACGGGCAGATAGTTATAGTTGCCGATGCCGTCCTGCTGGCCGGTGACGCCGTAGGAGAGGCGCACCTTGAGGTCGCTCAGGAAGTCGGCGCCGCTCAGAAACGACTCCTCGCTCAGCCTCCAGGCCAGAGCCACCGACGGGAAGGTGCCCCAGCGGTTGTCGTCGGAGAAGCGCGACGTGCCGTCGCGGCGCACGGTAGCCGTCAGCATGTAGCGCTCGTCGAAGGCGAAGTTGGCGCGGGCGTAGTAGGACAGCAGCACGTGGCGCTGGTCGGCGGCGGCCACTGTCGACTGCACTTCGCCGGCGCAGTTGGTTATGTCATACTGCGGCGTGCGGCTCTTCCAGTGCTGGTAGTCGTAGCCGGCCGTCAGGTCGAGGGTCGAATTGATGTTGTCGAAATATTTGTAGTAGTTCAGATAGGCCGTCAGCAGGCGGTTCGAGTTCTTCTGCGGGCCGTATTTGTAGTCGCGGCCGCCGGTGGTGTAGCTCTCGAAGGCCACCTCGGGGATGTAGACCTCGCCCTCGCCCTCGGCATAGTCGCCGCCCAGTGTGGCGTGCAGGCGCAGTTCGGGCATGAAGTGCATCTTGTAGTCGATGTCGAAGTTGCCCACCAGACGTTTGACGGTGCTCTGCGAGCCGTGCATCTCGAGCAGGCCCACGGGGTTGGCCGTGGCGCCGTTGACGGGCATTCCGCCGCTGACGGCCTCGGTGAATCCGCCGAAGACCGACTTGTCCTCACCCGAATAGACGGGCAGCGTGGGGTTCCATGTGGCGGCGTTCCAGATGGCGCCGTCGGCGGCGAAGCGGTTGTTGTTGAGCGAAGCCTTGCCGTTGATGTTCAGGCGCAACTTGTCGTCGAAGAACGAGGGCGTCACGGTCAGCGCGCCGGTGAAGCGCTCGGCATTGTCGGTGTCGAGCACGCCGTCCTGATTGTAGTAGCCCACCGACAGTCTGACGGGCACGTCGAAGAGGCTGCCGCTGATGCTGACGTTGTTGTCGGTGCCGTAGGCCAGGCGGTAGATCTCGTCGTTCCAGTCGGTGTCGGCCGTGCCCAGCAGCGCCTGACGGGCTTCGGTGGCCTCGGCCTTGACCACTCTGACGAACTCATCGCGCGAGAGCATGTCGGCAAACGTGTGGGCGTGCTGAATGGAGTGCGTGGTCGAAGCCTGCACCTTGATGCCCGTCTGCGAGCCCTTTTTGGTGGTGATGATGATGACGCCGTTGGACGCACGCGAGCCGTAGATGGCCGTCGACGAGGCATCTTTGAGCACCGTCATGCTCTCGATGTCGTTGGGGTTGATCAGCGACATGAAGTTGTTGGAGTTGCCGCTGATGCCGCCAATCTCGAGGGGCACACCGTCGAGCACAATCAGAGGGTCGTTGCTGGCGTTGAGCGACGCGCCGCCGCGGATGCGGATGGTGCTGCCCGAGGTGGGCGAGCCGTTGGACTGCATTATCTGCACGCCGGCCACCTTGCCGCTGATGAGCTGCTCGGGCGAGCTGACCAGGCCGCCGTTGAAGTCGTCGCTGCTGACGGAGGTGATGGAGCCGGTCAGGTCCTTCTTGCGCTGCGTGCCGTAGCCCACCACCACCACGTCGCTCAGGTTCTGCATCTCTTCGTAGAGGCGGACGTCGATGACCGTGCGCCCGGCCACATCGGCCGTGTCGGACTCGAAGCCGATGAACGAGAAGACCAGCCGCCCGTTGCGGTCGACGCTGATGTTGTATTTTCCGTCAAAATCGGTGACGGTGCCCGTGGTGGTCCCCGGCACCATCACGGCCACGCCCGGCAGGGGCATTCCGCCGGCGTCGGACACGGTGCCGCTCACGCTAACATTCTGTGCCACGGCCGCACCGGCCGTCGCAATCAGCCACAGCAGCAGGCCTTGCCTGACCAACTGTGCAGAAAGTGTTTTCAAACGATTCATATTCTTTTTGTTTTGGTTGTTTTGGCCCGACAGCGCGAGCCATTGGTTTTGGTTTGATATTTAGGGTGTGCTGTCACATTTTTGTTTCGGCCTCCATGCCGTCGCACACGGCGCGGATGCGGCAGGGCTCGGGGCTGCTGCCCAGGCGCACCATCAGCGGCGCTATGCCGGCCTCGGCGGGCACTGTGGCGGGGCCCACTATCTGGGCGTCGCCCTCGCACTCGAAGCTGACGCTGCCCTGCGCCGATGTCACCACGGTGCCCAAGCTGTCCACTATCGATGCATAGACGAACACGAGGTCGGCCACGCCGCGCTCGGGCTTGCGTCCGCTCACGTCCACCGCCAGGCGGAGTGCCGACGGGCGGCCTGCGCTGATGACGTCGTGAGAGGCCACGAGCGTCCCGTTGTGATAGCCGTTGGCCGTCAGCTTGCCGGGTGCGGTGCAGTCCACGTCGAAGGTGAAGGGCGGATGGGGCAGATTGCGGCAGATGCTGCCCGTGTCGGGACGGCGGCGGCCAAGCGAGCGGCCGTCGAGCAGGAGTTCGACCTCATCGCAGTTGCTGAAGACGCGCACGCCGCGGCTCACTCCGGGCTTCCACTCCGAGGCTATGTGGACCATCGGCTCGCCGAAGGCTCCGCGCCCTATGTCGCGCTGGCTGCGGAAGAAGTGCCACGCCGGCTTGGGCAGACGCGTGATGTCCATCAGCCCCGAATATTCGATGTCGTCGGCATAGCCGCGGTTGTAGTCGAACATCACCCAATAGCCGTCGGCAAAGGCATGGGTGCCAAGATTGTCGTTGTGGGCCTCCTGCACGTTGGTGGCCTGGCGCAGCAGACGCATCTCGCCCGCCCCGCGCGGCTGACGGCTGTTGCGCTCCTCGGCCATCAGGTCGGCCCAGCCCTCCTGGTTGAAGCCGGCGTTCTGCGCATAATATTCCCAGTCGCCATATTCCGACACAATCAGCGGGCGGCTCGGGTCCACGCCCTTGCGGTGCTGGCGCGCCTCGATGTAGACGTCGTATCCGCCGCGCACCCATCCGGCCATGTAGCCGCCGGCCTGCTCGGCGCGCACTATGCGGCCTGCCGCTTCGATGAACGACTGCGGCATCCGTGTCTCGTTGATGCTGAGCTCCCAGGCCAGCACGCAGGGGTGGTTGCGGTCGCGGCGTATGAGCTGCTGCGACGATGCCAAGGCGTGCGCCTGAAAGGCCGAGTCGCCGAAATACTGCCAGCCAAGGATGGCGTCGAGCACCATTATGCCCAGCTCGTCGCAGGCGTCGAGGAATGCGGGCGAGGGCGGATAGTGGCTGCATCGCACATAGTCGAAGCCGCCCTGCTTGATGCGGTAGGCGTCGCGCCACTGTGCGTTGTCGCCGGCGGCGTAGCCCACGTAGGGGTATTCCTGATGCCGGTTGACGCCGCGCAAGAAGGTGCGCCGGCCGTTGAGCCAGAGGCCTTCGGGGCGTATGTCGATCTGGCGGATGCCGAAGCGCTGCGTGTGGGTGTCAGCCGGTCGGCCGTCGGCCAGCACGTCGACGTGCAGCGTGTAGAGGTTGGGCTCGTCGGGGCTCCAGAGGCGGGCGTTGTCGATGTCGAGGCCCAGGCTGAAGCG